>JAIXRH010000037.1 GCA_027485285.1 Comamonadaceae bacterium | reverse complement strand
GTGAATCGCACACCTTGACCGACGATGAGGTCGCTGCTCGCGTTGGTATGTGGAAGTTCTGTGATGTCATTCATATGGATTGCGGTGGTCATGTTGCGTGGTGCAATTGAATTGTTAGCGTTCTCGAACTACCAGCGCTGTTGTGAGTCTGTACCCAGTGCCATGAATGGTTTTAATTTCAAAGGCCTGTTCTTTGAAATTAAAAAGCTTTGTTCGCAAACGACTGATCAAGACTTCAAGACGGACTTTGTCAAAGGATGATTGGCTGGTTTCGCCACCCAGCTTATCGATGAGGTCGTCGTAGGTGCAGTGACTCAACGATTGAGCGAGTGTTTTTAGTGCCACTGTTTCTTTCGGGGTTAGGCTCAATACATCTGACTCAGGCGAAGTCAAGTACATACTTTTCAAATGAAGAGACCAACACGAAGGTTCGTTTTTCTCAGTCGATCCGGATCTCTCGCTGCGTCTTAGTAAATTACGAATCACAGCCAGTATCTCTTCTGGTCGCGTAGGCTTGGTGAGGTAGACGTCCGCGCCAGCTTGGTAGCCTTCCGTGCGATCACTTCCCATCACGCGAGCGGTCAACATGACAATGCCTATATTTGGGTAAACATCCCTTAGCCACTTGCACAGGCTGATGCCATCTTCGCTAGGCAAATTCAAATCAAGCATCACGACGTTGGGCGTATAGACAGCCAACAAAGATCGCATGTGCTCGCCGTCGTATGCGCATCGTGTGTTGTAGCCACCGGATTGAAGCACGAGCGCCAACTCATCGCTGACGCGAAGGTTGTCCTCCACCAATAAAACAGAGGGCACGGTTGGCGTCTCTTCGGGCGATGGCGTTTCAACTGGCTGGGTGATTTGTGTATTCATAAAGGGATAGAGAATTCAAATCGAACACACTGTCTGTCGGTTGTTAATTGGATATGACTTCCTAGGGCATGCGCCATTGATTGCGCAAGCCATAAACCGAGTCCTGCGCCGGATTGATTTTTGGCTGATTCAGATCTGTAGTAGCGCTCAAACACGCGTGATGGATCAAGTTTGACATCTTCATTCACTTCGTTTGAAACACTGAATTGCAGTTCGCTTGTGAATGTGCTTGTTTTGTATTCAACTTTCAGTTCCACAAGACTTTCAGCGACTGAATACTTTAAAGCGTTTGTGAGTAAGTTATTCAGTATGGACTTGATGTAATAAATGTCAGATCGAAAAACAAAATTTTCATCTGTGCCTCGCACAATCGTATAAATTCTTTCGCTGGGGTGGGATGCCTTCATGAGGCACACCAAATCACCAAGTGGAAAACTCTCCATCACAAGGGGTATGTAACCTTGTTCGTATTTATCAATCTCTGCGCAGCGTTCGATGATGGTATCGATCTCTTGTAACGAGTGATGTATGGAGTTGACCCTGGGTATAGAGGGATCCTCATCGCCAAGACGATCTCGTATGCTGCCAAGTGCCATTTGGCTTGCCATGAGTGGATTTTTAAGTTCATGCGTCAGCATTGCGGTGAACTTCTTTTGCAAATCTAACCTTGAAGATTCGCTCTCTAAGTTTGACTTGGTGATGTTGAGCTCAGTTTTAAGGGATGAAATTCTTTCGCTTCTGAGCTTCTCAAAAGACCATGCAGCGAGTGTTAACAGCATCAAAGTCAGCAGGGGTCGAAGCAAAAATAAAAAACTTGAGGGATCTAAATTGCCGCTGTTGAATGCTTCGACAAATGGTCGATAGAAATTGCCAGCACTTGGGAGTGGAACAATTGCAAAGACGATTAAAAAAATCAAGGTGAGTTTTTCTGATGCTTTTGCAAGTAAGTGTCTCGACTTGAGGGCTTGTAAAAATAACGAGACTATCAAAATCGCAGAAATGTAATTTTTTATATTCTCTAAAATCAATACGGCTTTGTTTCCGTCAAAGAATGAACCCACAAAAATCATTCCAAAGATCAATAAATAGACCAATGAAGCCTTGATCCAGATGCCCCCATTGAAAAGATTGTTTGCCAGCAAAAGCCATAAGCCAACAAAACTAAAAGCGGCCCCAGTCAGCGCTACAGGGAAGATTTCTGATTTAAAACCAATATCTGATGCAACGATTAGGTTGAGTAAATCTGATCCCACAAAGGCAACTGTTGTGATGCATCCAAGAAAAGTAAAAAGAACCAAGCTGAACGAATTAAAACCAAGGACTAATCGCGCCAGAGTGAGCAAGGATGCCAGTGAAAGAATTGTGAGGAGGCTGACAATGTAGGTTTCCGAGGTTCTTTGCAGCAAGTCAACGTTTTCTTTGATGTCTATGACAGGGAAAATTCTCAAATCAAGCGTTGAATTGACCCGTACGTAAATATCTTGACTCAACGCTGTCGATCCAATGGGTATCGGCTTAGTCAATTGCTCTGTGGTGTATGACTGAATGTCCCAGCCGCTGGGATTCATCGCCGTGGGCACATAAACAGTGACGTCATGGATCAGGGCTGGCAGAATTTTTAAAAAAAGCGTTTGTTCTTTTTCAACGTTTTGTGGCGTGACTCGTAGCCAAACAAAACTCTCAGAAAAAGGCAGCTTTTCGTTCGAATCAAATGGCTTGAACGTTGACTTCGTCACATCTTCCAAACTCTTGCTTTGACTTGCATCAACCAAGACTTCTAGTTTCCCCCAGCTCTGCTGACCGCTTTCAACAGCGCTGGCCTGTAAGGACGTGCATATTAAAAGTGCTGTCGCGAATGAGCTAAAGATGGTTCTGATCAAGGTCCACTGTTTCATGGACGTTGATCTTACGTAACCAAGTCTTTATTCCTTACATTTTTTTGCAAGCTCAAGGCTTAGGTGGATGTTTAAATTTATTGAATTAAAACTCCAGCCCTCTTCTTATGAGAAATTTGCAGCGCTATGGCTTGCCAAAGAGCATTCACGCGTCCCCATATCTCATGGCATGTCTGATGGCATGTATGCCGCAGAGCTTTGCACAAACCTTGCCGGACGCCGGATCACTGCAGCAGCAGATCAACAAAGATAAGCAATTCAACACGCCTAAAGAGGTGTTCACACCTTTGGTGCCTCAGCCATCAGAACGAAAGAATGTGGCTGGCCCTAAGCTGACTGTGACTCAGTTCATCTGGGTTGGAAACACAATTTATCCATCAGCAGCGATTGCCAAAGTGACTGAAGGATTTTTAAATCGATTGATTGATTTTTCAGAATTAGAGTTGGCTGCGGTGGCGGTGGCGGACTTTTACAGGGCTTCTGGGTATGTGGTCAGAACCAGTCTTCCGCCCCAGGACATCAAAAATGGGGTGGTGACCATCGAAATCACAGAGGCGAGTTTTGGCAAGGTACGCGTGGACGGACCGGCGTCCAAGTTGGTCGACACGAAGCGCATTCTTGAGACGATTTACGCTGTTCAAAAGCCCGGCGAAAAACTCAATTCAAATTCGATCGATCGCGCTTTGGCTTTGGCATCGGATTTGGCGGGGGTTCAGATACAAGGCCGCTTATCTGAAGGCGGTTTGAATGGGCAAACTGATTTGGTCGTCACATTGCAGGGTGCACCAAGAGTAAAGATGGATGTTTCAGCGGACAACTCAGGCGCAAGGTCGACTGGGAAAAATCGCATCGCTGCCAACTTGATGGTCAACAGCCCGTTGGGTATGGGTGATCAGTTGTCTATCAACAGCCTCGCGACTGAGGGCAGTCAATACATCAGGCTCGCTCAAGCTGTGCCCGTGGGTTACTCGGGTTTGCGTGTTGGTGCAAACACGTCGCATCTGAATTACAAGTTAATTTCACAAGACTACAGTGCTTTGCAGGCTAAGGGCACGGCTGATGCCTATGGCTTCGATGCTGTGTATCCTTTTGTCCGCACACGCCAGTCCAACCTGAATGGCTTATTGGCGGTTGATCGCAAACACTACCTCAACCAAACGAATGCAACCATTGCTTCTGACTACGAAAGCCGATTGCTTCATTTGGGTATCAACGGCAGCTTTGCTGATGCGTATTGGGGCGGTGGTCGAACGTCGATGGGGCTGACGACGACCAAAGGCTTCCTCGATCTCAGCAAGTCTGCCACGCAATCGGCAGATGCCAACACGACGAAAACTGCGGGTCACTTCAACAAGCTGAAGTATGCGTTGGCCAGAGACCAAGAGATTGGCCGTGGTGTCTCTGTCTATGCATCGCTGAATGGCCAAATTGCAAATAACAACTTAGATTCTTCTGAGAAGTTTTATCTAGGCGGCATGAATGGTGTACGCGCCTACCCCACCAGCGAGGGAGGTGGTTCACAGGGACAGCTTGCCAATCTAGAACTCCGGGGTCGTTTGGGGCAGTCCAGCACGGTGACGGGTTTCTACGACCATGGCCGTGTGACCGTGAATACGCATAACGATTATTCGGGAGCCCCTTCATTGAATAAATATGCGTTGAAGGGCTTCGGCACTTCCTACGGCTACATCGCATCTCAAGGCCTCAGCCTGAAAGTGACGGTGGCTAGACGGATTGGCAACAACCCCAACCCAACCCCCTCGGGCAATGACCAAGACGGCACGTTGGTCAAGACGCGTGTTTGGTTGAACGCAAACGTGGCTTTTTAAGAAAACCAAAGCTTCGCTGGCATGAACAATTGCTTTAAGGTCATTTGGAATGAGGTGACAGCCACGTTTGTGGCTGTGCCTGAAATCGCCAAAGGCAAAGGTGCACAAGCCGTGGGAGGCGAATCTTCTGCGGGCGACTTCGTTCAAAAGGCGGTGGCGCATTTCTTCATCAAGCCCCTTGTGGCCGCGTTGATTTGTATTGGTTTCAGTTTTGCGACCTACGCCGCACCTTCAGCAGCTCACCTCACCGCGCCCATAGCGACGCAACTGCCCACGGGCGCCCGCGTGTCAGCTGGCACAGCCAGTGTGTCGCAGTCGGGTGCTGTGATGACGGTGAAGCAAGAGAGTGCGAGTGCGGTTGTCAATTGGCAGAGCTTCAACGTCGGCGCTCAAGCATCGGTCAACTTCGAGCAGCCAAACTCTCAAAGCGTTGCTTTAAATCGCATCCTTGACAGCAACCCAAGTCAGATCTTTGGCAAGATCAACGCCAATGGCTCTGTGTTTTTGCAGAACCCAAATGGGGTGTATTTCGCACCTGGCTCGAGTGTGGATGTTGGCGCTTTGGTCGC
>JAIXRH010000091.1 GCA_027485285.1 Comamonadaceae bacterium | reverse complement strand
CTTGGTAACTTTCAAACATCGCCAAATCTAGTAACTCATTGCTACCAGCTGATTCACTGAATTCACGCTGTTCTTTGGGCAATACAAAAACAGAATCACCCGCTTGCAAGTCAACAGTGCCGTCTCCACCGCGAAACTTTACTTGCCCCGCAAAGCGCAGTGCGCGTTTCATGCCTTCTAATTCAGCTTTGGTCTTGACAGATTCAACCACAAAACCTCGGACACAAGGCTTGTCCATTTCTGGAAACTGACACCTTGCTCGCCATGAAGGACAGGAAAAGGACAAGACCAACAGCTGCACCAAACAAAAAGCCCCTCACGGGGCTAAATTGTTGATTTCAAAAGGGAAATCCGGAGGCGCGACCCAGCGTTGAACTGGGCTAAATGGATTTGCAACGTGTATTCGTCTGAATTTATCCATATAAATCAACAGGCTATGCGGCCATTTTGGACGGTGTAATCAAATGTGCAACAAAAATGATCGCAACATTCATTCTCGATAACCAGTGTGTTCGCTATTTTTTCGCCAGGCAGCTCTCTTGTATTGCCAAGAATCATCCAGGCACTCAACCACATCGCAGGATGAATCAATGCAAAGGCTTTTGAGCAGGTTCAATTAAATCAATCTCCGTGAGATCAATAAGTTAAAGGCGAACTGTTCAGCAAAGCATGCAGCCTCATTTAATGATTGAAACGTTTTTGGTGCCAAGTTGACGTTGTTCAATACGCTTTATTTATTCAAAGTAAGGGCCCAAGCAGGCAATGGCGCTGAGCGGTGCAACACATTGTCATGCAGCCATGTGGCGCTCTTGCTCGCACGCTCGGCCACGGTGGCCAAAGGCAATTGTTGGTAGTCGTCGTTGAAAACTTCGAAACTGTAGTCGCCCCGATAACCAATGCGGTCTAGGCGCAGCACCAAATCGGCCAAGGCTTCGCTGTGCACACCCTCACCCGGGAATACGCGGAAAGTGCGTGCGGTGGTCATGCGGTCTTCAAAGCTGGGCGTTTCGTGCCACATGAAGTCAGACAGTTGGACCAAGAAAATTTTGTCAGGGTCGAGGTCCTCGATCGCATCCAGCGGCGTGTTGGCGGCAAAGATGTGAAACGAATCGAGGCCAATGCCCAGGTTCGGGCAATCGGCGCGGCACACCACATCCCAAGACGTGGTGAATTCATTGACCGTGCGTCCCCATGACAAACCTTCGTAAGCCACTTTGATGCCTAAGGGCAAGGCCATCATGGCAAGTTTTTTCAAGTCGCGGGCAATGTGATCCAAGTCATCGGTCGCATGGCGTGAGGTAGAAGAGCAAGCCAGCAACACTTTGCTGCCTGTGGCCGCACACATCTCGAGCATCGATTTGGCGATGTCGACTTTGTAGCCGTGCAAGTGGCCAGACAAACCTTCGAAATCGCGCAGCACCTGAAAGCCCGTGGGCCTTAATCCGCTGGCCTGTACCGCCGCCACTGCCGCAGGCACACCGCCTGGGTGTGTGACCAAGTCACGCGCCATGAGCATGACTTGCGAGAAGCCTGCGTCTTTCATCGCCGACAACTTGGCCTCCAATGAGCCTGCCATCGTGATGGTGTCCATGCCGAAGCCATTGAGTAGGTTCATATGAAAATCTCTGTTCAGTTGTCTTTGTGAACCAACTCAAAAGACACCGAGCCCAAGGCACTGCGTGTGAGCGCACCACGGTCTTCTGGGTGTAGCTGGGTGGACTCGACAAACTCGACGCCACGGGCTTTGAGTGCCGCCACTGCCGCGCCCACATCCACCGCACCCAAGCCAATGCGTTGCAAGCATTCGGGCGACTCGTCGACGTCCATCCAAGGATCAGGCTCAATCAGTTGCCACAAGAAGTTGCCACACGGACTCTTCATCAACTTGCCTTTGGGCAAGATGCCAAAGCGTTGCTCGTCGGGCACAAAGCTGAAATCAAACATGTGTTCAAAGTACGCCAGCCAATCCGCGCTGCGGCCTGCGCCAATGTATTGCACCACGCCAAAGTAGCTCATGCCAGCCGTGGCTGCTGGTTGTGGGTCGACGGTGGGAATTGGCTTGAAATCGATGTCATAAATCGAGAACTCTTGCCAACGGTCCACAAAGTAAAAGCGGCTTGCGCCTGGACCGTGAATGGCAGGAATGTGCAGTTCCATCGCTTGCGCTTGGCTGCTGACATTCCATGCACCCAGTTCCATGCAACGCGTGTGTGCTTGCAGTGCATCGCGCACACGGAAGGCCACGGCAGAAATGACGGGCTGACCATCGGTGGTGGCGCTCACACGCGCATCATCGGGACTGGCATTGACCACCAAATTCATGCCGCCTTGGCGGTACAAAGTCACCTCACGCGAACGGTGGCGGGCCACAGGGCGAAAGCCCATGTTCTCTAGCACTTGACCCAACGCCTGAGGACGGCTGGTGGCGTACTCAATGAACTCGATGCCATCTAATCCCAAACGGTTGGGCATCTCGGGCACGGACTCGCGCTGTAAATCACGGTGAGTGGATGGCAAGGTCATCGGGAACTCCAATAAATTTAAGTGCTCAAAACTCAATATTGCAACTGCGCCACATCGCGCAACACGTCTGCCGTGGTGGTGGGCAAACCGAAGTATTCCAAGTAAGCGGGAATTTGCTCAAACAACATATCTGAGCCCACTTGCACGCGGCAACCTCGGTTTTGAGCAGCTTGCAAGAAAGCGGTCATTTCTGTTTTCATCACCACTTCGCCTACAAAGGCATCGGGTGAAATACGCGAGACATCCATGGGCAATGCGTCGCCTTCGTTCATGCCCAAGGGCGTGGCATTGACCACCAAATCGTGATCGACAGGGTCGTTCGAGCCTGCACGCACATCGATCTGAGGGTAGTTTTGTTTCAAGCGCTGGCCCAAGGCTTCGGCAGACGCGGTGTTCACATCAAACAAGCTGATGGCGGCAATGCCAGTACCAGCGAGAGACGCGGCAATGGCGCACCCGACGCCACCCGAGCCAACCACTAACACACGCTTGCCCGTCAAATCAAAACCCTTGCGTTGCACGCCGCGCACAAAGCCAGCGCCGTCAAACATGTCACCCACCAAGCGGCCATCAGCCAGCTTCTTCACAGCGTTGCAAGCACCGGCCACGCGGACGGTGGGGGTCACTTCATCCAGCAAACCCACCGTCACCACCTTGTGGGGCATGGTGATGAGTGCACCGCACAAGTTGGTGAGGTTGAACACCGATTTCAAAAAGACGGGGTAGTCTGGGGTTTGGCAACCCATCGGAACCACCACCGCATTGATGCCCGCACTGGCAAAGTACGGGTTGTAAATCATGGGCGACTTGAACGTGTGCGTGGGAAAACCAATATGGGCAATCAGCTGTGTACTGCCGTTGATAACCAAAATCGGTCTGCTCATGATTTATTGTGATGTTTATCGGTTTTACGTGATGCGCTGACTGTTAAAAAGAAGCAGCTGCAGTTGTGGTGTGAACGCCACCTAAAAACAAACGCTCCATTTGTGGGTCCGCCAAAATTTCAGCAGCCGATTTGTAAAGCACCAAACGGCCTGACTCTAAGGCAATGGCGTTGTCCGAGTATTTGAGCGCACTCTTCACGTTTTGCTCCACCATGAGAACTGTGGTGCCTTGCTCAGCCAACTTGCGAAGAAGCTTGAACACGTCTTGCACCACTATGGGTGATAAGCCAATAGACGGCTCATCAATCAACAAGACTTTGGGCCGAAGAAGCAAAGCACGGCCTATTTCTAGTTGCTTTTGCTCACCGCCAGACAGCGATGAAGCCGACGAGTTCATGCGCTCTTTCACGCGTGGAAAAAACTCAAGCACTTCAGGAATGCGCTCATGTGTGGTCTTCATACCGAGTGTGATTCCGCCAAGCTCTAAGTTTTCATAGACGGAGAGCTGACCAAACAAATTACGACCTTGTGGCACAAAGGCAATACCGCGTGCAAGCAAGTCTTTTTGACTGGCACCCGTGATGTCGTCACCATTCAAACGTACCTTGCCTTGGCGCGGGATGAGCAAGCCAAACAGCGTTTTGAGAACGGTCGATTTACCAGCACCGTTGGGGCCAATCAACAAAGTGATAGAACCTTTGGGAACCGTGAATGAGAGGTTATTCAAGATCATGAAATCTTTGTAACCTGCCACCACATCCTCAAATTCAATGCATGGTGGTGTGTGATTGTGTGTGGTCATGATCAGTTCCCCAAGTAAGCGTCAAGCACTTGTTTGTTGCCACGAATTTCTGCAGGTGTACCAATGGCCATCACCTTGCCTTCGACCATCACCATGATGCGATGGCACACATCCATTACAAAGTCCATGTTGTGCTCGATCACCACAAAACTGCTGGCCTTGCCATCTGCTCTTTGGCTTTTGTTCAAATCCTTCAACAAGGTGCTGATACCACCCACCAATGCTGGGTTCACACCGGCGCAAGGCTCGTCCAACAACACCAAGTCTGGTTCACTCATAAAGGCCATGGCGATGTCCACCAACTTTTGTTGGCCGTAGCTCAACTCGCCAGCTTTTTTGTCGGCCACATGTTGAATATGGAACTTGGCAATGAGCGCATCCGCCTTATTCCCGAGCTTGGAGTCGCTGGGGGCAAACATGCGACTGAACATGGTCCCTTGGTGTTCTTGCGCGGCCACGATCAAGTTGTCACGCACGGTCATCTTGCCGAATACCTGTAAGGTTTGGAAAGTGCGACCCACGCCACGTCGGTTGAGCTCTAAGGGGCCTAGCTGCGTCACGTCATGGCCATTGAGTTCGATCTTGCCGGTGTCGGGTGTGATCTGACCCAACATGCTGTTGAACAAGGTGGTCTTGCCCGATCCGTTGGGGCCAATGACACCAAAGATTTCGCCGGGACGCACTTCAAATGACACACCACCTACGGCTTGAATCGCGCCATAGGCTTTTTTCAAGTCGGTCACTTGAAGGACGGGTTGATTGTTAGACATGGTCATGCTCCGACTCCTGATTGGCCTGCCGCTGCACGTGAGGCAGAGGCCTCACGCGACAGACGTTTCGCGCGAAGGCGGTCTGGAATGCTTAGCAAACCATCGGGCAACCAAATCATCAACATCACCACGGCTGAACCGAACACAAACAAATACCAAGCCTGCGCAAAGCGGAGCCACTCGGGCAAGATCACCCCGACTGCGGCACCCAGCAAGGGACCCAAGAAATAGCCAGGGCCGCCCACGACCACCATGAGGTACATCATGATCGACGCCTCCACTGTGAAAGGTGAAGGGTCAATAAATTGAACCAACGAAGCGAACAAGCCGCCCGCGATACCTGCGTAAGCTGCGCCAATCGCAAAACTCAGCAAGGTGTAGCCACGGATGTCTACGCCCAAGCTCTCTGCACGGATGGGGTTGTCACGCAAGGCCTTGAACGCTTTGCCCCATGGTGAGTTGAGCAAGCCCCACAAGAGCAAACCCAAAACCACAGTGAAGGCCAACACCAAATAGTAGTAAGCCAAGTTGCCGTCAAAGCTAAAGCCGAAGGCTTCAGGCCGTGCAATGTTGTTGATACCAAAAGTGCCGCCTGTGAGCCACTCTTCGTTGCGCATCACCAACCAGACAGCGGTATTGAAGCCCAAGGTGGCAAACGCCAAGTAAATGGTTTGCACACGCAGAGCTGGAAAGCCCAAAACCAAGCCCACCACAAAGCAGCCCAAAGCTGCGAGGGGCATGCCCAACCAAAAGCTATAGCCAGCTTGCATTAAAACAGCGACGGTGTATGCACCGATGCCAAAGAACGCCGCGTGGCCGAGTGACTTTTGACCGGCATAACCGATGGTGAGGTTCAAGCCCATGGTGGCGATCACGTAGATCAACCAATAGGTGAACAAATAGATACCGTGGTTCTTGAGAAGCGTAGGCACAAAAATGCAGGCCAGAAGCCCCAAGAGGCCGGTCAAGATTGCGAGCTTCTTCATACTTTGCGCTCCACTTTCTTACCTAGCAAGCCTTGCGGCTTGAACAAAATCACGACCATGAAAATGATCAGTGCCACCGCGTCTTTGTAAGCGGGTGAGATATAGGCCGCAGCCAAGTTTTCGGACACACCCACAATCACGCCGCCTAACAAAGCGCCTCGTGAGTTGTTAAAGCCTCCAATGATGGCGGCAAAAAACGCCTTGGTGCCTAGCGCTGCCCCCATATCGAACTTCGCCAAATAAGTGGGCGTCACCAAAATGGCGGCCGCCGCGGCGAGCACCGCATTGATAGCAAAGGTGTAAAAAATCATGCGGGGCACGTTGATGCCCAACACCGAGGCACTCTCGGTGTTTTGTGCAACCGCTTGCATGGCACGCCCGGTAACGGTCTTGACCAAGAAAGCTTGCGTCACCAACACCAAGGCAAGGGCAAACACAAAGGTGCCAATGTCTGTGGCCGAAATGGTCACACCAGCAATGCTGTAGACCTCATCTGGAAATAAATTAGGAAACGGATGTGGCTCAGCGCTGTACCCCGCACGCACCGCATTCCGCATGGCGATGGACAGGCCAATGGTTGCCACCACGATGGGCATCATGCCGAACTTGAACAGTGGGTCCACCACACCGCGTTTGAACAACCAGCCTAAGACAAAGACCGACACCACACAACTTGCAGCAAAGCTCAACACCAAAGGAAAGCCCGCGGCCAAAAAGCCAATCATCATGAAAGCAGGCAACATCACAAACTCACCTTGTGCGAAGTTGATGGTGCCAGAAGCCTGCCAAAGCAAAGTAAAGCCCAACGCTGCCAGCGCATAAATGCTGCCGGTGGCCAGGCCACTGAAAAAGAGTTGTAAAAAGTCGGTCATGGGTGTGATCGCTCTGAAAAGTTAAAAGAGCAGTTCAGCTGCACCTCACGCATGAGGCGCAACCTGAGGGTCAAAGTTTTGGATGAACCCAGCATGCCTAAGGCATGCAATGGGTTATTTCTTGCCTAGCGCGGGCAATACATCGACCACGACTTGGCGGCCGTTTTTAACTTCCACCATATAGCTTTCACGATCCAAGTCACCGTTGGCATCAAAAGTCACGTCCATGATGACGCCTGGTGTTTTCTTAGCGCTGATCGTCAAACCGTGTAAGGCTTGTGCGATCGCTTTAGGCTCGACCTTGCCGGCTTTTTCGATGGCAGCCTTCAAAGCATAAACACCTGTGTAACCTTTGATGCCGTTGTGATCAGAAATACTACCGTAGGCTTGGTAATACTTGGCCTTGAACTTGAGCATTTCAGGATTAGGCGCATCGACCGTCAAACCCACGTGCGCAACAGCACCGTTCGCGGCATCGCCCGCTAACTCAATCACTTTTTGTCCAGTCAAGGTTGTTTCACCAATCACAGGCTTGTTCCAGCCTTGCTTTTTAAGCTCGCGCAACAAACGTGCAGACTCTTCTTCATTGGTATATGCAAAGATGGCATCGGCATTGCTTTGCTTGGCTTTCAACACTGCAGATGAAAAGTCCACTTGACCTGCATCAGTTGAGATATCAGCCACGATTTTGGTAGGGCTACCATCCAAAATCTTGGTCATCGTGTCGCGGCCACCTTTGCCAAAGTCATTGTTCACATAAATCACAGCCAAGGTCTTGGCTTTGGCATTGATGTATTTGGCGAGTTTAGGGAACGCTGTGCTCTGGCCAAAGGATGTACGGAAGACATAAGGATTGCCTTGCATCGTAATTGCTGCAGCTTCTCCACCGGTAAAGTTAGGAATACCAGCGCGTTTACTCTCGGCCATCGACACCATGATGGAGCCCGAGTACACAGGACCAAAGATGGCAACCACGCCATCGTCCACGGCTTTTTGGGTCAAGCCTTTGGCAACGCCGGGGTTGGTTTGCGTATCAACGGTGTAGCTTTCAATTTTCTTTCCCAGAATGCCGCCAGCGCTGTTGATTTCTTTCACAGCCAACTCCACGCCATTTTTAAACAGAGTGCCAGCCGTTGTACCTGGACCAGACAGCTCAACGATATTGGCGATCTTCACTGTTTGTTGGGCATGCGCAATACCAGTCAGCGCAAAAATAGTTGCAGCAGCAATAGCCTTCAGGGCAGCACGTTTTGTCATGGATGTTTCCTCTTTGTGATTGAACCCCTGCAATTTAATTGCAAACTTCTCAAGGACAGAAAAAATAAATACCATTTGCGCGATTAACGTACAATCATGTGCGAATAACGAACGCATCTCGGGTTTCCCCCTGCACACACCATGAGCATTGATCAAAAGGATTGGATTGCTGGACTAGACAAAGGTTTAGCCGTCCTGCAAACCTTTGATGAACACAACCCACGGTTGACTGCCACGCAGGCAGCACAGCGATGCGGCTTAACGCGGACAGCAGCCAGGCGCTACCTTCTCACACTGCTGCATCTGGGTTTTATCGCCACAGACGGCAAACTGTTTTGGCTCACCCCCAAAGTGATGCGCTTGGGCCAGTCATATCTTCTGTCGGCGCGTTTGCCACGCATCGTGCAGCCTTCGTTGCAGCGCCTAGCCATGGGCACGCAAGAGATCTCGTTTGTCGCAGTGCTTGACGACTTTGAGTTGGTTTACATCGCAAGAAATGGACAAAACCGCAGCATGAACACCAGCTTCGCACTGGGCGCTCGTGTGCCGTGTCACCTCACATCAGCAGGCGTTTTGCTTCTCGCGCTGTTGGGAGAGGAAGCAGTAGAAAATTGGTTGGCCAATAATGAACTCAAGGCCTTCACGTCACACACCATCACCGACCCCAAACGGATGAGAGCAGAACTTGCACGCATTCGAGCCCAAGACTGGGCATTGTCTGAACAACAGCTTGATCTGGCTTACAGAGGTGTGGCAGTCCCTTTGCGTGACCACAAAGGCAATGTTCAAGCGGCCTTGACCGTCAGCATGCCCATTCAGTTTGAGACATCGAAAGAGGCTGTGAATCGGGTGTTGCCCGTCCTGCGCGAAGTGGCGCAAAGTTTGCGCCCGCTCATTTAATGACCACGGGTCTTTTGACGTACTTCGAACAGGGTGAGCAATCCACTCGCCACACCACTCAGCGCAATCAAACCCATGCCCATCAAAGAGAAATGATCAGGCACATGCGAAAAGGCCAGCCAACCACCCAACATGGCAAAGCCAATTTGTGAATACATATAGGGCATCAAAGTCGCAGCAGGTGATCGCTCAAAAGCCATGATGAGCAAGAAATGTCCGACTGCGCCAGCCAAGCCCATCAACAACAGTTCCAAAAGAATCACAGTGTCGGCGATGGGAACCCAAAACCAATAAAGTGGGACGGATGTCAACGCTGTACCCACCCAAGTTGTGTAGAACTGCGTGGTCATGGCATCTTGCGTGCGTGACATTTTGCTGGTCAGCAAATGAAACACTGTGTTCAAAACCACGACGGCTAAGGGCAGTAACAACGGCCAACCAAACACATCGGTGCCAGGTCGAATGATGATGAGCGTACCGATAAACCCAAGGCACATCAGCAAAATTCGCTGCACAGAAACATGCTCACCCAAAGTTCTAGCTGACAGGAATGTGACTAGCAACGGGCCAATCATCACTATGGCTGTGAACTCACCCACAGGCAAAAGCTGCAAGCTCAAGAAAACCAAGCCCGTGACCACCGTCAACAGCACACCGCGAGTGACTTGCTGGCGTGGATTTTGGGTCTTTAGGACAGCCCACCCCTTCAATGGCAAGACCACGGCAGCAGTCAACAAGGCCTGAAAAAAGTAACGCGCCCAAATTGCCATGAGGATGGGCACCGCCGTTGTCACATGCTTGGTCGTGGTGTCCAATATAGCAAAGCACGCCATGGCCATCAGCAATAAGCTGATGCCAAGCATGGCGTGAGGAGGCTTGGGACGATGCGTCATGGGTAGAGCTCAAACTTCAATTCAAGCTGCATCTTGTAACAAGGCAGCACCTGAGCCACGATCGAATTCGGCTTTCGGCTATCTTGAATGGCGGCAAAAAACTTAAGGTCTTGCAACGCGATGCCGTTCATTGACACCGACGCAGGTCAACGTCCCCAGCCGCAGCGAGAGCCCGTTTGCTCAATGCCAGGCGCAACAAGTCAAATACTTCGCCGGCTTGTATGCGCTTAGCTGGATCTAAACCGCCGACAGGTTCAATCTGCACCAAAAAACTCGTTTGCACAAGGTAAGCCTTCGTCAAATCGGCCAGAAAAACCTTGCTGGCCTTTGGCAGAGTACCACGCAGCAAAAGAGAAGAAGGCGAAAATTGCATGGTGATGATTCTAAGCAAGCGCTTTGCAAAAACGCACTTTGTGCCCAACTCGCTGCTGAAGGTACAAAGTAAACAGCAAGGCCTAGCAAGCTGTAGCCAAGCTTCTTCACCCTACTGCATGTGCGAAGCAACCTTAAATTACCGTAGTAACCGTACAAAAGTGTGCGGACGAAAAAAAAGCAACTGCCCTGAAGCAGTTGCTTTAGTTCGATGGAGGCGAGACCTGCCAACAATCTTTCTATAGCGTTTAATTCATCACTTGATTTGATAGACCGCTACCGACCCGGACACTTCATGACCCACTGCCAACAAAGCAACACCAGTTGGGCTTTGAGAAGCGGGTATAAATTTCATACCCTCAGGTGAGATGTCGCCATCTAAAAGATTGGTGGTATTTCGGATGTATTGAACCAGCTTCGGCTTGGTGGGATCGGTAATCTTGTACATCATGACCGCGCTTGCACGCTCCAAAGCCACAAATGCATAGGTTTCAGAACCCACTTGTCCAACCACCACTGATTCAGGTTCTGGTCCTTTGTTATCAAGTCTCCCTAGCAATTGATCGGCTTTGAGTAAAGCCAATGCATTGGCAGAGTCATCGGAAGCATTGCTATACGCCGCACGTTCAATATCTTCGCCAGAGTCAAAGACCTGAGTGCCAGTGCTTGCGTCCCAAATCGAAAACGAGCGGCCACCAAGAACATAGACACGGTCATAGTCACCATCACCGTCCGTGTCGCCGTAATTTCCACCAGCATGTTTGCTCAGCAACGTCAGACGACCCAATTCCTGATCTGTTTTGATGGCGGTAACCACATCGGCTGGGAAGGCTGTGGGGTCTAGGTTTGCGACGATGCTGCTAAAGCGAGCTGTGTCTGCAGATGACCCTGTAAGGAAATCACCTCGATCATCACCTTCGTTTGCGGTGAGAAAGTAAGTCTTGCCGTTGACCGTGTAAGTGGCAATACCATCTGGCAAATAGACACCATAGAGGTTGTTGTAGTTTTTAAGAGTCGCTGAAACTGCTGGGTTGTTGTAAGCGGAAGAACTGGTTCCCGCATAACGATCAGAGGCGGCAATTTTGTATTTGCTGCCGTAGTCTTTGAACCCCAGCGCAAAAATCTTGCTAATTCGTCCTGAAGCCAAGTCCAGCTCTGCCACCGCATTGTTTTCTTGCAGAGTGATGTAAGCCGTTTTGCTGTCGGCTGAAATCGACACATATTCGGGTTCTAAGTCTTGAGCTACGGTTGCACCCGGGCGTCCAATACGAACGGTTGATGGCAGTTCACTGGCGCGAGTACCGCCAACGTTGAAGTCAGTGAATTTAACCTGTACCGCTGTGTCTGCGGGTGATCCATTACTGATATTGATGATAGAAATTGACCCTTCAGGGTCTATACCGTCCGTCATAAAGGTGTTGCTCAACTCGCCTTCATTGGCCACTACCAAGTACTTGCCATCAGGGGAGAACGCAACGCCATCCGGCAGTGAACCCACCGTGACCTTTTTCAAAAAGGTTGGCATACCAGTTGATGTCAAGCTGTAAAACGCGATGACACCCGCATCGGTTTTACGTGTAGCTTGCACAGCAATCGCCAAGAGATTGCCAGTGACGTCCAGGCTCTGAACACCGCCAGCGGTGAAAGAACTGTCATTGACATCTGCTGCAACGTTGTAACGAGCAGAAGCTTGAAGGTTATTGGCAGTGGTGGGACTGCTCAATGCCGTTGTGCCTAAACCAGATAGATCAACGCGTTTGAATGATGACGGTTCATTGGGCGTATCAACAGTGATGAACAAAGATTTGCTGTTGGGGTGATAGGCTGTTATTTCGGCAACCAACGATGGTGAAGCGACCGTTCCGCCAGAGGCATAACGACCCACCAAGCTCATTTGAGGATCTTTGTTGACCCCTGCCAGTTGGCTTGATAAGTGCGAACGCGCCAGAGATTCGGATCGCAACCCAGAAGCCCCATCGGTGAGCATTGCTGCAAGTTGAACGCCGCTGACTTGAGACCAATCGGCTGGTTGCGTGATGGTGCTGGCAATTTTGGCGCGATTGACGGTAATGCCGTTGTCGGGGTTGCCATCGCTGTCGACACTTTGCAACAAGCGTGCAATCGCTAAGGCACCTGGATGGTTAGCTGAGGAAGCGCCAGTCAACTCCAGTGGGCTGATTAAATCACCTGCAACAACCGATGGAAACTTAACGCTACCCAATGAAAAAGTCACACTGTCGCCAGCCACATAATTAAAAACGCCAGCAGCATTGGTGGTGCCCGTCAAACCTGAAGTGGTTACATAACTCAAGCCCTCGACTGGTGCGTCAACGAATATGCCCTGCTTGATGGGTGCATCAGAGTTGCCGCAAGCTGTGAGCAGGGACGCAGTTACAAGCAGAGAAAGGTTGAATAGTTTTTTCATGAGAGCAACATAGTTAGTTAATTTTCTAAAATCTTAGGAAAAATTTATTGCAGAAATATGTCAGCTGGTAATAAGCAAATATGCGAGCAAACCACGCAAATCACTTTGAGTCACAGTGCTGCGTGCGCCTCCCTAACCAACCGAAGAAACTGTGCAAAAGTGTGCAGACGAAAAAAAAGCAACTGCCCTGAGACAGTTGCTTTAATTTGATGGAGGCGCGACCCAGAGTCGAACTGGGCTAAACGGATTTGCAATCCGGTGCATAACCGCTTTGCTATCGCGCCATTCACTTTGACGAAAAAGGGAAGCATGGTGTGCTTCCCTGATCG
>JAIXRH010000128.1 GCA_027485285.1 Comamonadaceae bacterium | reverse complement strand
CCTGCGCGCACGCGGGCGATGGTGCCGTGGTGGTCGGTGCCTTGGATGTTGACCACCTTGGTGAAGCCGCGCTCCCACTTGGTGATGTGGTAGGCCACATCTGGCACGAAGTAGGTGTAGGTGCCGTCGGTCTTTTTCATCACGCGGTCTTTGTCGTCGCCGTAGTCGGTGGACTTCAACCACAGCGCGCCGTCTTGCTCGTAGGTTTTGCCCGCCGCTTGCAGGCGGCTCACCGCATCGGCCACTTTGCCGCTGGTGTAGAGGCTGCTTTCCAAGTAGTAGTTGTCGAACTTGACGTCAAAGGCTTTCAAGTCAAGGTCTTGCTCGTGGCGCAAATAGGCCACGGCGAATTCGCGCATGCCATCGACATCGTTCACATCGCCGCTGGCGGTGAATTCACGGTCGTCGGACTTGACGGTTTTGCCGGCCAAGAAATCGGTGGCAATGTCTTGGATGTAGTCGCCGTTGTAGAACGCTTTGCTCTCTGGGTTCTCGGGGTCCACGGGCCAGCTGGCGTCGCCAGGCTTGATGCCTTGCGCGCGGAAGTGCGTGCTCTTGGCCAAGGTGTTGATTTGCACGCCCGCGTCGTTGTAATAAAACTCGCGGTAGACGTTGAAGCCTTGGGTCGCAAACAAATTACAAATCGCATCGCCCAGCGCCGCTTGGCGGCCGTGGCCCACGTGCAACGGGCCGGTGGGATTGGCAGACACGAACTCAACCAACACGCGTTGGCCGTTGTCAGCTTGGAAACCAAAACGATCTTTGGCCGCCAACACCTCACGCACGATTTGTTGTTTGGCGGCGGGCTTGAGACGAATGTTGATGAAGCCAGGGCCTGCAATCTCGATGTCTTGCACCCACTGTTGGTACACGGGCGCAGCCAACAGCGCGTCGCGCAGCTGCTCACCCAGCTGACGCGGGTTGAGCTTGAGGGACTTGGCCAACTGCATGGCTGCGGTGATGGCGTAATCGCCATGCGCGGCGACCTTGGGTGATTCAAAAGCGGCCTTGTTGCCAGAACCGGGCAACAAACCGTCCAGGGCTTGGCCTAAGGCGGCCAACAATTCTTGTTTGACTTGGAGCATGGCTTGATTTTACGGGGCGCGCCAAACAACGACCTGTCCAGAGACGCAAAGGCTTTGAGTTTGTCCATGACGAAATGAGGGACGGGCTAAGCCCAACCACCCCCACCTAAAATCTGAGCCATGAACACCCAAGACGCCAGCCATCGCCCGAGCAGATTCACACAGGCCGTGGCGCTTTTGGAGCACCTCACACCTGTGTGGTTTGCGATGGTCATGGGTTGGTGCGGTTTGTCCATCGCCTGGCTTCGGGCCTCTGATACGTTGGGCAACACCGCGCTTGGCTTAGGCCTCGCGGCGGGCATCTTGGCGCTGTTGCTTTTTGTGGTGTTGTGCTTGGCATGCATCGTGCGCCTGAAAGCACACCCCAATGCCGTGGTGGCAGACATGCGCCACCCAGAGCGCCATGCCTTCATGGCCACATTGCCTATTTCTATTTTGTTACTGGCAAGTTTGGGCATTCAATTGTTTTGGGGCAAGAACCGCATGCTCGATGCGGTTCTGATGTTTGGGTGGTGCGTGGGCTCCGTGCTAGAAATGGCAGCCACCATCTGGGTCATCAGCCGTTGGCTCAAGCCCTCGGAACACGGCGGCATTCAGTGGTCCACGTTCACACCGGTGTTTTTCATTCCAGTGGTGGGTAACGTGCTGGCACCTTTGGGCGGGGTGGGCATTGGCTTGGAAGCCTGGGCCACTGCGCAGTATGGCGTGGGCTTGTTTTTATGGGTGGTGATGCAAACACTCTTCTTTGTTCGCTTGATTCAAGCGGGCCCGCTGCCCGCCCGCATGGCGCCAAGCTTGTTCATCACGGTCGTGCCACCGTCCATCGGCGGTTTGGGGCTGCTTCAACTTGACGCCCCAGCGGCCATCGCATGGATGTTGTGGGGCATTGCCGCCTTTTTCTTGATGCTGGCCCTCCGAGAGCTGTCCGTCATACGCAGTCAGCCCTTCAACATGGCGCACTGGGGTCTGAGCTTCCCCATGGCTGCTTTCTCCTCACTCACCTTGCGCATGTCGCACGCGCCCGGTGGTGCCTGGATGCAGGTGCCTGCATTGCTGCTGCTGACCCTCACCTCACTGCTGATTTTGGGGTTGACACGAGGCACTTGGCTCGGACTGCGTCACGGCCACTTGCTCGTGGCAGACGCTTAAAGAATGCACAAGGCCGTGATTACAACCCCAATTCCACGACAGCGCCAAAGTTGGCGATGCAATGGATGTCGCGCAATCCAATAAGATTCGAACTGATTCCCTTTTTGTTTTATCCGGAGAGACCTCACCATGAGCCAAGACACCACACCACGCACGCCAGCGCACAGCTTGCAAGTTGCCACCAACTTGTACCAATTCATCGAGACCCAAGTGTTGCCCGACACCGGCGTGAGCAGCGAGAAGTTTTGGAAAGGCTTTGATGCCATCGTGCAGGACTTGGCTCCCAAAAACAACGCCTTGTTGGCCGAACGTGACCGCCTGCAAACGGAGATGGACACCTGGCACAGCGCCCACCCCGGCCCCATCAAAAACATGAAGGACTACCGCAAGTTCTTAGAAAAAATTGGCTACCTTGTGCCACAACCTGACAAGGTCAAAGCCACGACCAAGAACGTCGATGCTGAATTGGCATTGCAAGCTGGTCCACAACTGGTGGTGCCGGTGCTCAACGCCCGCTATGCCTTGAATGCGGCCAACGCACGTTGGGGCTCTTTGTATGACGCTTTGTACGGCACTGACGCCCTGCCCGAAACCAACGGCGCTGAAAAAGGCAAGGGCTACAACCCTGTGCGCGGCGCCAAAGTGATTGAGTACGCCCGCCATGTGCTGGACCGCACCGTGCCTTTGAAAAAGGGCTCACACCTCAATGCCACCGGTTACGCTGTAAAAAAAGATGAATTGATCGTCACCCTCCAAGGCGGCAAGACCACCAAGTTGGCCAAATCGGCTCAATGGGTAGGCTACCAAGGCGAGGCGTCTCACCCCTCGTCTGTGCTGTTTGTGCATAACGGCTTGCACCTCGATTTGCAAATCAACCGCCACACGGCCATCGGCGCCAGCGATCCAGCGGGCGTGAGCGACCTGGTTGTGGAAGCCGCTTTGTCCACCATCCTCGACTTGGAAGACTCCGTGGCGGTGGTGGATGCAGACGACAAAGTGCTGGCCTACGGCAATTGGTTGGGCATCGTCAAAGGCACCTTGACTGAAGCGGTGGAGAAAAACGGCAAGACCTTCACACGTGGCTTGAACGCAGATCGCGTGTACACCGGCAAAAACGGCAAGCCCGTCAAGCTGCATGGCCGCTCCTTGCTGTTCCTTCGCAACGTGGGCCACTTGATGACCAACCCCGCCATCCTCTACAAGGGCAAAGACGGCGCAACCCACGAAATTCCAGAAGGCATCTTGGACGCCGTGGTGACCACGGCCATCGCTTTGCACGACTTGCAAGGCCACGGCAAAAATGGCATTCGCAACTCACGCACAGGTTCTGTCTACATCGTCAAACCGAAAATGCATGGTCCTGCTGAGGTGGCGTTTGCCGCCGAGTTGTTTGGTCGCGTTGAGAAGGTCTTGGGCCTCGCTGACAGCACGGTCAAGCTGGGCATCATGGACGAAGAGCGCCGCACCAGCGTGAACTTGAAAGCATGTATTGCCGCTGCGGCCAACCGCGTGGCGTTCATCAACACCGGATTCTTGGACCGCACTGGCGACGAAATGCACACCGCCATGCAAGCTGGCCCCATGCTGCGCAAAGGCGACATGAAGTCCAGCGCTTGGATTCAAGCCTACGAAAAAAACAACGTGTTGGCGGGTCTGTCATGCGGCTTGCGTGGCAAAGCGCAAATCGGCAAAGGCATGTGGGCCATGCCCGACCTGATGGCCGAGATGTTGAAGCAAAAAATTGGTCATCCCAAAGCCGGTGCGAACACCGCCTGGGTGCCCAGCCCCACCGCTGCTGTGTTGCATGCCATGCATTACCACCAAGTCAAGGTCATGGACGTGCAAAAAGAATTGGAGAAGGTCAACTACAACAAGGTGCGCAACAGCCTGTTGGACGACTTGTTGCAAGTGCCTGTGACGGCCAAGCCCAATTGGACACCTGCTGAAAAGCAACAAGAGCTGGACAACAACGTGCAGGGCATCTTGGGATACGTGGTGCGCTGGATTGACCAAGGCGTGGGCTGCTCGAAAGTGCCAGACATCCACAACGTCGGCCTGATGGAAGACCGTGCCACCCTGCGCATTTCCAGCCAACACATCGCCAACTGGTTGCACCATGGCGTGGTCACACCGGCGCAAGTGAAGGCCACCTACAAGCGCATGGCCTCGGTCGTGGACAAACAAAACGCAGGCGACGCGCAGTACCAAAAAATGGCGGGGCGCTATGCCAAAGCCCCGGCTTACCAAGCGGCCCTGGACTTGGTGTTCAAAGGCAAAGAGCAGCCAAGCGGCTACACCGAGCCCTTGCTGCACGCCTGGCGCTTGAAGGTCAAAGCCGGAACGGTGTAATTACCGCTCCAGTGACACCATCCACAACGGCTCCTTCGGGAGCCGTTGTGGTCATACAGGCTCACTATCATTCATGACGTTGAACTTCTTTTGAAAGCCTCTTATGACCACCCATTTCATCAGCACGCTGATTCGCTTTGCACTGCGCACCGTCATCGGCTTGGTGCTGACCGTGGTCATTGGCGTCGGCTTGTATTTGCTGTTCACTTACCACTTCACTTACTCCAAGGGTGAAAGCGTGGGCTTTGTACAAAAGCTGTCCTACAAGGGTTGGGTCTGCAAAACGTGGGAAGGCGAACAAATTCGCGCCTTGGCAACCTTGCCTGCGGTGCCAGAGAAGTTTGCATTCACTGTGCGCGACGATGCAATAGCAGATCAGATCAACGCACGCATCGGGCAAAAGGTGGTGATCGAATATGAACAACACAAAGGCCTGCCCACTTGCTTTGGTGAGACGGAATACTTCATCACCAAGGTGCTGCCTGCCCCCGGCGAGTAACGCCTCTACCCGCGATGAGGCCCGGGCGTTCGGGCTGGCAGCGGGTACACCAGCTGCTGCAAATGGCGCACATTCTTGTTCACCTGCACCCACCATTTGCTGAATGAGTCCATGGGCTTGTCGATGTGACGGAACAAGCGGGGTGCAGCCCTGACTTGCACATGACTCGCCGACAGGTCTGGCAAACACAAGTGGGCCACGGTTTGCACGCTCTGCGCTGCAGCCAAGGCGGCCAACACATCTTCAGCGGAACCAAACCAACGGTGTGGTGTGAGGGCTGCCATGCGCTCGCTCACAAAGTGCCAGCGCAAGGTATTCCAAGGATGCGCGTGTGTGTGCTCAGCAAATGCCACCGCCACGCACACCACATCCGCAGGCAAGTCATTTGGCATATTGGCCAGCACCCACGGATGCACCAACCATACGTGCTTGCCCGTCACATCAGCCGCAACAGGTTGAACAAAACCCAATTCAGCAGGGGGTGCTGCAAACACCGCTGGCTCGTCCCACGCCAATTCGTTTTTGCGCACTTGCGCAACAGTCGCCTGGCTGTTGGCCAAGATCTCCATCAGTTCGTAGCTCACATCCACCGATGTGCCACGGCTGTGCCAAATTTCTGGCGCAAATTTCTCCACCGACTCGGCATTGAATAAATAAGGCTTGTTGCTCCCCGTGGCGGCCACCCACTGCCAGCCGAGGTAATTGCTGGCCACATCACCATCCAACAAATGGCTGTACATCCAATCTGCCGCCACACGCCAGTGCACTTTGCGCAAATGCACGATGTAGCTGGCCAGCCACAGGCGCGCATGGTTGTGCAAATAGCCGGTGGTGTAGAGCATGCGGATGGCGTTGTCGATCACTGGCACGCGGGTGCAGGCATGGCGCACATCTTCGGGCAACTCGTTGCTGTAGGCCGAATCTGGCAGCAGGCCCTCGTGCAAAGACTGGGCAATGCCCGCGCCCAAATGGTGGTGCATGTGCTGGAAGTATTCGCGCCATCCCAGCTCGTAAATCAGCTTGTGCTGAACGCCCACGCGGTACTGGTGGTACATGACACTGGCCACGTCGGGCACGCTCAAAAAACCATGTGTGAGATAGGGCGATAAATGCGTGACAGCACCGTCCAAAGCATTGCGTGAATGCGCATAGTCTTTGGGGCTGACGTGGTCTAAGCGCAGCTGCGCAGCTTCAGGCGTGGGTGGAAATTCGTACATAAGATTTTTTGTAATTGTGCCTTGTCCGCTTCGCTACACTTTGGACCATGTGCCAATTGCTCGGACTCAACTGCAAAAACCCAACAGATGCCACCTTCAGCTTCAGTGGCTTCGCGCAACGCGCGGGCGTGACCGATCACCACGCTGACGGCTGGGGCATTGCGTTTTTTGAAGGCTCAGAAGAAGACCGTGGGTTGCGCCACTTCATCGACCACTTGCCTGCCAGCACATCGCCCGTGGCCGAGTTGATTCGCAAGTACCCCATCAAAAGCCGCAACGTCATTTCGCACATTCGCAAAGCCACGCAAGGCGTGGTGTCGCTGGAAAACTGCCACCCGTTTGTGCGCGAGCTGTGGGGCCGCTACTGGGTGTTTGCGCACAACGGCAACCTGGAGAACTATGCGCCGCGTTTGCACGGCAGCTTCAAGCCTGTGGGCGACACAGACAGCGAGCAAGCGTTTTGCTGGTTGCTCCAAGAAATGGCCAAATCACACGCCGACATGCCTTCGATCGAGGAACTCACACTCACCTTGCAAGAGTTGGTCCCTCAGATCGCCAAATTCGGCACGTTTAATTTTTTACTGTCGAATGGGCAGGCGCTGTGGTCACATGCATCGACCAGCCTTTGGTACATCGAACGCAAACACCCTTTTGCCACCGCGACATTGAGCGACCAAGCCTTGAGCATCAATTTTGCGGACTACGCCACGCCCAATGACCGCGTGGCGGTTGTGGTGACTGCCCCTCTCACCACCAATGAAGTGTGGACCCCATTTGCCCCCGGGGAATTGAAGCTGTTTGTCAACGGGGAGCTACGCGCTTAAGTGGCAGCAACCTCAAGCGCGTCGATGAACATCGCGGCCACATCAAAACCAGTTTGGTCAAAAATCTCTTGAAAACACGTGGGGCTGGTGACGTTCACCTCTGTCAAACAGTCACCAATCACGTCCAAGCCCACCAACAACAAGCCACGTTTGGCCAGGATGGGGCCCAGGGCTTCGGCGATTTCTTGGTCGCGCGCAGAGATGGCGCGCGCCACACCTTTGCCGCCCGCCGCTAAATTGCCACGCACTTCGCCGCCTTGCGGGATGCGGGCCAAACAGTAGGGCACCACCTTGCCGCCAATGACAAGCACCCGCTTGTCGCCTTGGTCGATGGCGGGGATGAACTTTTGCACCATCACGGTTTGTGCGCCGTCGCGGTTCAGGGTTTCCGTGATCGCGCCTAGGTTCAAGCCATCATCTTTCACGCGAAAGATGCCCATACCGCCCATGCCGTCGAGCGGCTTCAAGATGATGTCACGGTGTTGCGCGTGAAAGGCGCGAATGGCATCAGCGCTGCGCGTCACCAGTGTGGGGCTGATGAATTGGGCGAATTCCAGAATGGCCAACTTCTCGGGGTGGTCACGCAAAGCCGCCGGCTTGTTGAACACCTTGGCACCCTCTCGCTCGGCTTGTTCTAGCAAGTGGGTGGCGTAGAAATACTCGCTGTCAAAAGGCGGGTCTTTGCGCATCACGATGGCATCGGCACTTTTGAGCGCGTAACGCGCGTCCACACTTTGCACGTCAAACCAATTCTCAGCATCGCCCGTGAGGCGCACGTGCTGCACGCGTGCCGACACTGGCTGCCCGCTTTGCCACGCGATGTCTTGCGGTTCGCAGGCCAGCACATGGTGGCCTCGACGCTGCGCCTCACGCATCATGGCAAACGTGGTGTCCTTGTAAATTTTGAAGGACGACAGCGCGTCAGCAACGAAGAGGATGTGCATGAGAATTAGATTTCAACTTTGCTGCCCAACTCCACCACGGAGTTGCTGGGTAAGTTCAGAAAGTCAGCCGCTGAACTGGCGTTGAGGTGCATTTGCGCGAACATTTTTTCGCGCCAAGTGGCCATGCCACCGCCCACGGTGGGCACGATGCTGTCGCGCGACAAGAAGTAACTGGTCGTCATGGCATGGACCTCACAGCCCTTGCCATTCAAATGTGCCAAGGCACTTGGCACATCGGGGTTGTCTTTGAAACCATAGTGAATCACCACTTGCCAACACCCATTGCCGATGTCGGTCATTTCAAGTCGCTCTTTGTCCTCAACCCAAGGCACTTCATGGTTTTGCACATTCACAAACAGGTTTTGCTTGTGCAGCACTTTGTTGTGCTTCAAGTTGTGCAGCATGGCGTTGGGCACATTGCCCTTGGTGGACGTCAAGAACACCGCCGTGCCATCTACGCGGGCGGGGGGCGACAAAAACACAGCCTCCAAAAAGCTGGGCAAATCGAGGGCGTCCTCATTGCGCTTTTTGTCTAGCAACGCACGGCCATCACGCCATGTGACCATGAACAACATGATGACAGAGGCAATCAACAGTGGGAACCAACCCCCCTCGAGCAACTTCATCAAGTTGGAAGCCCAGAAAGCCAGGTCCACCACCAAGAAGAAGCCTGTGACGGCCAAGGACAAAGCGAGGGAGTATTTCCAACCGTAGTGAATCACAAAGAAAGTGAGCACCGTGGTGATCAACATGTCGGTACAGACCGCAATGCCGTAAGCCGCCGCCAAATTGCTGGACGACTTGAACATCACCACCGCCAACACGATGACCACGAACAAGCCCCAATTCACCACGGGAATATAGATTTGGCCTGTGTCTTTCACGCTGGTGTGCAGCACTTGCAAACGCGGCAAAAATCCCATTTGCACCACTTGCTTGGTCACGCTGAATGCACCAGAAATAAGGGCCTGCGATGCAATCACCGTCGCGGCCGTCGCCAAAATAACCAAGGGCACCAGCAACCAGTCAGGGGCCATGTTGTAAAAAGGATTGGCCACGGCAGAAGGGTCGTCGAGCAACAACGCGCCTTGGCCGAAGTAGTTCAGCGTGAGGGCAGGCATGACCACCAAAAACCAAGCGATGCGGATGGGCTTTTTGCCGAAGTGGCCCATGTCTGCATACAGCGCCTCGCCGCCCGTGACACACAAAACCACCGCACCCAAGATCAAAAAGGTGATGGCAGGCTCGTTGACCATGAACATCACGGCATAGTGCGGGCTGATGGCCCACAAGATTTCAGGATGCGAGGCGATGTGATAGACGCCCAGCGCTGCAATCGCGGCAAACCAAATCACCGTGATGGGGCCAAAGAATTTTCCAATGCCCGCCGTGCCGCGTTTTTGCACAGCAAAAAGGCCAAACAAAATCACGATGGTGAGCGGGATCACATACTTCTTAAAAGTAGGCGACACCACCTCCAAACCTTCCACGGCAGACAACACCGAAATGGCAGGCGTGATCACGCCATCGCCATAAAACAAACAGGTGCCAAAGATGCCCACCATCATCATGCGCTGGCGCAACACGGGCCGATCTTTGACCGCCATCGATGCCAAGGCCAACATGGCCACCAAACCGCCTTCACCGTTGTTGTCGGCACGCAGCACCAAGGTCACGTACTTGATGGACACGATCACCGTCAGCGTCCAGAAGAAGATCGACAAGATGCCGTAAATGTTGTCGGGGGTGAACGCCACATGGCCCGAACCAAACACTTCCTTCATCGCATACAGCACGCTGGTGCCGATGTCGCCATAAACGACGCCAATCGCGCCCAAGGTGAGCGCCGCGAGCGACGATTTACCGTGCTGTTCCATCATTTACCTCAATCGTAGTTTTCTGCTTCTGGGTCGGTGGCTTCGAGCTCGTAACTCGCGGCCAACATGGCCAAGCGTCCAATCACGCCGTACATATAAAAACGGTTGGGTGTGCTCGCACCTGGCTTCATGCCAGGCTGTGGGGTGTGCGCGCTTTGCTCAAAAGCCAAGGGCACAAAACTCGAACCTGGGGCATTCAAATTTTCGTCAATGCCTCGGTCGGCGTGCACGCGGTAAAAACCGCCCACCACATAACGGTCCATCATGTAGACCACAGGCTCGGCCACGGCGTCGTTGAGCTGCTCGTGCGTGATCACACCCTCTTGGATGATGACTTGGTTGACTTCTTGGCCATCTTTGATGACGCTCATTTTGTTACGCGTCTTGCGGTTGACCAGGTCCAGGTCTTTCACATCGCGCACAGTCATGATGCCCATGCCATACGTGCCGTTGTCAGCCTTGACCACGACAAACGGCTTTTCGTTGATGCCGTACTCTTTGTATTTGCGCTTGATTTTGGTGAGCAGGGCGTCCACATTGGTTTGCAAGCATTCCATGCCCGTGCCCTCGGCGAAATTCACTTCACCGCATTGGTTGAACATGGGGTTGATGAGCCATGGGTCGATGCCCAGCAACTTGCCAAACCGCTTGGACACCTCTTCGTAGCACTCAAAGTGCTTGGTCTTGCGACGCACGCTCCAACCTGCGTGCAAGGGCGGCAACAAATGCTGCTCGTGCAGGTCTTCCAAGATGCCGGGGATGCCAGCGCTCAAATCGTTGTTGAGCAGAATCGTGCAGGGGTCAAAGTCTTTCAACCCCACACGACGTGCGCTACGGATGACAGGCTCTAGGGTGACGCTGTCGCCATTGGGCAATTCGATGGTGGTGTTTTCTTTGATCTCAGGGTTGATGGAACCCACGCGCACATTCAAACCCGCCATGTGAAAGATGCGTTGCAGCTGCGCCACGTTCGACAAATAGAACATGTTGCGCGTGTGGTTCTCAGGAATCAGCAGCAGGTTGCGCGCTTCGGGGCAAATCTTCTCAATCGCGGCCATCGCAGCTTGCACAGCCAGCGGCAGCATCTCGGGCGTGAGGTTGTTCCAGCCACCTGGGTAGAGGTTGGTGTCAACTGGTGCGAGCTTGAAGCCCGCGTTGCGGATGTCCACAGAGCTGTAAAACGGCGGCGTGTGCTCCATCCACTCCAAGCGAAACCAGCGCTCAATGGCGGGCATCGAATCGAGGATGCGTTGCTCAAGCTCGTTGATGGGGCCCTTGAGGGCCGTGATGAGGTGGGGAACCATGGTGTCCTTGTATGTGGAGGGCAATTCTAGGACCTTGCGGTGACATTGCCAGATTCAAGCCGACAAAAGTCAGGCGCGCGACTAGACGCGAATTTCGCCCTGTCCCAACACCACGTATTTGAGCGAGGTCAGGCCTTCGATGCCCACAGGGCCGCGCGCGTGGAACTTGTCGGTAGAAATGCCTATTTCAGCCCCCAAACCGTATTCAAAACCATCCGCAAATCGGGTGCTGGCGTTCACCATCACGCTGGACGAGTCCACCTCACGCAAAAAACGCTGGGCGTGCATGTGGTCGCGGGTGAGGATGGATTCGGTGTGTTGGCTGGAATAGTGGTTGATGTGGGCAATCGCCGCATCCAAACCGTCCACCACTTTCACGCTGATGATGGGGGCGAGGTATTCCTCAAACCAATCTTGCTCGGTCGCGTCCTTGAGGTTGGCACCTGGGACGCTGGCGAGGATGGCTTTGGCTTCTGGACAGCAACGCATTTCCACCCCTTTGGCGGCATAAATCGCCCCAATTTTTGGCAAGAACTCGGCCGCGACGCCGCGTGCGACCACCAAGCTTTCGCTGGCGTTGCAGGGGCTGTACTTTTGGGTCTTGGCGTTGTCGGCCACGGTCACGGCCATGGCGATGTCGCAGGGGTCGTCCACATAGGTGTGGCAGTTGCCGTCCAAGTGTTTGATGACCGGCACTTTGGCCTCGCGGCTGATGCGCTCGATCAAACCCTTGCCGCCGCGCGGAATGATGACATCCACAAACTCGGGCATGGCGATGAGGTGACCCACGGCCTCGCGATCCGTGGTTTGCACCAGTTGCACCGCGTCGGTGGGCAGACCGCTCTCGCGCAAAGCTTGCTGCACCAACTTGGCCAAGGCTTTGTTGGAATCAATCGCTTCCGAGCCGCCGCGCAAGATGCACGCGTTGCCACTCTTGATGGACAAGGACGCGGCTTCAATCGTCACGTTGGGGCGGCTTTCAAAAATCATGCCGAACACGCCCAAAGGCACACGCATTTGGCCCACGCGAATCCCGCTGGGCTGCTCTTTCAAGCCGGTGATTTCGCCAATCACCTCAGGCATGGCGGCGAGCTGCTCGCAACCTTGCGCACAGGTTTCCAGCACTTTGGGCGTGAGCTTCAAGCGGTCCACCATGGGGGCATCAAGGCCTGCAGCAATGGCGCGCGCGATGTCTTTGGCGTTGTCACTTTGCAGCGCATCCATGTTCTCGCGCAGCAGAGCGGCCAGCTTGCGCAACGCGACGTTCTTGACGGCGGCAGAGGCTTTGGCCATTTGCGCAGAGGCCACTTTGGCCTGAGCACCGAGTGCGCGCATGTGGTCGGCAACATTCAGAGTTGTCATGTGTGTTTTCCTAATTAAGCGTTGCGCGGCATACAAGCGCGGCACAAACGCATGGCCAAACGGTGCAAGGCTTGCCAGCTGTCAACCGGCCACTCTGGCGTTTTCAAACCTTTGACAATGCCGTCCACCTGGTGGGCCGACTGCAACAATTTGTCAAGCATGCCCACACTCAGGCGCGGCAGCACGCGTTCAAACAAACGCTCGCGCGGGCCCCAAATGCGCTGCTCGCGCAAGGCCATAGGCAAAGCCTTGCCAGAGGCCACGGCGTCTTTGACGCGCTTGAGGGCGCGGATTTCTTCGGCCAGCGAGTAATGCACCAGCACCTCGGCTTCGCCCTCGGCCTTCAAGCCATCGAGCATGCGCTGCACGCGCAGCGGCTGCCCACTCAACACAGCTTCTGAAAGTTTGAACACGTCGTAACGCGCCACATTCAACACGGCACGTTCGACTTGCTCAAAGCTCAGTTCGCCTGCTGGGTACAAGAGCGCGAGCTTTTGAATTTCTTGGTGCGCGGCCAGCAAGTTGCCTTCCACACGCTCGGCAAAAAACTGCAAGGTGTGTTGACCTGGCTCGCCAGCGGCCACGCGCTGCTGCTGCGCGCCTAAGCGCTGCGCAATCCAGGCGGGCAAAGCGTGGCGTTCAATCGGGTCAATCTGCACGCTGATGCCATTGTTGTCTAAGGCACTGAACCACGCTGAGCTTTTTGTGGCTTTGTCCAAACGCGGCAACAGCACCACGGTGAGGGTGCTGTCGTTGCCCACCGCCAACTCTGCAATTTGTTGCAATGCCGTGCTGCCATCTTTGCCTGGTTTGCCAGAGGGGATGCGAATTTCAATCAGCTGCTTGTCGGCAAACAAACTCATCGAGCCGCCTGCTGCCAGCACCTCGCCCCAATCAAAGTGCGCACCCGCCACGGCAAACACACTGCGCTCGGTGTAGCCCTGCGCGCGTGCGGTGGTGCGCAAGGCATCCAGTGCTTCTTGCTGCAACAAGGGCTCGTCACCATGGAAGGTGTAGAGGCTGCGCACGCCCTTGCTTGCCTGCGCTTGCAAGTGGTTGGCAAATTGAGCGTGAGCGACTTGCATGGCTAAATTTGGCGAATCGCAGCCAAACGGCGTTGAATTTGCACCACCAAGTCATTTTCCATGTCGCGGTAAAGCAAGGCTTCTTCAGACTCTTTGGACAAAGCGCCGGTTTCGTTAAAGTTGATGTCGCGGTTGAGCGTGATTTCGGTGTCAGGAATCAGCTCAATGCCGCCCTTCGAACGCACGCGAAAACGGTAACGCAGGCGCAACTGAAATTCACGAATCGCACCCGTGGAGGTGCGACCCACCACCACTTTTTCGCGCAACTCAAACAGCTGGTCAAAGATGACTTCGGCACGCTCAATTTGACGTGCATCGGTAATGACTTCCACTTGCCCCGAAGACTCCAAGCTGCGCTTGAGCTTCACACCAAATGGCGACACGATCGGAATGCTGCTGAACAGCGTGCTGAAGGCATATCGCGGTGGTTTGCGCAGCTCAAACCCACACCCCGCCAACCCTGCGAACAAGATGTTGGACATCAACCAAGTGCGGCGTGTGGTGTGCATATCAGCCCTTAAACAACGATGTTGACCAAGCGGCCAGGGACCACGATCACCTTCTTGGGTGCAGCGCCGTCGGCTTGCTTGATGAAGGCTTCCGTGGCCAATGCGGCTTGCTCAATTTGTTCCTTGCTGGCCGTGGCACTGACCATGACTGAGCCGCGCAGCTTGCCGTTGATTTGCAGCATCAGCTCCAACTCATCGCGTTGCAAAGCGCTTTCATCGACTTCAGGCCAAGCCATATCTAGCAAGTCGCCCGTCTTGGCTGAGTAGCCCAGCTCAGCCCACAGGTTGGCGGTGATGTGCGGGCATGCGGGGTAAAGCATGCGCAGCAAAACAGAGACGCCCTCGCACAGCACGGCGTTGTCGCCATCGCTGCCATCGGCTTTGAAATCTTCCAAAGCATTGAGCAACTTCATGCAGCCGGATACCACGGTGTTGTATTGCATGCGGTCGTAGTCGTAGCTGACTTGCTTCAACACCACGTGCATGTCGCGGCGCAAGTCAGAAGCTTCTTTGCGTGGCTTGGCAGCGCTCAAGTTGCCAGCGGTGGCGGCCTTGAGTGTGGCTTCGTGCTTGTGCGCGAAGTTCCACACCCGGCGCAAGAAACGGTAGCTGCCTTCCACCGCCGCATCGTTCCACTCCAGCGTGGCTTCAGGGGGCGCGGTGAACATGGTGTACAGACGTGCGGTGTCAGCGCCGTAACGCTCGATCAGGTCTTGCGGGTCCACGCCGTTGTTCTTGGACTTGGACATGGTGCCCACGCCTTCGTAGTCAATGGCGGTGCCCACAGGCAATTTGCCATCGCTGCTGTCGGCAGCGTTTTTGAGCTTGGCGCCCACCACTTTGCCTGCGTCGTCCAGCACATGCTCGACATCGTGCGGCCAAAAATAGTCTTTGCCACCCTTGGCCGTGCGGCGCGAATAGATGTGGTTGAGCACCATGCCTTGCGTGAGCAGCTTGGTGAATGGCTCGTCCACTTTGACCAAGCCCATGTCTCGCATGACCTTGGTCCAAAAACGCGCGTAGAGCAAATGCAGAATCGCATGCTCAATGCCGCCAATGTATTGGTCCATCGGCGCCCAATACTGTGCGCCCTCGGCCACCATCGCGTCGACGTTGGTCGGGTCGCAGTAGCGCATGAAGTACCACGACGAATCCACAAACGTGTCCATGGTGTCGGTCTCGCGGCGCGCGGGCTTGCCGCACACGGGGCAAGTCACACCCGCATGGAAACCTTCATGCTTGTGCAATGGGTTACCCGAACCATCTGGGATGCAGTCTTGCGGCAGCACCACGGGCAAATCTTTTTCAGGCACAGGCACTGCGCCGTGTTCGTCGCAATGGATGATGGGGATGGGTGTGCCCCAATAGCGCTGACGGCTGATGCCCCAATCGCGCAAACGCCAAGTCGTTTTCTTTTCGCCCAAGCCTTTGGCTGCCAACAATTCAGCCACCTTATTGACAGCGGCTTTTTGGTTCAAACCATTGAGTTCGCCAGAGTTGATGCACACGCAGTTCTGTTTATCGCTGTACCACTCTTGCCACGCTTTGTCGTTGAATGCTTGGTCTTTGACCGACACCACCTGCTCAATGGGCAAGTCGTATTTCAAAGCAAACGCAAAGTCGCGCTCGTCATGCGCTGGCACGCCCATGACCGCGCCATCGCCGTAAGACATCAGCACGTAGTTACCCACCCACACTTCGACCTTCGCTCCTGTCAACGGATGCGTGACGAACAAGCCCGTAGGCATGCCCTTCTTATCTTGTGTGGCCAACTCAGCTTCGGTCGTGCCGCCGCTTTTGCACTCTTCGAGGAAGGCTGCCATTGCGGGGTTGCTCGCCGCAGCATGCAGCGCCAGCGGATGCTCAGCCGCCACCGCACAGAAAGTCACACCCATGATGGTGTCGGCGCGTGTGGTGAACACATACATCTTGCCGTCGCCAATCAAAGCGCCATCTGCGCCAGCAATGTCGTGCGTGAACGCAAAACGCACACCTTCAGACTTGCCAATCCAGTTCTCTTGCATCAGGCGAACTTTGTCGGGCCAGCCATTCAAGGTGGCTTTGTCGTTGCCGATCTGCACATGCTCCAAGAGCTCAGGCGCATAGTGGGTGATGTTCAAGTAGTAGCCAGGAATTTCGCGCTTCTCAACCGGTGCGCCCGTGCGCCAGCCTTTGCCGTCAATCACTTGTTCGTTGGCCAACACGGTTTGGTCGACGGGGTCCCAGTTGACCACTTGGGTCTTGCGGTAGGCGATGCCTTTTTCGAGCATCTTGAGGAACAGCCATTGGTTCCACTTGTAGTAGGTCGGGTCGCAGGTGGCCACTTCGCGTGACCAGTCGATGGCCAAGCCCATCGCCTGCATTTGCTTCTTCATGTAGGCGATGTTTTCATAGGTCCACTTGGCGGGTGGCACACCGTTTTTGAGCGCGGCGTTTTCGGCGGGCAATCCAAACGCGTCCCAGCCCATGGGCATCAAGACGTTGAAGCCCTTCATGCGCAGGTTGCGCGTGAGCATGTCATTGATGGTGTAGTTGCGCACATGGCCCATGTGCAGCTTGCCGCTGGGGTAAGGCAGCATGGAGCAGGCGTAAAACTTTTTCTTGGACGCGTCTTCGGTCACGCGGTAGGCGTCGGCTTGGGTCCAAGCGGCCTGAACGGCACGTTCGACCTCGGTGTGGTTGTATTTGTCTTGCATGGAATCAGTCAGAGAACCCCCGCTGGGGTCGCGAGGCAGCGCCTTCAAACAAAGGCAATGAATACGCAGATTTTAGGCCTTGGTTTGGGACAATCGGGATGCCCAAGCAGGCAACACGCAGTGCGTGATGACGGGGCGAATTAAGGGGCGGCAACGGGCGGCTTGGGCTCAGTCACAAAGCCAATGCGGTTCATACCCGCCTGCTGGGCGAGGCCCATGACTTCAACCACCTTGCCGTAGGGCACACGCGCGTCGGCGCGCAGCTGGACTTCGGGCAATTCGCCGTGACCCGTGGCCAACGCCTTGGAGGCCTGGGCGTTCAGGCTGCGTTTGAGGTCGTCCAGTGAGGTGGCTTTGTCGTCCAAGTAGACCACGCCATGGGCATCGATGCTGAGTCTGAGGAACCTTGGTGGCGCGCTGCTGGCCTGTGCGCCATCGGTTTTGGGTAAATCGAGTTTCAAGGCACTGAGCATCAAAGGGGCAGTGATGATGAAGATCACCAGCAACACCATCATCACATCGACCAACGGGGTGACGTTGATGTCGCTCATGGGCGTTTGGCCCGGCGTGCGCTCAAAACGTCCGAAAGCCATCAGAGCTCTCGCAGATCGTGGGCAAAGCCTTCTAGCTCTTGCTCCAAGCGGTGGATGACACGGCCCATCACGTTAAAGGCCAGCACGGCGGGCAGCGCCACGGCCAAGCCCGCAGCCGTCATGACCAAGGCCTCGCCCACAGGACCAGACACACGTTCAATCGTCAGTTGCCCTGCCGTGGCAATGCCAGCGAGCGCGTGATAAATGCCCCACACCGTGCCCAGCAAACCCACAAACGGCGCGGTGGAACCCACCGTGGCCAACAACACTTGGCCCGATTGCAAACGGTGCAGCACGCCGTGCAAGGCATCGCGCAACACGCGGGTGCGTTGGGCCGACACATCGCCTTGCGCGCCCAGGGTATTGGGCATGAGCTGCTGGTTGGCTTGCGCCAGCGGCAGCAGCACGGCGGCACGGTCGATCGCGGCCAAAGCTTGAATGCCTTGCTGCACATCCTGCGCTTGCCAGAAGGCGGCTTTGCCGAGCGCCACATCGGCGCTCACACGGTGCAGCAACCAAGCTTTGTAAAACATCACCGACCAGCTTGCCACCGACATGGCCAACAGGGCCACCGCCAAGGTGATGCTGAGGGCGTCGCCTTCAAAAAGAGTGGCGAAGAAATCCATCTGCTTTAACGCAGGTTCAACACGTCAAACATGTCGAACAGTCCTTTGTTTTTACCCGCCAAGAAGCTGGCGGCACGCAAGCTGCCTTGCGCATAGGTGGCGCGGCTGGAGGACTTATGCGTGATCTCAATGCGCTCGCCAATGCCAGCAAACAACACGGTGTGGTCGCCCACGATGTCGCCGCCACGGATGGTGGAGAACCCAATGGTGGAAGGGTCGCGCTCGCCGGTGTGGCCGAAGCGCTCGTACACAGCGCAGTCTTTGAGGTCGCGGCCCATGGCGTCGGCAATGACTTCGCCCATTTTCAAAGCCGTGCCTGAAGGTGCATCCACCTTGTGGCGGTGGTGCGCTTCGATGATTTCAATGTCGTAGCCGGTCGGCATGGCTTGCGCCGCCATTTGTAAGAGCTTCAAGGTCACGTTCACGCCCACACTCATGTTGGGCGCCATGACGATTGCAATGTCTTTGGCGGCTTCGGCGATTTCTGCTTTTTGCGCATCCGAGAAACCCGTGGTGCCAATGACCAACTTCACGCCCAATTCTCGGCAAATGGTCAAATGCGCCAGCGTCCCTTCGGGGCGGGTGAAGTCAATCAGCACTTGGCTGTGTTGCAAGCCTTTGCGCACATCGGCCTCAATGTTGACGCCGCTGGCTTGGCCCAAAAAGCCAGTCGCATCGTTGCCAATGCCAGGGCTAGAGGGCACATCCAACGCCCCCGCCAGCTGGCAAGCAGGGTCGTTTCGCACGGCCTCGATCAACATGTGGCCCATGCGGCCGCTGGCACCTGCGATGGCAATTTTCAAAATATCAGGAGATTGGGCCATGGTGTGTCGGCGCTTTCAAAAATCAACGGGCCACTTCAAGCGGCGGGTAAGACACAGGGCCGACGGGGGCGGCGGGCTGCGCCGCGCCAGTCACTGGCTTCGTCGGGAACTTGGCCAAGTCAGACTCGGTGGCTTTGAGTGCAGGCAGCTTGGTGGGGAGGCGGCGGTTGTCGAGCTTGGCCGCAAACTCTGCCTCGGTGGGCAATGGATCGCCCTCAATGCGATCGAGCGCATCGCCCTTAAAAAACACGCTGAATCGGCGCTGCTGTGGCTCAGCACCTTGGCGACGAATGGTAAACGCGTAGTCCCAGCGCTCGGCGTGAAAGACGCTGGTCACCAAGGGTGTGCCCAACACCTCACGCACGGCTTGGCGAGGCATGCCCGCGCGAAGGGCCTGCACTTGCTCGCGCGAGACAAAGTTACCTTGCACGACTTCGGGTTTGTAAATGAAGTTGCTCGAACAGGCTGTGAGGCCGAGACCTGCAACCGCGCAAGCAAGCGCAAAAAAACGACGTGGCTGACGCAAAAAAACAGAGGCGTTTCGACAGGATTCAAACATGGTGTGAAAGGCCGAATGAGGCGCTGAGGCTATGATTCATTGATTGTAGCGGTGGGCCTATTTCCACCGCTGAGCGAAAGTGACCATGGCACATCCAGACGACCTCAAAAGCATTGGCCTCAAAGCCACCGCGCCTCGCCTGAAAATTTTGGAGTTGTTCCAACAAGGCACCCAGCGCCACATGACGGCCGAGGATGTGTATCGCCATTTGATGCTGCAAAACATAGACATTGGCATTGCCACGGTCTACCGCGTGCTGATGCAGTTTGAGCAAGCTGATATTTTGAAGCGCAGCCACTTTGAGAGCGAACGCGCGGTGTACGAGCTCAACGAGGGCGAGCACCACGACCATTTGGTGTGCCTAGACTGCGGCCGCGTGGAAGAGTTTCACGACGAAGAAATCGAAGCGCTGCAGGTGAGCGTGGCCAAGCGCCATGGATTTGAAATTGCAGACCACGCGCTCAGTCTGTACGCCCACTGCCGCAAAAAGAACTGCGAACACCGCCCTGCAGGCAAGTAAGGCTTAGCCCTGCTGCATGGCGCGTTGATGACGCGCGATGAACTCTTGGTACGTGTCCACACCACGCAACTGCAGGATTGAGTTGCGCACCGCCGCTTCCACCAACACCGCAATGTTGCGGCCGGCCACCACTTGAATCACCACTTTGCGCACGGGCACGCCCAGCACGTCTTGCATGAGGGGTTCGTGGGGCAAGCGCTCGTAGTCGCGCTCTAGGGTTTCTTTGCGCACCAAATGCACGATGAGCTTCAAGCGCATTTTGCGACGCACCGCCGTTTCACCGAAGATGGCCCGAATATCAAGTAAGCCAATGCCGCGAACTTCCAGCAAGTTTTGCAGCAGATCAGGGCAGCGGCCCTCGATGGTGGTTTGGTTGATGCGGTACAGGTCCACCGCATCGTCCGCCACCAAGCCGTTGCCGCGAGAAATCAACTCCAAACCCAGCTCGCTTTTACCCAAGCCTGACTCGCCAGTGATCATCACGCCCAAGCCCAGAATATCCATGAACACACCATGCATGGTGGTGCGGTCGGCAAAGTGCTTCGACAAATAAGCCCGCAACAAATCAATGACAAAGGCAGCCGACTCATGCGTGGCAAACAACGGGATTTGGGCGCGTTCACACATGGAAACCAGCGCCTCCGTGGGCTGTTGGCCATCCGCCAGCACCAACACTGGCGGCTCTAAGGTGACGATGCGGGCAATCCGCCGAGCGCTGTCTTCGGCTGTTGCTTTGCCAACGTAATTGGCCTCGCGCTCGCCCAGCACTTGCACACGATAGGGGTGGATGTAGTTGAGGTAGCCCACCAAATCAGCGCCAGAACGGGCACTGCGCACGGCCACTTCGTCAAAGTGGCGATCAGAGGCGCCTAGGCCCGCCATCCACTCCCAACGCAGCCGCTCACGAAAGGCCTCAAACAACACATCCGCGCTGATGACCGTCGGTCTCACAGCGGCACCGCGTTCCAGGTTGAGATGATGCGGTGTAGCTCTGGGGCTTCATCACAGGTTTTGATTTTTTCGCGCAAGCTGGTGTCGCTGAGCAACTCGGCAATCTCAGACAAGATTTCAAGGTGCTTTTGTGTGGACGCCTCAGGGACCAACAAAAAGATGAGCAAACTCACGGGCAGCTCATCGGGGGCATCAAAGCCAATCGCCTTGTCCAGCTGGAACACCGCAGCCATGGGCGACTTCAACCCTTTGATGCGACCATGCGGAATAGCCACGCCATGGCCCAAACCCGTCGAGCCCAAGCGCTCACGCGCAAACAAGCTCTCGGCCACCAAAGCGCGGTTGAGGCCGTGCAGGCCCTCAAACAACAAGCCCGCCTCTTCAAAGGCGCGCTTTTTACTGGTGACCTCAACGCGCACAAGAACTTGTGCGGAAGGAAGAATGGAAGCTAGGCGGTTCATGGTTGAGCGCAGATTATGCACCTACAAACCCACGGCGCCAAAAACGACAAAACCGCCAAAAATGGCGGTTTTGAAAAGCTTGTGAAGCATCACATCAAGCGCTTGGGGCTCTCATGGTGGTGGCTTTGCAAGCGGTCTTTGTGGCGCACCACTTGGCGGTCCAACTTGTCGACCAACTCATCTACCGCGGCGTACATGTCTGCGTGTGCGCTTTCGGCAAACATGTCGCTGCCTTTCACATGGATGTTGCATTCGGCTTTTTGTCGGCGTTCTTTCTCAGTTTGGTTCTCAATGCTCAACAGCACTTTCACGTCCACCACTTGGTCAAAATGTCGGGTGATTCGGTCTAGCTTGCCTGTCACGTATGAGCGCAGAGCGGGGGTTACTTCCAGATGGTGTCCACTGATCGTCAAGTTCATAAAAAAACCTCCATTGAGTTGGCGCTTTCACTATGCGCCTGTCTTTTTGAAATGGCAATGGGTTGAAGTCAGAAACTTGCTCAAAATCCCTACGGAAAACCCTTAGGTTGCACCGATGCAGTGCCATAATCTTTCCACCTTAACAGCGGAGCCTTCTCCTTGGAAACCTACCCTAGTCGGTAGCTTTCGGATCGCCACTGGCCTTTAGTTGCCGCGCGAATTCGAAAGCTGCATTTTTAACCTTTCGAATTTCTGTGCCCCACGCGCAAGGACTGCCATGCTCAACATTTTCACGCTGGCCAACGGCCGTCTCTTTCAAGAAGAGATCGAATCGTTGGAGGAACTCTCCAAATTCCAACCCATCTGGGTTGACCTCGAGGCGCCCACGCTGGAGGAAAAACGCTGGATCAAGCAGTACTACGAACTCTCCATCCCCGAAGACGCGATGGACGAGGACATTGAGGAGTCGGCCCGCTTCTACGAAGAAGACAACGGCGAACTGCACATCCGTAGTGACTTTTTGATTGCCAACGAAGACGAGCCCCGCACGGTCCGCGTGGCGTTCATCTTGAACCAAAACAACGCCTCGCTGCGCAGCCGTGGCGTGCTGTTCACGATCCACGACGAAGACGTGCCTGTGTTCCGTCTGTTGCGCATGCGTGCCCGACGCGCACCTGGTCTGATTGAAGACGACAAAGACGTGCTGCTGAAACTGTTCGACGCCGATGCCGAATACTCCGCCGACACGCTGGAAGGCATTTACGACCAGCTGGAAAAAGCAGGCAAGTTGGTGTTGTCTGAGGACGTGACCGACGAGCTGGCCGGCGAAGTGCTGGGTGCCATTGCCCGCCAAGAAGACTTGAACGGCCGCATTCGTCGCAACGTCATGGACACGCGCCGTGCCGTGAGCTTCATGATGCGCTCGCGCATGTTGAACGCCGACCAATTTGAAGAAGCCCGACAAATCTTGCGCGACATTGAGTCGCTCGACAACCACACGGCCTTCTTGTTCGACAAGATCAACTTCTTGATGGACGCGACCGTGGGCTTCATCAACATCAACCAGAACAAGATCATCAAGATCTTCTCGGTGGCCAGCGTGGCCATGCTGCCCCCCACCTTGATTGCCAGCATTTACGGCATGAACTTTCAGTACATGCCCGAGCTCAACCAAGCTTGGGGCTACCCCATGGCGCTGTGCCTGATGATCGCCAGTGCGGTCGGCCCCATGTGGTACTTCCGCAAACGGGGCTGGCTGAAGTAGTTAGGCAGGTGGTTTGTCGCGCAATTCGCGGCGCAACACTTTGCCCACCGGTGTCTTGGGTAGCTCGGTGCGGAACTCCACCACGCGCGGGCGCTTGTAGCCAGTCAAGTTGTGGCGGCAGTGTTCCAACACTTGCTCTTCGGTCAAGGCGGGGTCTTTCTTGACCACCACCAACTTGACGGCTTCGCCCGAGTGCTCGTCTGGAATGCCAATCACCGCGCACTCCATCACACCCGCCAAACCAGCGACGACCTCTTCCACCTCATTGGGGTAGACGTTGAAGCCACTGACCAAAATCATGTCTTTCTTGCGGTCCACGATGCGGAAGTAACCGTGCTCGTCCATCACGCCCACATCGCCTGATTTGAAGAAACCATCGGCCGTCATGACACGGGCGGTCTCTTCTGGGCGCTGCCAATAACCGGCCATCACTTGCGGGCCGCGAATGGCGATTTCGCCGGGTGTGCCCACAGGCACTTCGTTGCCCTCATCGTCGATGATCTTCATGTCCGTGCTGGACAAGGGCACACCAATGGAGCCGTTGAAGGCCGTGTTCGTGACGGGGTTGCCGCTGGCTGCAGGGCTGGTTTCAGACAAACCGTAGGCTTCGCAGATGGAACAGCCCGTTTTCTCTAACCACTGACGCGCCACAGGACCTTGCACGGCCATACCGCCGCCCACCGACACCACCAAGTGCGACCAATCGACTTTGTTGAAATCGGGGTGGTTGACCAAGGCGTTGAACAGCGTGTTAACGGCAGGAAACACATGGAAGCGGTGCTTGGTCAGCTCTTTGAACACCGCAGGCAAATCACGCGGGTTGGGGATGAGCACCGAACAACCACCCATGCGCATGCACGCCATGATGTTGAGCGTGAACGCGAAGATGTGATACAGCGGCAACGGACAAATGAAAGTGGGCACTTCGTTGGCTGGAATGCGCTTGAGCGCAGGCTGGAACCACGCCGACGCTTGCAACATATTGGCCATCACATTGCGGTGCAACAGCTCGGCCCCTTTGGCCACGCCGGTGGTACCGCCTGTGTATTGCAGCACGGCCAAATGGTCGCCATGAATTTCAGGTGACGTCAGTGTGCACAGTTCGCCTTGGGCCAAGGTGTCGTTGAAGCGCACCGCGGTTGGGAGCTCAAACTCAGGCACCATTTTTTTGACTTTACGCACCACATAGTTGACCAGGTTGCCTTTGAGCCAACCCAATTGATCGCCCATGGCGCACAAGACCACATGCTTGACAGGTGTGCGAGACAAGCACTCTTGCAAAGTGGCACCGAAGTTTTCCAAAATCACGATGGCTTTGGCGTCTGAATCTTTGAGCTGGGCTTCCAACTCGCGCGGCGTGTACAAAGGGTTGATGTTGACCACCACAAAACCAGCGCGCAACACAGCGGCCACGGCAATGGGGTACTGCAATACGTTGGGCAGCATGATGGCGACGCGGTCACCAAACACCAAGCCTAAGCTTTGCAAGTACGCGGCAAACACTTGGCTCAAACGGTCGAGTTCTTTGTAGGTCAAGCCTTTGCCAAGAAAGCTGAAAGCCGTGCGATCACCGTATTTGCGAAAACTCTCTTGCATCAGATCAACCAGCGAGCTGTAAGCGGTGAGGTCAATTTCTGCGGGCACACCTTCTGGGTAGGCGCTTAACCACGGCTTTTGTGTAGAGTTCATGCGATAGCCTCTTGCTGTCCATTGGAAGATTTACCCACGTCAGGGTGGCGCAAGGTTACACGACTTTGCGCAGGCGACAGAGGCGGAAAAACCCGAAAGATAATGGTCAAATGAATCATCGTTGGAAGCCCAGTGTCACCGTCGCCGCCATCATTGAACGCGAGGGCCGATACCTCTTGATCGAAGAGCACACGCCAGAGGGCCTGCGCCTCAACAACCCTGCGGGTCACCTTGACCCAGGCGAGTCGCCCGAAGATGGCTGCGCCCGCGAAACCTTGGAAGAAACCACGCACACGTTCAAGCCCACGGAGTTGGTGGGCATCTACATCTCGCGCTTACAGCGCCCTGCACGCGAAGGCCGTGCGGCCGAAGACGTGACTTACTTTCGCCTCGCGTTTTGCGGCGAACTCGGCGCGCCAGTGCTGGGCGCGCAGCTGGACAAAGGCATTGTGCGCACCCTGTGGATGACGCCTGACGAAATTCGCGCCAATGTGCACCGCCTGCGCAGCCCACTGGTGTTGCGCTGCATGGATGACCACTTGGCTGGCCAACGTTTTCCACTGGGCATGATCTACACCGACCCGAGTGTGTTGCAGGCCGCAAAGGGATAATTGCCACATGGCAAATAACAAACGTGTGGTGGTGGGCTTGAGCGGCGGCGTGGACTCTGCCGTCAGCGCTCACCTGCTCAAGCAACAAGGCTATGACGTCGTCGGCATCTTCATGAAAAACTGGGAAGACGATGACGACAGCGACTACTGCTCGTCCAACATCGACTTTGTGGACGCCGCGGCCGTGGCCGATGTGATTGGCATTGAGATTGAACACGTCAACTTTGCCGCCGAATACAAAGACCGCGTGTTTGCCGAGTTCTTGCGCGAGTACCAAGGTGGCCGCACACCCAACCCCGATATTTTGTGCAACGCCGAAATCAAGTTCAAAGCGTTCTTAGACCACGCCATGCGCCTTGGCGCTGAAAAAATAGCCACCGGCCACTACTGCCGCGTACGCGAAGTGAATGGCGAGTTTCAACTGCTCAAAGGTTTGGACCCGAGCAAAGACCAAAGCTACTTTTTGCACCGCTTGAACCAAACGCAGCTGTCTAAAACCTTGTTTCCCGTGGGCGAGCTGCACAAAACCGAAGTGCGCCGCATTGCGGACGACATTGGTTTGCCCAACGCCAAGAAGAAAGACTCCACCGGCATTTGCTTTATTGGTGAGCGTCCTTTCCGCGAGTTTTTAAACCGCTACATCGCCAACGAACCTGGCCCCATCAAAGACGAACGCGGCCGCAAGATTGGCACGCACGTGGGCTTGAGTTTTTACACACTGGGGCAACGCCAAGGTTTGGGTATTGGTGGCTTGAAAGCCAAAGGCGCAGACATGGACGCCCTCCGCGCCCGTGGATTGCGCGGCGCTGGCGAACACCAACCTTGGTTTGTGGCCCGCAAAGACATGGCCACCAATACTTTGTATGTGGTGCAAGGCCACGACCACCCTTGGTTGCTGTACGGCGCACTGGACGCCGACGACCTGAGCTGGTGCGCGCCCCGTGCACCAGAACCTGGCCGCTACGCTGCCAAAACGCGGTATCGCCAAGCCGATGCCCCGTGCGAGCTGCGTTACAACGACAAAGGCGAGCTGTTGCTCGCCTTTGATGATCCTCAGTGGGCCGTCACGCCGGGTCAATCGGCTGTGTTGTATGACGGTGAAGTGTGTATGGGCGGCGGGGTCATTGCCAGCGCTGCAGCGCTGAACGCAACCCCTGCCTGAGTGGCCCGCGGCCTGGATGCCGCGTTGGCTTTACTTAAGAACGGCTGTAGCCGCTGGCGCTTTGGCTTCCACTTTCTTGGTGGCATCCGTCTTCCCAACAGCCGCCTTTTCTTTCACCACGCTTTTGGCTTCGGCTTTAGCAGCGGGCGCGGCGGTTGCTGGTGTTGCCACTGGCGCAACGGGTGAGGTTGCGAACGCGGCAGCAGAAAAAGCACCAACGATCAAAGAGGCAATCAACTTGTTCATACAAAATTTCCTTTGAGGTTTTGAACAACTCCAACATCGGAGTACTTCAACAACGGCAGCTGATGCATAGCTGTTGACGCAAATATTTAATTATTTCGGTCAACGTTTTCACAGACGTTTCGTTGTGCCACGCAAACTTAAAAGACAAATTTGCCAATAGACTGTTTGCATGTCATCTCTTTTGAACTTCTTCGCTGATGCCTAATTGGGGCGTCTTCGCTGCACGATTGCTCAGCGCCATTGGCTCGTGGTTGGACGCGAGCAATTTGCGCAACCGCGTCTACAAGCTGGAACAAGAAAACAACATCATGCGCGTGGCGTTGGAAGACATTCAGCGCATGGATGCCGAGGGGCGCATCGGGTGGATTGCGCAAGAGACTTTGCACAACGTCAAAAGATACTGAAGACACACACGTAAAAAAACCGGCGGGCTCATCACCCGCCGGTTTTTTTAAGCGCTTGATTTGCAGCGGCCAGGTCTCAGAAGGGAATGTCGTCATCCATGTCGTCAAAGCCACCTTTGGCAGGCGCTGCAGCCGCAGGGCGCTGTGCGGCAGGAGCAGCAGCGCGGGGGGCCGCGGCAGGACGGCTGTAACCACCTTCTTCGCCACCACCGCTGGGGCCGCCCATGCCTTCACGTCCACCCAAGAGCTGCAGCTCAGTGGCGATGATGTCCACGGTGTTTTTTTCGACGCCCGTGGTTTTGTCGGTGTACACGCCGTATTTCAAACGCCCTTCCACGTAAATGGGGCGGCCTTTTTTGACGTATTCGCCAGCGATTTCGGCCAAGCGGTCATAGAACGTGACGCGGTGCCACTGTGTGTCTTCAATCATCTCGCCGCTGTTTTTGTCTTTGCGCTTGCTCGATGTCGCCACGCTCACGTTGGCCACGGCTTGGCCGCTGGGCAAGTAGCGCACTTCGGGGTCGCGGCCGCAGTTGCCGACGAGGATGACTTTGTTAACGGATGCCATGGGTAAATTCCTCCAGATATGGGCTAATTATGGGGTCTTTGCGGAAGGGGCTGGGCGCTGAGGCGCCACCATGGGCCAAGCTACCACCAGCCACACCAGCATGAGTGCCGCGCAAGTTACAAACAGCCCTTGTGTGCCGTGACTTTTGGCCAACTGGCCGCCCATCAAGCCACCCGCAAAAAAGCCAAGCGACTGCAATGTGTTGTAAATGCCCATGGCGGCCCCGCGCGAGGAAGCGGGTGCGATACGCGACACCATGCTGGGCTGCGTGGCTTCCAACACATTGAAGCCACAAAAAAAGGCAAACAGCAACCAAGCCAGCCACGTGATGCTGGGCACATCCGACGACACCCACACAAAGGCAAGTTGCACCAAAGCCAACAAGGCAATCGCGCTCAAAAAGACGGCGCGCAAATAACCGCGACGCTCCAACGGAAACACGCCCCCCATCACGACGAAGGAGCCCAAAACGGCGGGCAAATAGATTTGCCAATGGTCGTCTTTGAGCCAACCGGCTTGCACCAACATGGCGGGCACCACCACCCACATCGCCAGTTGCACCGCATTGAGCACAAACACGCCGAGGTTCAAACGCAGCAGCGCAGGGTCAGACAGCACCCGCCGCAAACCGCCCCGCCCCGCGTCTTTCAGCACAGCGGGCTCAGGTGGCACCGCCCAGACCACCACCGCCATGCCCATCACTGCCAGCACGGCGGTGAGAAAAAACAAACCCGATAAGCCAATATGGGCGTTCAACAAAGGCGCCACCACCAGCGACAAAGCAAACATCAGCCCAATGCCAGCACTCACCAAGGCCAAGGCTTTGGTGCGCACCACGTCACGGGTTTGATCGGCCAACAAGGCCGTCACGGCGGCAGACACAGCACCTGCGCCCTGCAAGGCACGGCCCACCAAAAGCTCGTACAGAGAATCCGCATATCCCGCCAACAAACTGCCCAAACCAAACACCAGCAAGCCAAACAGGATCACCCGCTTGCGGCCCAAGCGGTCCGACGCCATGCCAAACGGGATTTGCAACAGGCCCTGCGTGAGGCCATAAATGCCCATGGCCAAGCCAATCAGCGCGGGGTCATCCCCGCCGGGGTACTTGCGCGCTTCCAGCGCAAACACAGGCATCACCAAGAACAAACCCAGCAAGCGCAGCGAAAAAATCGACGCCAGCGTCAAGCTAGATCGCCGCTCAAGGGGCGTCATGGTGGGGCTGTCGTCTAGCGCGGGGGTGGGGGTCAGGTTGAAGGTCACAGCCTGCCATTGTCCCGCATTCCCCGCCAGTGACTTGCGCCGCCACTATCATGTCGGGTTGCCCTTTTATTTTGAGTGTCCAGTGAACGCACCTTCTGACGGCGCCTACTTAGGCCAAGCCCTGACCCATCCATCAGCCATGCGAAACATCAGCATTCGCGGGGCGCGCACGCACAACCTGAAAAACATCGACCTCGACATTCCGCGCAACCAATTGGTGGTCATCACGGGTTTGTCGGGTTCGGGCAAATCCAGCCTCGCGTTTGACACGCTGTATGCCGAAGGCCAGCGCCGTTATGTAGAAAGCCTGTCGGCCTACGCGCGCCAGTTTTTGGGCCGCTTGGACAAGCCCGATGTGGACCTGATTGAGGGCCTGTCGCCCGCCATCAGCATTGAGCAAAAAGCGACCAGCCACAACCCACGCTCCACCGTGGGCACGGTGACCGAAATTCACGACTACCTGCGCTTGCTGTTTGCCCGCGCGGGCACGCCCTATTGCCCCGACCACAACTTGGCGCTGCAAGCGCAAAGCGTGTCGCAAATGGTGGACGCTGTGATGGCCATGCCCGAAGACACCAAGCTCATGCTGCTCGCCCCCATCGCGCGCAACCGCAAGGGCGAGTACAGCGAGCTCTTCACGCAGCTGCAAGCGCAGGGCTATGTGCGTTTTCGCATCGAAGGCAAGGTGTACGAATACGACGAGTTGCCCGAGCTGAAGAAAACCGAGAAGCACGACATCGACGTGGTGATAGACCGCATCAAGGTGCGCCACGAAGCGCCAGCAGCACCCACACCTGTGACCGCGCCCAGCGTTGGCGATGTGGCCGTGGCCGCGCCCCCGCCCGGCCTGCGCCAGCGTTTGGCCGAGAGCTTTGAAGCCGCTTTGCGTTTGGCCGAAGGCCGCGCCATTGCGCTCGAGATGGACACGGATGTGGAGCACGCGTTCAACGCCAAGTTTTCTTGCCCGCAGTGCACGTATTCCATCAGCGAGCTTGAGCCGCGTTTGTTCTCGTTCAACTCACCCGTGGGCGCTTGCCCCTCGTGTGACGGCTTGGGTCACCAAGACTATTTCGACCCCGCGCGCGTGGTGGCGTTTCCCTCACTCAGCTTGGGCAGCGGCGCCATCAAGGGCTGGGACCGCCGCAACGCGCATTACTTCACCCTGCTGGAGAGCTTGGCCAAGCACTACAAGTTTGACCTCGACACCCCGTTTGAAGACCTGAGCCCCGAGACACGCCAAGTGCTGTTGTACGGCTCGGGCGACGAAGAGATCAAGTTCAACTACAGCCTAGAAAACGGCTCTGGCAAAAAGCTGAGCAAGAAGCACCCCTTCGAAGGCATCTTGGTCAACATGGAACGCCGCTACCGCGAGACCGACTCCACCGTGGTGCGCGAAGACCTGTCTCGCTACCGTGGCGTGCGTGCCTGTACCTCGTGCGGTGGCACCCGTTTGCGCCGCGAAGCGCGCAACGTGCGCATTGGCGAGGGCACGCAAATGCGCGGCATTTTTGACATCAGCCACACCACGCTGGGCGAATGCTTTGGCTACTTCAACACGCTCAAACTGCACGGCGCCAAAGCCGAGATTGCAGACAAAGTGGTGCGCGAAATTGCCTCACGTTTGAAGTTCTTGAACGACGTGGGCCTGAACTACCTCAGCCTCGACCGCAGTGCCGACACCTTGTCGGGCGGCGAAGCGCAGCGCATTCGTTTGGCCAGCCAAATTGGCTCGGGCCTCACGGGCGTCATGTATGTGTTGGACGAGCCCAGCATTGGCCTGCACCAGCGCGACAACGACCGCCTCATCGACACCCTCAAACACCTGCGTGACATTGGCAACAGCGTGCTGGTGGTGGAACACGACGAAGACATGATTCGCGCCGCCGACTTTTGCGTGGACATGGGCCCTGGCGCGGGCGTGCACGGCGGCCAAGTGATGGCGCGTGGCACACCCGCCGAGATTGAAGCCAACCCCAACTCACTGACGGGCCGCTACCTCGCGCAAGTGCTGCGCATCGACGTGCCTGCCAAGCGCAACGCCTTTTTGCCCGTGGAAGCGGAAGAGCTGAAGTTCCAACGCAAACTACACAAAGAAGCATCAGCGCATCAAGTCATTCGCATCCGTGGTGCGCGTGGCAACAACTTGAAAAACGTCACTGCTGATTTTCCTGTGGGCTTGCTCACCTGCGTCACGGGTGTGTCGGGCTCGGGCAAATCCACGCTGGTGAACGACACGTTGTACACCGCAGCGGCGCACGCGATTCACCGTGCGCACGACGAGCCCGCGGCGCACGACGAAATCACGGGCCTCGACTATTTCGACAAAGTGATCAACGTCGACCAGTCGCCCATTGGCCGCACACCGCGCAGCAACCCCGCCACGTACACCGGCCTCTTCACCCCCATTCGCGAGCTGATGGCCGAAGTGCCCATGGCGCGCGAGCGCGGCTATGGCCCAGGGCGATTCAGCTTCAACGTGGCCGCAGGCTCAGGCGGTGGCCGCTGCGAGGCGTGCCAAGGCGACGGCATGGTGAAAGTGGAAATGCACTTCTTGCCCGACGTGTATGTGCCCTGCGATGTGTGCCACGGCTTGCGCTACAACCGCGAAACACTAGAGGTGATGTACAAGGGCAAAAACATTGCGCAGGTTTTAGAGCTGACGGTAGAGGCTGCTTTGCAGTTCTTCAACGCCGTGCCCAACATTGCCCGCAAGCTGCAAACCTTGATGGACGTGGGCCTGTCGTATTTGCAACTCGGCCAAGCCGCCACCACGCTATCCGGCGGTGAAGCGCAACGCGTGAAGCTGGCCTTGGAGCTGAGCAAACGCGACACAGGCCGCACCCTCTACATCTTGGACGAGCCCACCACGGGCTTGCACTTTGCCGACATTGCGCTGCTGCTGAAAGTGCTGCAACACCTGCGCGACGCGGGCAACACCATCGTCATCATCGAGCACAACCTCGACGTGATCAAAACCGCTGATTGGCTAATTGACATGGGCCCAGAGGGCGGCAGTGGGGGTGGCATGGTGGTGGGCGTGGGCACGCCGGAGGAGTTGGCGGCGAATGCGGCTAGCTTTACGGGGAGGTATTTGAAGAGGTTGTTGGGGGGTTAACTTTTGAGACAACCGGCAATAACCGGATAGCGAAACTGGCCAGTTATTGTCCGGTTGATGGAAGGGTTATTCTTCGATGGAGTCCGGAGGCGATTGTTCATTGTTTAGCTTTTCATCAGAATCAGTAACTAGTCCAATGAGAAATTGAATTGTCGCAGTTAAGGCCTTATGAACCTTCAGCGCTTTCGCAGATACCGAGTCAATCTTGTCCATCAGCTTGCCTAGCCGATCGATTACGTCCGCATTCTTGCTCGCTTCGTTCCTTAACTCGGCTCGCTCGGTGAATACGAGCCCGAATAGCCCTTGCAAGTTTTTCTTCAAGCCCTTTGCGCCATAGATACGGTACAGCGAGAGCGAGAGACGGACCCCTTCGAGTGCTTCTAGGAGAGCCTTTCGGAGACGAACTTCTACGCTGCTGGATGCAACTGCCTCAATAAGTTTATTTAGGTCCTCCGAAATCTCTTGGAGATCATCATTTGGAATTTCAACTTCACTCCAACCTTGCTTCAATGCTTCGGCACAAAATTCCATCCGGGCCATTACTTCCGGAGTCAAATGCCCTGTGATCATGCCTTCGCGGCTGTTTTGAATGAACAGCGGCGAGAAGACTGTTCGAACTTGCGGGAAGCAAGATAAGTAAATCTTAGGGTTCAGCTTTGGATTTAGCTTTATGGCTTGTTCGGTGTCGTCCAGCAGATCGTTGAGTTCTACGAGGCGACGCGGAATCTCCACGTCGTGCCTGTCGGATACCTCGAGAACACGAGCCCAGGCATCGAGAACTCGTTCTTTGGGATCGCCGTTCAACAATCCCAATAGAAGGGTATGAAGTCGACTCGCGGGATTGGATTCGATAGACATGCGGTTCAGCGTAGTTGATTCAAAGCCTAACGTAGAGCTAACCGGCGCTGTGCGGCTTTATCGCGCAACGTCCAGCGACCGAAGGGAGCGAGGTTGAGCGCCATATTAAAAGTCGTTTTAAGCACTCCAGTGCCCCAAAACCCATTCCCATTTTCTTGTGTTGTAGTCCCAGCGCCAATGGGCTTTAACCCACTTTGTTTTTCCTATGGGACGCACTGTCTTGATGTTTTGAATCCGGTCAATTGGCTTCGGTGGCTTGGGCGGGTGAATTTTCTTAATAACCATTCAGCTCTCCCTATGAACTTATGAGGTTGTTTTAAACCTCGACAGGCCAGCGCGGCGCGAATGAATTAGCGGTTTCCTTGACCGCGATAATTCGTGCAACAACAAAGGAGCGTGTGCCTTGTTTGGCTATGTCGTAACAGAAGAGCAGTTCGCGACCACCTTTGAATCTATAGCTATATGGCTCTGCCTCTCGGGCTTCGACACTTCCATCTTCTTCGCGCGCCGTGATGATGATTGTGTGCAAGTTCTCCCCGGCTGACGCTATGACTTGTTTGATGCTCATATGGCACTCCCTCGTGGTTGAGACTTTTAACGTTATGTAGACCGCAAACCCTGCGGTATAAAACCAGAGCAGTCGGACAACTCCTCCCGCAACTGCGAAGCAGGAATATAGACCAGAGAGAGAAATAATTAATTCCTAAATACCCACCAAATACACTTTTTAGCTCTTTATTCGCTTAATCATCATTGAAATTTTAAAGTCTCACGTTAAAATTTCAATGATGATTCCACGCCAAGCCCTCTCCCAACTGCAAGACAAGCTCCAGCAAGCGCCCGCTGTGGTGTTGCTCGGGCCGCGCCAAGTGGGCAAAACCACGCTCGCTCTAGAGGCGGCACGCACGTGGCCACAGGCCTCGGTTTACCTCGACCTTGAACGCCCCGCCGACCGGCTGAAGCTGGACGATGCCGACGGTTTTTTGCGCATGCAGGGCGACAAGCTGGTCATCCTCGACGAGATTCACCGCTTGCCCGGTTTGTTTGAGGTGCTGCGCGGCATCATTGACGAGCGGCGGCGGGCGGGGCAACGCGCGGGGCAGTTTTTGTTGCTGGGCTCGGCCTCGCTGGACTTGATGCAGCAAAGCAGCGAAACGCTGGCAGGGCGGGTGTCTTATCTAGAGGTCACGCCCGTGAACGCACAAGAGCTGCAAGGGCAAAGCATGAGCACCGATGCGCTGTGGCTGCGCGGTGGCTTTCCAGACAGTTTGTTAGCCGCCAACGATGCGGCCAGCCTGAGCTGGCGCGAAGACTTTGTGCGCTGCTACTTGCAACGCGATGTGCCCATGTTTGCGCCACGCCTG
>JAIXRH010000066.1 GCA_027485285.1 Comamonadaceae bacterium | reverse complement strand
TTCTTTCTCAGCAACCGCGAGTGGCATTTGCCCCACTGGGCCCAGCGCGGCTTGCAGTACGCGCCCATTGCCGCCCTGTCAGCTGTGGTGGTGCCTGAAATTGTGATGAGCCAAGGCGAGCTGATCGCCACGTGGCAAGACGCGCGCATCTATGCAGCAGCGGTGGGGGTGGCGGTTTACTTCTTCAAGCGCAATGTGTTGCTGACCATCGTGTTGGGCATGGGCGTTTATTTGCCGCTTCACTTGGGGCTTGGCTGGTAAGCCCAAAAATTTGATAATTAATAGTTTTTCAAAACTAAATTAATTTTGATTTACTGATTATGTAGCAGAGTCCTTGTTGTTCTTTTATATCATTAAGCTTTAACTTTGCCTCTTCAAAATCAAGTTCATTATGAGCATCATGATTGAAAGATACTTCTTTAAAACCACCCGTTTCCGCAGTTAGTTTCAATTCAGAATTTAGAACTTTGATTAATTCCGCTAAGAGATTATGCGAATCTTCCGCTCTGAATGAAAAAACATAAACATCGCTAGAGGGGCATCCAAATGCAATAATTCTATATAAAAAGCATTTTATATTTAATTCATAAAAACCATCAATATTGATTTTCTTCGAGAGCCGTTGGATTGTTATTTTATTATTTACGAGGCTTGGTTTTCTTGTTAATTCAGTACAAGTAATTTTTTTAAATACTTTGTTACTTCATGATCTTCAATGATGAATGGCTCTATATTTATAGGTATATCATCTAAAAATTTCAAGTTGAAAGCTATTCGAAATTCTTTTTGAGCCAGATACTTTTTGGGCTTTAAAAAAACAGGATTCTTTAGAATTTCTGGCAGATCGGTCAACTTAGGGAAATCTCTTTCATGAGTGCGATCATGGTAATGTACAGGACCACATTCTGGAAAGGCTTCTAGGATTTTCCCTTTGGAGCGTTTGCAAATAACCTCACTAACTTTATTGGCGAACCCTTCTATATCCTTAATGGCCATCTCCAAACAAGCATCATTCTCAGGGTCGATGCTGTTGAGGGTATGTATTGATGGCGCTTCTTCATGGGATAAACAGAAGACATAACAATTTGGGAACTCTTTTTTACTGATAAGCTGGACATTCCCAAAATGTATACCGCCTGTATTCTCTTGGTGGATTAGATTGGGCATCCATGAGTTAATCATTCCAGCTTCCTTGCTTCCTCCATATATTGATTTATTATTCATATTCACAATGATAGTACTCTTACCTTCGTCGGGATCATTTTGTCCATCCTTTAACCCTTCTTTGGATTCATAGCTTCGCAAAGTACCGATTCGGATTGACTCGTAGTATTTGGTATGTGTGTATTTAAACAAACGCATATATGAGAGCTTGGCTTGATTAATCAATAATTCTGCATCTCACGGTAAAGAGAGCTATAACTAAAGGGAATTTAACCGCGCACAAACAAGGTGACGAGTTCGTCAGACCCCACTTGGCGGCTCCAGTGGCCATGCACCTTGGCGTCAAAAGTAGCGCCAGCAGGCAGCACATCGGCCGAGTAAAAGTGCTCACCCGGGCCAAAGATGCGGGACGTGCCGTCTTGCAAAAAAATTTCCATTTGGCCTTCCAACACAAACAACCACTGCGGATTGTCGGTGCAATGAAAGTCGCTGCGAAACCCCACGGGGCTGCGGCGCAGCTGCATGCCGCCACTGGCCATGAGGGGCGACAAACGCGCTTGTGGTTTGCCTTCAGAGAGTTCGACCGTTTCCTCGCGGAAACGCGCGAAGCCGTCGGTGTCGGTGAAGAGGATGACTTTGTTGAATGTGCTCATGAACAAGACTGTAACAAGAGACACAGCTTACGCTTCATGCACGTTCAACATACATTGTTTGTATCAAGTCTGCGTATTTATCGATCACCAGCTTTCGCTTGAGCTTCATGGTCGGAGTGACCTCTTCGTCCTCTGGACTGAGTTTCTTGCTGAGTAAAAAGAACTTTTTGATTTGCTCAACGCGCGCAAATTTTTGATTCACCTGATCGACTTCTGATTGAATGAGTTGCGTGATCTCTTTCGCTTGGGTCAGGCTTTCGTAGTTGGTGAAGCCAATGTCGTGCAACTGGGCATATTGTTCGACGTTGTCATGATCGACCATGATGATGGCCGTGAGATAGGGCAACCGGTCACCCACAATGACGGCATCTGTGATGTAGGGCGAGGCCTTCAACTCGTTTTCAAGTTCGCTGGGCGTGATGTTTTTTCCACCAGCTGTGATGATGATGTCTTTCATGCGATCCGTGATGGTGAAGAAACCGTTTGCATCGACTGTGCCTACATCGCCTGTGTGCATCCAGCCTTCAGCGTCAAACATCTCTTTGGTTTTGTCAGGCAAGTTGAGATAGCCAGAGAAAATATTTTGACCTTTGATGAGTATTTCACCCGTTTCAGAATCCAGCTTCATTTCGTTGTGAGGGGCTGGGACGCCAATCGAGCCCAGTTTGATGAAACCCAGGTTGTTCGCAGACGACCCGCCGCATGTTTCGGTCATCCCCCAAATCTCAAACATGGGCACGCCCAATGCAAAAAACCATCGTAAAACTTTCGGCGAGATAGGTGCAGCGCCACTCAATAAGAACCTGGCTTGGTCAATGCCAAGTGATTTCCGAACATTCGCCAACACTAGCCAATGCGCGATGCGATATGCCAGACGTTGGTGCAGGCCAATAGACTGACCGGCTAAGAACTGGTCGGCAATATTGCTCCCAAGCGCGATGGCCCAATGGAACATGAATTGTTCAAATTTTGTCGACTCTTTGAGAGACAAATAAACACCCGACTGAAACTTTTCCCACACGCGTGGCACCGCAAGAATGATGGTGGGTGAAATTTCTCGAATATTCTCAGGAACGGTCTCAGGGTTTTCGACAAAATTAATTTTTGTACCTGTGTACATGCACACGAACGCACCGCCCACCCGCTCGGCGATATGACAGAGGGGTAGGAAGCACATGCGTTCATCTTGCGGTGTTTGCGCAATGATTTGTGCGTGACCACGAATTGCATAGACCAAGCCTGAATGATGGTGCATGGCGCCTTTGGGTTTGCCGGTGGTGCCAGAGGTATAGACCAGTATTGCCAAGTGCTCAGGCGATGATGCGTTTCTTAGTGCATCCAGACCAAGCGGGTTGCTCGCCAAAGCCTCAGCACCCAGGTCGCGCAGTGCCTGGAGGGACAAAACTTGTGGATGCTCAAAATGGCGCAGACCCTTGTCATCTAGGACAATGATTTTGCTCAGGTTGGGCAGGTCTGGCAGGACCTCGAGCACCTTATCAAGTTGTTCTTCGTCTTCCACAAATAAAAAACGGCTTTGGCTGTCACTCAGGATGTATTTCACCTGTGACACTGCATCCGTTGGATAAATACCCGCAGAAGCACCCGCTAGGCTAAGAATCGCAAAATCTGCCCACACCCACTCAGCCCGGGTGTTAGACAAAATTGACACCCGATCTTGCACCCGCATGCCTAGCGTGTGTAAACCCATGGCTATTTCTTTGACAATCTCTCCGGTTTCATGCCAAGTCCAAGCGCGCCAAATGCCCAGCTCTTTTTGACGTAACCAAATATCATTTTTTCTTAACGCGACTGCATTCCAAAACAAGGCCTGAACCGTGTCGCCTGTCAAAGGCGCAGCAGCATTTTTCTCTGCGCGAGCAAATTCATCTTCAATTTGCCAAAGGTAACGCATCACAGATCCCCCGTTTTAGATAAGTCGCCATGAAGTGCTTCATCGAGTGTGTCGGCGTCAGCGAGGCTAATCAGCGCCAAGTTTTTTTCTTTTTCCACCTGCGTTCAGCCCGAACACCTTCTTGTTTCATGCCTAAATAAAACTCTTGGATGTCATCTTTTTGCATCAAACGTTCGCATGTGTCTTGCATGACGATGCGTCCGTTTTCCATGATGTAACCGAAGTCAGCTGTTTGCAGTGCAATGCTCGCGTTTTGTTCAACCAAGAGAATGGACCGTCCACTGTCTTGGTTGATCATTCGAATAATTTGGAAAATCTCTTTGGTTAATTTAGGACTTAAACCCAGACTGGGTTCGTCCATCAAAATCATTTGTGGATCTGCCAACAAGGCTCTCGCGATAGCCAGCATTTGTTGCTGTCCGCCAGACAGCAAGCCGGCGGCTTGGTTTTCTCGCTCTTTAAGAATGGGGAAGTAACGATAAGACTGCTCTAAATCACGGGCAATCGCATCGCGGTCATTGCGGGTGTACGCGCCCATCATGAGGTTTTCATAGACCGTGAGCATGGGAAAAACCTCTCGTCCCTCGGGCACATGGCTGAGGCCTTTCTTGACGAGGTCTGAAGCTTCTAAGCCTGTGATGTCTTGTTTGGCAAATTCGACCGTGCCTCTGACGGGATCCATGATGCCCGAAATGGTTTTCAACAGGGTCGTTTTGCCCGCACCGTTGGAGCCGAGAAGCGTGACGATTTGACCCTTCTTGACTTCAAGGCTTACCCCGCGAATGGCTTTGACGGGGCCGTATGCGCTTTCAATATTGGTCAGTCGAAGAAGTGCTGAACTTGTGTTTGCGGCAGCCGATGCCGATGTCGCCGACATGGTGGTTGGCATCTCAGTCATTTGCATCCTCGTCTTCTGCACCAATGTAGGCCTTGATCACATCAGGATGGCTTTGAACTTGCGCCGATGTCCCAATTGCGATGACTTGTCCTTGATTCATGGCAACCACGCGACTCGAAACGCGCGAGACCAAAGACATGTCGTGTTCAACCATCAACACAGTGATGCCTAAGTCATTGACCAGGTCCTTGATCCAAAACGCCATCTCTTCAGTTTCTTCAGGATTCAGACCTGAAGATGGCTCGTCAAGTAAAAGCAGTTTTGGGTCCATGCTGAGGGCACGCCCCAATTCGACTACTTTTCGGATGCCGTATGGCAAGCCAGACACAAAGCTGTCTCTGTATTTTTGTAAGCCTAGAAAGTCAATGACTTCTTCGATTCGCAGGCGGGACGCGTGCTCTTCTTGGCGGGTTGAGTTGAGAAATAAAAGGTTGCTCCATAAGCCTGTGCGATTCAGTCGGTGGTGACCAATCAGCAAATTTTGCAAAACGGTTGCATGTTCAAAGAGCTCGATGTTTTGAAAAGTCCGCGCGATGCCAAGGTTGGCAATTTGGTGTGGTGGCGTATCACCCAGATCCACGCCCTCAAAAAACAATTGGCCTGTGCTTTGCGGATAAATCCGACTGATCACGTTAAACAACGTCGATTTGCCAGCGCCATTGGGCCCAATGATGGTGAGCACCTCACCCTGCATGACATCAAAGCTCACGTTGTCTACAGCAACCAAGCCGCCAAAGCGGCGCGTCACATTTTGAACTTTCAATAATGTTTGCGACATAGGTGGCTCACTTCAGGCGGTCAGATTTTTGAAATGACTTTTGTCGCTTAAACATGCCATCTCGATAAAAGGGAAACACCTGGAAATAGGTTCGAATCTTGACCCATCGACCATACAGCCCCATGGGCTCAAACAAAACAAAACAAATCAGAATGACGCCGTAAATGACATTTTGTAAACCCGCCGTATTCGCCATAAATGCAGGTAACAAGTCCTTCAAGTTTGCAATCAGAGGCGGCATCATGATGATGAAGATGGCGCCAAAGAAAATGCCATGAATACTTGCGAGGCCACCAATGATGACCATCAGTACAAAATCTAGTGATAAGAAAAGATTGAAGTTCTCAGGTGAAATGAATCTGAGGTAATGCGCGTACATGGCGCCACCCACACCCGTAAATCCAGCGGAAATCATGAAGGCGATGATCTTGTAGCGCCCCACATGAATGCCCATGCTTTGTGCTGATATTTCGGAGTCGCGAATGGCAATGAATGCACGCCCAGTCGAGCTTCGCAACAGATTGATGGTCAACAAGGTTGCAACCACCACAATGCCTAAGATCAGATAGAAAAAAGAAACTTGTGTGTTGAAGGCCACTCCCAAAATTTGGGCAGATTTCACGGTCAGACCTGATGTGCCATTTGTGAATGACTCCCACTTGACAAACACTTCCTCAACAATGAGACCAAGCGCCAATGTGGCAACACCTAAGAAAATCCCCTTCACTCTCAGTGCGGGAAGAGCGATCAAGGCGCCAAGAACAACATTGATAAAAATAGACATGGCCAAGGCGGCGAAAAACGGCCACCCTAAATTTGTGAAATAGGCTTGCACAAATGCGCCGAGTCCAAAGAATGCGGCGTGCCCAAATGACAGTTGTCCTGTGTAGCCCAGAAGGACCATGGTGCCAAACCCCACCAGCGAATAAATCAGGATGATGTTGACTTGCGCCATCCAAAATTCGCTCACGACGAGTGGGCATAAGGCCAGGGCCAACAACAAAAGGCTGTACCAAAAAGCCTGGCCGTTGTGCTTGACGATATTGATGTCTTGCGCGTAACTTATTTTAAAAATAAATCTCATGCTTAGACTTTCTTGCGAGTTCGTTCACCCAACAATCCTTCTGGGTACAAAAGCAAAACCAAAAGCATCACAACGTAAGCAGAGACTTCCTTAAAGCCTTCGGGCAGATAAAAACCAGAAAAAGCTTCTACCAAGCCAATGATGATGCCGCCCAAAATCGCACCCGGCAAACTTGTAAACCCACCCACCACGGCTGCAGGCAAAGCTTTGAGGCCAATAAAGCCCATGTTGACGTGGATGAACGTGATGGGGGCTAGCAAAATGCCGGCAACGCAGGCAAGCGCTGCCGCCATGCTCCAGACCAGTCCGTTGATTCGCTTCACCGGTATGCCCATGTAATGGGCTGCCAGTTGATTTTGAGATGTGGCTCTCATGGCGATGCCAACTTTGCTGAAGCGAAACATCACATACAAAATCAAGCTCACAACGAGTGTGGAGCCAATAACCATCAAGTGGTCATACGAAATGACTGCCCCTGCCACATCCACTACTTTGCCCGCATATGGAACTTGTAGTGTGTGGGTCTCAGTGCCTATGTCGGGCACCATGGCAATCAGACCCCTTGCAACATAGCCAAGTCCGATCGTGATCAACACGATGGCTAAAGAAGTTTGGCCCAAAACGGGGCGGATGACCATGCGCTCCAGCAACACGCCAATTAAAGCAAGGGCTGCAACAGCTGCCAGTACCGCAAAGCCATAAGGAAACCCAAAAAACTGCGTCAGCAGCAGTGCGCCAAACGCGCCCACCATCATGAGCTCACCTTGGGCAAAGCTAATGGTTTCGGTGGCCTTGTAAATCAGAACAAAGCCTAGGGCGATGAGTCCATAAATACAGCCTTGAGAAATGCCACCAAAAATCAGTTGCAACATGGCGCGCATTCATAAAGATAAAACCAGACCAAGCCAAGCGCCTTAAGTCAAGGCCCTGGCCGGACTGGATCGTTAAAAATTACTTCACCTCAACCCAGCGGCCATTCTGAATTTGTGAGATGACAGAATAACTAGAGCCGAGATGGTTCTTGTCTGAGAATTGAACTGTTGGCACGCCCAAGTTATTACCTTGTGGGCCCATGGTCTCCAGTGCTTTGACCAAACTGTCAGTGGTTAAATTGACGCCAGCTTTGTCCATGCCTCGGCTGAGCAACTCGATGATCCAGTAGCCGTAAAGTGAAAACAGCTGAGGGTCTGAGCCGTACTTGGCTTTGTAGCTCGATGCCCAAGCGCGTACGTTCTCATTGTTGGAGTCTGCATAAGGAATGGTGGCTGAATTGACCGCATAAAAGCCGTTCACCGCTTCTTTGCCCAGCATTGGAACTAGCTCTGTGTAGGCGCCGATCGAGCCCATGAAGGTGGGGTTAAAGCCCGTCTTACGCGCCTCTCCAATGGCACCCGGTGTTTCGCGAATGAGGGTGCCCATGCCGACGAAGTCGCAGTTGGCGGCTTTTAACTTCACGATTTGTGAAGAAAAGTCAGTGGCACCACGCTTGTAGGTCGTTGTCTCACTGATAGGGACATTGATAGATTTCAGTCCATCGGTTACACCGCGCGCAACTTCTAAACCAAACTCATCGTCTTGGTGCAAGATGCAGGCTTTTTTGGCGTTGACCTTTTTGAAGAGAACTGGCGCATGTTCTTTCATGGAGCCGTAGTAGTCATCCAGAATTGCGAATTTCAATTTGTTAACAGGCTCGAACATGTCACGCGCGGCGGTGAGCGGCGCAAAGTTCATGACGTTTTTCTCAAATTGCACAGGCATGGCCGCGTTGTTGACCACCGTACCAATGGAGCCTGCAACCACAAACACCTTGTCTTGGTTGATGAGCTTTTGCGCCACTTGAACAGCTTTGGTTGGGTTGTACGCAGAATCTTCAACGATCAGCTTTAGTTTGCGTCCATGGATGCCGCCCTTGGCATTGATTTCGTCGGCCCGCATTTGCATGCCAGCAGCGGCCATTTTGCTAAAGCCAGCCAGTGGGCCTGACAAGTCTTGAATGCTGCCAATCAGGATCTCATTGGAACTGACGCCTTGGCTTTGGGCTTGGGCTGAAAGACTTGCTGCTCCAAACAACATCGACACAGCGGTCACGATTACCCCGTTTTTAATTCGCATCTTGGCATCCTTAAAGTGGTAGGCGGAGAATCATCTCTCCTAAGAGTGAACTATATGTATAAGGCATTAGAGAAAAATAAAAATTGGACTAGGACTTTCACCTAGCACAGCGGTGAAGAATCACCAAAAGTTGGCTCGTTGACAATCGTATTTTTCAAAGGAACACAGACATGAGCAAAGTAGCAGTCGTCACAGGCGCGAGTTCTGGCATTGGCAAAGCATGCGCGTTGGCTTTGTTGGCCGAAGGTTGGCGGGTGGTGCTGGTGGGGCGTCGTGCGGATGCATTGCAGGCCACGGCGCAAGCCGCGGGCGTGCATGCGAGCAATGCCTTGGCAGTGCCTTGCGATGTGAGCAACGAGGGAGATGTGTCCAAGTTGTTTGAGCAGGTGCGCGTGAACTACGGCCGGTTGGATTTGCTGTTCAACAACGCGGGCATCTTTTTGCCCGCCACCATGCCCGGCGATTTGTCGGGCGAAGATTGGCGTCGTTCGGTGGACGTCAATTTCAATGGCGCGTTTTATTGTCTGTCCCACGCGTTCAAGCTCATGAAAGCGCAAAGCCCACAGGGCGGGCGCATCATCAACAACGGCTCGATTTCGGCGCACGCGCCCCGCCCTGGCTCGATTGCCTACACGGCCACCAAGCACGCCATCACGGGCATGACCAAAGCCGCTTCGCTTGACGGCCGCGCGTTTGACATTGCGGTGGGCCAGATCGACATCGGCAACGTGGCCAGCGACATGACCGACAAGTTCGCCGCTGGCGCTTTGCAGGCCGACGGCAGCGTGAAGCCCGAAGCGCGTATGGACATGCAAGGTGTGGTCGACAGCTTCATGGCCATGGCGCGTTTGCCGCTGACGGCCAATGTGCTGTTCATGACGGTGATGGCGACCAAGATGCCGTTTGTGGGGCGTGGTTAAACCGACGAGGCGGCTGAAAAACGTTCGGGCGGATTGCCAAATTGGCGCAAGCTTGAACTTTTAGAATGGCGGTAGTTTTTACTTTTACCGCTTACACCCATGAACATCATTCGCTTCTCTGATTTGTGTGCCAACGGCTCGGCCAAAGGCAAACGAGTGTTCATCCGCGCAGATCTGAACGTGCCGCAAGACGACGACGGCCAGATCACGGAAGACACGCGCATCCGCGCGAGCGTGCCTGCCATTCGCATGGCGCTCGAGGTGGGGGCTGCTGTGATGGTCACGTCCCACTTGGGCCGACCCACCGAAGGCGAATTCAAACCCGAAGATTCACTGGCCCCTGTGGCTGAGCGTTTGAGCGAGCTGTTGGGTTGCCGTGTGCCGCTGATGTCTAATTGGGTGGACGGCGTGGCCGTTGAACCAGGCCAAGTGGTGCTGCTCGAGAACTGCCGCGTGAACATTGGCGAGAAAAAGAACAACGACGAATTGGCCCGCAAGCTGGGTGCGCTGTGCGACATTTTTGTGCACGACGCCTTTGGTACCTCGCACCGCGCTGAAGGCACAACCTACGGCATCGCGCAGTACGCGCCCGTGGCTTGTGCAGGCCCGCTGTTGGCTGCTGAAATTGACGCCGTCACCAAGGCATTGGCATCGCCTAAGCGCCCACTGGCCGCCATCGTGGCAGGCAGCAAAGTGTCCACCAAGCTGACCATCCTCAAGAGCTTGGCCAACAACGTGGACCAGCTCATTGTGGGCGGCGGCATTGCCAACACCTTCATGCTGGCCGCTGGCCTGAACATCGGCAAGAGCTTGGCCGAGCACGACTTGGTGGGTGAAGCCAAAGCCGTGATTGAGCTCATGAAAGCACGCGGCGCCGAAGTGCCCATCCCCACCGACGTGGTGACCGCCAAAACTTTTGCGGCTGACGCCGTGGCCACCGTCAAGAAAGCCACCGATGTGGACGACGACGACTTGATTTTGGACATTGGCCCAGAGACCGCCGCCAAGTTGGCCGCGCAACTGATGAAAGCCGGCACGATTGTGTGGAACGGCCCTGTGGGCGTGTTTGAATTTGCGGCGTTTGAAAATGGCACGAAAACCATTGCGCGCGCCATTGCCGAATCCAGCGCGTTCAGCATCGCAGGCGGCGGCGACACCTTAGCTGCCATTGCCAAGTACGGCATTGAAAAACAAGTGGGCTACATCTCGACGGGCGGCGGCGCGTTCTTGGAAGTACTCGAAGGCAAGACTTTGCCTGCATTTGAAATTTTGACCCAACGCGC
>JAIXRH010000121.1 GCA_027485285.1 Comamonadaceae bacterium | reverse complement strand
GATGGATTCCTCTTTAACCCATCCCCCAATGCTGCGGAAACACCCAAAGCAACCCCGCCGTCATCAGCACGTACCGCGCAAACTTGCCCACCGCCATGTAGGCCAAGCAGGGCCAAAAAGGCAGGCGCAGCCAGCCGGCCACGGCGCACAGCGGGTCGCCCACCACGGGTAGCCAAGCCATCAAGCACGCTTTGGGTCCAAACGCTTGGAGCCAGCGCAGGGCGCGGGGGTCTTGGGTGGTGTCGGCGTGGCGCAGTTTGTCGCTCACTTTGTGAGCACCACGGCCCATCCACCAGCTGACCGCGCCGCCGCCGGTGTTGCCCACGGTGGCCACCAACATCGCAGGCCAGAACAGTTCAGGGTTGAGTTTGACCAAGCCAAACACCACGGGCTCAGAGCCCATGGGCAACAAAGTGGCCGAGATGAACGACACCACAAACACGGTGCTCAGGCCGTATTCGGGCAGGGCCAAAGCGGCCATCACAGATTGCATCCAAATTTCCATGCGTCAAGTGTAGTGACTGAGCTTGTCAAGCTTGGAAAACGCTGACGAAATGGTCATTCAATGTGCACTTGCTGAAATTTTAAGCAGCTACAATCATGCCTCCTTTTTAAGCGCATCCCACCTTTCACCCCATGCACATCGGACCGTACACATTGGCAAACAACCTGTTTGTCGCGCCAATGGCTGGCGTGACCGACCGGCCGTTTCGCATGTTGTGCAAGCAGTTGGGCGCGGGCTATGCGGTGAGCGAGATGGTCACCTCGCGCAAAGACTTGTGGACCAGCCTGAAAACCTCACGCCGCGCCGACCACACGGGCGAGAGCGGCCCCATCGCCGTTCAAATTGCCGGCACCGATGCAGCCATGATGGCCGAGGCGGCGGTCTACAACATTGAGCGCGGCGCGCAAATCATCGACATCAACATGGGTTGCCCTGCCAAGAAGGTGTGCAACAAATGGGCGGGTTCTGCCCTGATGCAAGACGAGCCACTGGCCATGTCCATCGTGCAGGCGGTGGTCGATGCCGCGCAGCCCCACAACGTGCCCGTGACCTTGAAGATGCGCACCGGTTGGTGCGATGCGCACAAAAACGCCGTGGCTTTGGCCCGCGCTGCCGAAGCCGCAGGCGTACAAATGATCACCGTGCATGGCCGCACCCGCGAGCAAGGCTACAAAGGCTTGGCCGAATACGACACCATCACCGCCGTCAAGCAAGCCGTGCGCGTGCCCGTGGTGGCCAATGGCGACATTGATTCGCCCGAGAAAGCCAAAGAAGTTTTAAAGCTCACTGGCGCCGATGCCGTGATGATTGGCCGCGCCGCACAAGGCCGTCCTTGGATCTTTCGCGAAATCGCGCACTACTTGGCCACGGGCGAACACTTGGCTCAGCCCTTGGTGGAAGAGGTGAGCCGCTTGTTGCTCGCGCACCTCGACGAGCACTACGCCCTGTATGGCGAGAGCACCGGCGTGCGCAGCGCCCGCAAACACATTGCTTGGTACATCCGCAGCTTGCCCGGTGGCGAGGCGTTTCGCCAACACATGAACACCTTAGAAGACAGCGCGTCGCAACACCGCGCCGTGGCTGCCTTCTTCGATGACTTGGCCGCGCATCACGAGCGCTTGCCCGACCCTGTTTTATTAGAAGAACCCTTGGCTTTGCATGAGTAAAAAACACATCGAAGAGGTGGTGCGTGCCAGCCTCGAAACCTATTTCCGCGACCTCAAAGGCACAGAGCCCGACAACATGCACGACATGATGGTGCGCGTGGTTGAAAAACCGCTGCTTGAAGTGGTGATGCAGCACGCCGACCACAACCAGTCACGCGCCGCTGAATGGTTGGGCCTCAACCGCAACACGCTGCGCAAAAAATTGCTCGATCACAAACTCATCAAATGAGACCCACACAAAGAAAAGCATGAAAGCACTCATCTCCGTCTCTGATAAAACCGGCATCGTCGAACTCGCGCGTGACCTGCACGCCTTGGGCGTGGGCCTGATCTCCACCGGCGGTACCGCCAAGCTCTTGGCCGACCAAGGTTTGCCCGTGACCGAAGTGGCCGAAGTCACAGGCTTTCCCGAAATGCTCGATGGCCGAGTCAAAACACTCCACCCCAAAGTCCACGGCGGCTTGCTGGCGCGTCGCGACACGCCCGAGCACATGGCCGCATTGAAGGCGCACCACATCGACACGATTGATTTGTTGATCGTCAACCTGTACCCGTTTGAAGCCACCGTGGCCAAGCCCGGTTGCACGCTGGCCGACGCGATTGAGAACATCGACATTGGCGGCCCCGCCATGGTGCGCTCTGCCGCCAAGAACTGGAAAGACGTGGGCATCGTCACCGACGCCAGCCAATACGCGGACGTGATGGCTGAGTTGAAGTCCAGCGGTAAGTTGAGCGACAAACTGCGCTTCGCGCTGTCCGTGGCTGCGTTCAACCGCATCAGCCAATACGACGGCGCGATCAGCAACTACTTGTCGAGCGTGAACTTTGAAGCCGAGAAGCTGAGCGAAACCTACGTGCCCGAACGCGCCCAGTTCAGCGGCCAGTTCAACGAGCAATACGTCAAAGTGCAAGACCTGCGCTACGGCGAAAACAGCCATCAGCAAGCCGCTTGGTACCGCGACCTGGCACCCGCTGCGGGCTCGCTCGCCACTGGCGTGCAACTGCAAGGCAAAGAACTCAGCTACAACAACATCGCCGATGCGGATGCTGCGTGGGAATGTGTGAAGAGCTTCAGCGATACAGCCTGCGTCATCGTCAAACACGCCAACCCCTGCGGCGTGGCCGTGGGCGCGACCGCGTTGGAGGCCTACAGCAAAGCTTTCCAAACCGACCCCACCAGCGCCTTTGGCGGCATCATCGCCTTCAACCGCCCCGTGGACAAAGCGGCGGCTGAGGCCGTGAGCAAGCAATTCGTCGAGGTGCTGATGGCTCCCGACTTCAGCGCTGAAGCGCTGGAGGTGTTCAAGAGCAAAGTGAATGTGCGCTTGATGAAAATCGCCTTGCCCAACAACTACGGCAACGTGCGCAACGCGCTCGAAACAAAGCGCGTGGGCTCAGGCCTCTTGCTGCAAAGCGCGGACAACCACGAGTTGGCTTTGGCTGAGCTGAAGATCGTCACCGTCAAACAACCCACCCCTGAAGAACTCAACGACTTGTTGTTCGCCTGGAAAGTGGCCAAGTTCGTCAAATCCAACGCCATCGTGTTCTGCAAAAACGGCATGACCATGGGCGTGGGCGCAGGCCAAATGAGCCGCCTCGACTCAGCACGTATTGCCAGCATCAAGGCTGATGCCGCCAAGCTCAGCCTACAAAACACGGTGGTGGCGAGTGACGCCTTCTTTCCCTTCCGTGACGGCCTCGACGTGGTGGTGGATGCGGGGGCCACTTGCGTGGTACAGCCAGGGGGGTCCATGCGCGACCAAGAGGTCATAGCCGCTGCCGACGAGCGTGGCGTGGCGATGGTGTTCACGGGTGTGCGGCACTTCAGGCATTGATGCTATTCAAGCGGACTGAAGCAAGTGTCACTGTGACCCATCTTGAGATTTCAATTGCGCTTCATCCGGATGGCGTAACTTTCATTTGTAGATGATGGTAATATACAAATCATGATTGATCTCTCCGCCATTGCTGGATTTGAGTGGGACGCAGGCAACGAGCGAAAGAGCGACAAGCACGGTGTCAGCATGGCTGAAGCAGAGCAAATTTTCTTTAATGCTCCGTTGCTTTTGTTAGACGATCTGGCGCACAGCCAAGTCGAGGCGAGGTTTCATGCTTTGGGTCAAACAGATGATGGACGCTTGTTGCACATCACATTCACCCTGCGTCGTTCGGATGAGTTGATTCGCGTGATCTCGGCCAGAGACATGCACAGAAAGGAGCGCAGTGTGTATGAACAAGCAGACAGCTAAAAAAGACATTCCCCAATTTAAAACCGAGGCCCAAGAGCGTGCCTATTGGGAAGCGAACGACTCCACCACACACGTGGACTGGTCAAAGGCACAAAAGGTCAAACTGCCCAACTTGCGCCCCACCACCAAAACCATTTCACTTCGATTGCCTCAGCATTTGCTCGACAGCATCAAGGTCGCGGCCAATGCGCGTGATGTGCCCTACCAATCGCTCATCAAAGTTTGGCTTAAAGAGAAGCTGCACAGCCATTGAGCCAACCAGGACAAAACGTTTGAACTTTTCCGATTTAGGCCTCGCCTCCGCGCTTCAAAGCGCCGTGGCTGACATGGGTTTGGTCAACCCCACGCCCGTTCAGGCTGAGGCGATTCCCCATGTGCTGCAAGGCTGCGATGTGCTGGTCCAAGCGCAAACAGGTTCTGGCAAAACCTTGGCCTATGTGCTGCCTGTTTTGCAGTTGCAGATGGCTAGTGCAGTGGCTCGTGACGCAAACGCAGGCTCTTGGAAAGTCAAAACCAAGCGCGTTACCCAAGTGTTGGTGCTCGTGCCCACGCGCGAGCTCGCCACACAGGTGAGTGATGTCTTGCGCGACTTGGCGAGGCCGCTCTCACAGTCCATCAAAGTGGGCACGCTGTTTGGTGGTGTATCCATCAACCCGCAAATGATGAGCCTGCGCAGCGGAGCGGATGTGGTGGTGGCCACGCCCGGGCGCTTGTTAGACATCGTCGATCACAACGCCTTGCACCTCGGCCATGTGCAGCACCTCGTGTTGGACGAAGCCGACCGTTTGCTCGACCTCGGCTTTTCCGAAGAACTGCAACGCATCTTGGCGTTGTTGCCCGCTCAGCGACAAAACTTGTTGTTCAGCGCCACCTTCGCGCCCGCGGTGCAAAGCTTGGCTGAAGCCCTGCTGCGCAACCCCGAGCGCATCACCATCGCCCACACCGAAGCGCACGCGCCTGACATTGCGCAACGGGCGATTCAGGTAGACGAAAAAAGTCGTACCGCTTTGCTGCGTCACCTTATCAAAACCCATGCGTGGAAACGCGTGTTGGTGTTCGTCGCCACGCGTTATGCGTGTGAGCACGTGGCCAACAAGCTGTACAAAGCGGGCGTTTTTGCCACCGCGTTTCATGGCGAAATGAGCCAAGGTGCACGACAAGATGTATTGGCCGAGTTCAAAGAAGCACGCTGGGAGGTGTTGGTCACCACCGACCTTGCGTCACGCGGCATCGACATCGCGCAGCTGCCCGTGGTGGTGAACTATGACTTGCCGCGTTCAGCCACCGATTACACGCACCGCATTGGCCGTACGGGCCGCGCTGGCGCTCATGGTGAGGCCGTGAGTTTTGTGACGGCGGCTACGTTGTCGCACTGGCAGCTGATTCAAAAACGCGCCCAAGTGCAATTGTCCGTCGAAGTGCTGGAAGGCTTTGAGCCCAACGAAGTTCAGCCGCCCTTGTCACCGCTGAATGACGGAACAGGTGGCATCAAAGGAAAACGTCCGAGCAAGAAGGACAAGTTACGCGCGGCAGCTGCAGCGGCTGCACGTGCCGAGTGATTTAGCGGTCAATCGTCCAAGTCGTCAAAGCCATCCAACGCGTGACGTTCTTGGCGCGCCAGCGCAGCGCCTTCGGGGCGCTTGGTGCGCACGCCGGGCTTGGCCAATAGCTCCACATAAAACTGCGTGGCTTGGTTGGCCACGGCGTTGTCAATGCAGGGGATGACGTTGGCCAGGTGCATCACTTCGGCGTCTTCTTCGGTCAAGCCAAATTTGCAATCAAAGTCCCAAAAGTCAGCGCCATCAGGCACGTCGCGGCGGCGTTCGCGTTTGAGGTATTTGCGGATGTCGTGCTTGATGGATTCAAGCAAGCGCTCAGGGTGTTTGCCTTCAGCTTGAAGTTGAAATGTTTTTTTCATGGGTGTCCTATGGGGAAAAGCGCCGTGTCAGGACGAGAGTCTAAAAATGCAATTAGGGCTTAAAGCGGTATTTGAGTTGGAAGCTGATCGCGCCGTGCAGTTGGTCTTGCACGGTGGGCACGAAGCTCACATTCATCCCCAATTGTTGTCCCTCTAAAGCGATGACAGGAATGAGTGCCGGAAACCAGCCGCCTTGGTTGGCATTGGGGTAGCCGTTGAATCCGCCCACCACCGCACCTGCTTTGAACGGTCCGATCTCAAAGGGCATGACGTACAGGCCCACATAGTGCGAGGTCGCACGGTTGCTGTTTTCAAACACACCTGCGGTGAACGCGTAGGTGTTGCTCAGCGGCACCTCAATGCCGAGGCCTGTGTTGACGTTGTTGAGGTTTTTGTCACGTTCAACATGGAAAGAGTAGAAGCCTGGATTGATCCATGTGCGGGCCAAATCAAGGGCTTGCGCCGCCGGCAACACGGTCGCAGTGGCTAAGGCAAGGATCAACTTTTTCATAGCTGAGCAAATACTTCGGCGGCTACAGCCACAGTGTGAGCAATATCGGCGTCTGTGTGCGCGGCACTGACAAAGCCTGCTTCGTACAGCGCAGGGGCAATGTACACGCCACGGTCGAGCAAGCCGTGGAAGAGTGTGTTGAATTTGGGGCTGTCGCTGGTCATGACTTGGGCGTAGTTGCTTGGCAACTCGGGCAACAAGAAGAAGCCAAACATGCCGCCTTGGCAGTCGCCGCTGAATGGCACGCCGGCTTTGGCAGCCACACTGGTCAGTCCGTCCACCAAGCTTTGTGTGCGTGCGCCCAAAGCTTCATAAAAGCCAGGCTTGGCAATTTCGCGCAAGGTGGCCAAGCCACACGCGGTGGCCACAGGGTTGCCGCTGAGGGTGCCTGCTTGGTACACAGGGCCGGTGGGTGCCAGTTGCGACATGATGGCGCGCGGGCCACCAAAGGCCGCCAGCGGCATGCCGCCGCCAATGACTTTGCCCAAAACGGTCACGTCGGGTTTGAAGCTAGGAATGAGTTTGGCATATACGCTTTGGGCGCTGCCGAGCGCAACGCGGAATCCTGTCATGACTTCGTCAAACACAAACAAAGCGCCGTACTCGGTGCACAGCTCGCGGCAGCGTTTCATGAACGGCACGCTCGCACGCACAAAGTTCATATTGCCCGCGATGGGTTCGATCATCACGCAGGCCAGTTCTTTGCCGTGCAATTCAAATGCTTCTTCAAGTTGCGCGATGTTGTTGTACTCCAGCACCATGGTGTCGCGCACCACTTCAGGCGGCACGCCCGCGCTGGTGGGGTTGCCAAAGGTGGCCAGGCCCGAGCCCGCTTTGACCAACAAAGCATCGCAGTGGCCGTGGTAGCAGCCCTCAAACTTGATGAACTTGTTGCGGCCCGTGGCGCCACGCGCCAAGCGCAAGGCACTCATGCCAGCCTCGGTGCCTGAGCTGACCAAGCGCACCATTTCCATGGACGGCACATGCTTCAAGATTTCTTCGGCCAGCTCAATTTCGCGCTCGGTTGGCGCACCAAATGAAAAGCCTTCCAAGGCTGCTTTTTGTACGGCCTCCAACACCACCGCGTTGCCGTGGCCCAGAATCATCGGGCCCCAAGAGCCGATGTAGTCGATGTACTTTTGGCCGTTGGCATCCCAAAAGTAAGCGCCTTGCGCGCGTTTCACAAAGCGGGGTGTGCCACCCACGGCGCGAAAGGCGCGGACGGGAGAGTTCACGCCGCCGGGAATGACTTGGGCCGCGCGGTCAAACAGGGTTTGGTTCAGATCGGTCATGGTGTTTCAGGGTTCAGTGTTTGGTTTCGTGTCGGGGAAGCGAAAAGTCTTCAGCGGTGGCGGGTAAGCCGTCGGCGACCTCAGCTTCCTCGCCCTCAGCGTCTTCTTCAGCCCAAAACATGCGATCGGGCAGCACATGGCCCATGCCGGGTCTGAAACCGCAGTTGAGGCTTTGGTCGAGGTAGTTCAGGGCTTCGCGTGTGGCCAGCTCTAGGTCAGTGCCAGCGGCCAGCACGGCAGCCAGCGTGATGCTCAGTGTGTCGCCAGCGCCTGAGAACAAGGCATCAAACCGCTCAAATCGCTCCGTCATGACCACCGTATGAGCGGTGGCCAAGGCGTTTTCAATGTGTTGGTCGGGCTGGTTGATGCCCGTCACCAGCACGTAGGGCACGCCCACTTCGGCAGCCGCGCGGGCAATGTCTCGCGGGCTGGGACTTTTTTCGTTGCTCCAGTCTGGCAGCAGCCATCGCCACAAGGTGTTGTGGTTGCCCACCAGCACGGTGGTTTGGGGCAATATCAGCTCTCGAAATGCGTCCAGGTAAGCGTCAATTTTTTCATCTTCCCACCATGAAAGGTTGGGCATGAAGGCAACCACTGGCACATCGGCATAGTCGGTGCTGATTTCGGCAATCACACTCAGGTTATCGGGGCTGCCGCAAAACCCAACTTTGATGATTTGCACACCCACGTCTTCTAGCACGCTGCGTGCTTGCTCGGCCACTGCGTCGTCGTCAAAGGCGATGTGGTCAAAAATCTCAGCGGTGTCTCGCATGTAGGCACCGGTCACCACGGGTAGGGCGTGTGCACCCACGGAGGCCGCAGCCAAGATGTCGGCAGACAGGCCGCCCGCACCGCTGGGGTCGCTGGCGTTGAAAACCAAGATGCAAGGAGGCGCACCGCTGGTTTCGCCAGACAGGGGAATTTCGGTGGGGATGGGGGTGTTTTCTAGCGCCATAAGTGGGTCGATACAATACAAATCATTCTATGCGTTGATGAAAGAAATACCGTGGCCAATACCTGGATGTGTCTGATTTGTGGATGGATTTACGACGAAGCGGCCGGCGCTCCTGAGCACGGCATTGCCCCTGGCACCGCTTGGGCCGATGTGCCCATGAACTGGACGTGTCCAGAGTGCGCCGCGCGCAAAGAAGACTTTGAAATGGTGCAAATTTAAAGACCATGCAAGTTCGGGCGCAGTTTGAATGCCATGTGTTGGCCTTGCTGCGCCAGCGGCCTGCTGTGAATTTGCAAGCTGCGCGAGAGTTAGAGCTGTTGTGTCAGCGACAGTTAGACACTGAAACCATCGCAGGCTGGCGCACCTTTTGGTCACTGGCCACCCACTTTTTTGAAGGCCTGCGTTTGGCCCCCAACCGCAGCATAGAAGAACCCGAAGCCAACGCGGCCTCCCAAGTGCTGAGTGGTATTCAGTTGCGCGAGCAGCCTAACGCGCTCGACAAACCCCTCGACGACAGCCTGCAAGTCATCAACCACCTGCTGTTTTTAGAGCAAGCGGATGTCATTTCTCAGCGTTTGGTGAACATTCTCAACGATTGGTCCGACTCGCCCGAGTCAGACCTGCCCATCGAAGCCCAGTTGGACGTGCAAAGCATGTCCCAACTCGCTGAAGATGTGCAGTTGACGGCAGTGCAACAAGTGGCCGATTTGTTGGCGTTGCAATTGGCCCGCCTGCGTGCCAAGCGCGCAGCCGACGACATCAAAACCAGCCTGAGAGGCGCCCAAGAGGTGAGCCGTTTGCTGCAACACTTCGCGGTGGGTAGCGTGCGCGAGCCGCAGCCGCAAGTGTTGGTGGCACTCAGAGGCGATTAGCCTCTGATGTTCGACACGCCTCGCCTTACTTTGCCTTTTTCACCACCGCATACCGCTCCAGCGTCAGTGCGCGTGCTTCGGCATGGTCCACGATGGGTCTGGGGTAATCGCGTCCCAATACCAAGCCTGCTTCTTCCAACTCCATGGGTTTGGCCAGCCACGGCGCGTGAATGGCCTTGTTGTTGAGCTTGGCCAGTGCGGGCACATAGCGGCGAATGAACTTGCCTTCAGGGTCAAACTTTTCGCTTTGGTTGGTCGGGTTGAAGATGCGAAAGTAGGGTTGCGCATCGCAGCCACTCGAGCTGGCCCATTGCCAGCCACCGTTGTTGGCGGCGAGGTCAAAGTCGTTCAGGTGTTCAGCGAAATAGCGCTCGCCCCAGCGCCAATCGATGCCAAGGTCTTTGGTTAAAAAGCTCGCCACCACCATGCGCAGGCGGTTGTGCATGTAGCCGGTTTGGTTGATTTGCGCCATGGCCGCGTCCACCAGCGGGTAGCCGGTGCGGCCCTCGCACCACGCCGCAAACAGTTCTTTGGCATGTTTGTGGTGGTCCCATTTGATGTCGTTGTATTCGGGCTTGAACGCGCCCGTCACCACGCGAGGGTGGTGGTGCAAAATTTGGTGGTAAAAATCGCGCCATATCAGCTCTGACAGCCACACCTCAGCACCCGCCGAACCCACCCGCATGCGCTTGAGCGCGGTCGATGCCAGTTGGCGAATCGACACCGTGCCAAAGCGCAAATGCACGCCTAGGTAGCTGGGGCCTTTGACGGCGGGGAAGTTGCGGGTTTCGTCGTAACGGTCCATGCGGTCAAAGAAATCTTCAAACAAAGCCAAACCGCCCGGGCTGCCTGTTGGCACATGCAAGTTGCTGAGGTTGGTGGCTTCAAAGCCCATGTCGGCCAAGCTGGGCACGGGCAGCTGGTAGGCCTTGGGTCGAGCGGCCAAAGCCTTGATGTATTTGCCCACGGGGTAAGACTTCAAATAGTAGTCGTTCACTTTTTGCAGCCACGCGTTTTTGTAGGGGGTGAACACGCCGTAGGGTTTGCCCATTTGGGTCAGCACTTCGCTGCGCTCAAAAATCACATGGTCTTTGAAGGTTTGAAAACCAATACCAAAGTTGGCTAAGCCGCCACGCACTTGGGCATCGCGAGCCAGCGCATCGGGCTCGTCGTCGTGGTTGGCAAACACCTCTTGCACGCCCAGTTCGTGCGCGAGGCGTGGCACTTCCGATGCCGCGACCGCGTGGCGCACGATCAGGCCCGCACCGGCTTGGCCCGCCACGGCGTGCAGTTCGGCGTCCAGCGCCACCAGCGACTCTCGGATGAACTCCACACGGCGGTCCGCGCGGGGCAGGCTGTCCAAAATGGCCTTGTCAAACACAAACACGCAATGCACTTGCTTGCAGCTTTTGAGCGCGTGAAACAGCGCCGCGTTGTCAAACGCGCGCAGGTCACGGCGAAACCACATCAGACCTTTGTCAACGTGGGGCGAATGGTGTGTGAGCTTTGACATGTTCACCCTTTAAAATTGCTGCATGTCTGCTGATTCTCTCTCCATCAACCTCACGCATCATTTTTTGATTGCCATGCCCGGTTTGGAGGACGAGACTTTTGCCAAAAGCGTGGTTTATGTGTGCGAGCACAGCGAACGCGGCGCGATGGGCTTGGTGATCAACAAACCCGGTGAGCTGTCAATGAAGGGTTTGTTCGAAAAAGTCGACTTGCCCCTGTACCGCCAAGACCTGATGGACGCGGCTGTCTTGAAAGGCGGCCCCGTGCACACTGAGCGCGGTTTTGTGTTGCACGATGCGTTGTGGAGCCATGAGGCCGAGCCTGTGGGCGATGCCCCTGCACAACAATCCTTGCTGTCAGGCGACGTCAGCCCAGAGCAAGCGCAAGAAGCAGCGGCCCTCAACGCTGTGAGCGAACAAGAATCGGTTTACGCCTCCACCATGACCATCCCTGGTGGCCTGGAGATGACCACTTCCAAAGACGTGCTCGAAGCCCTGTCCATGGGGGCCGGCCCTAAGCGTGTGTTGATTTCCTTGGGCTACTCGGCTTGGGGCGAAGGCCAGCTGGAGTCTGAGCTGGCTGAAAACAGCTGGCTCACCGTCGGCGCAGACATGGCGGTGATTTTTGACACACCGGTCGAGCAGCGCTACGAAAGCGCCATGAGGTTGTTGGGCTTGGAGCCTTGGATGCTGTCTAGCGAGGTGGGGCATTCATGATTGAACAAGCCGCACCTTTGGCCTCTGCGCCTAGGCCAGGCGTGCCAGCCCACTTTCAATCTTTCTTAGCCTTTGACTTCGGCGTCAAACGCACTGGCGTGGCCTATGGCAGCCGCTTGTTGCGTGAGGCGCAGCCGCAAGCCACGGTCAATGCCGAAGGCGATGCCCGTTGGGCCCTCATCACCCAACGCATTGCCGAGTGGCAGCCCAACGCTTTGGTGGTGGGCGTGCCATATCACCCAGACGGTGCGGCGCACGAGAACACAGCCAAAGCCAAAAAATTTGCACGTCAGTTGAATGGGCGTTTTAACCTGCCTGTGTTTGAAGTGGACGAGCGTTACAGCACCACCGAAGCCCACAGCCAGGGTGCCAAAGATGCAGACGCTGCATCGGCGTGCATCATCCTCAACCAATTTTTTCGAGAGAACTTATGAGTGCCCACGGAAACCTCATGTTGGACGCGGAGAGCTTGTACGCCGAGCTGCTCAAAGGTGTGCGCAGCCTGCTCACGCCCAACAGCCGCTTGGTGGGCATCACCTCGGGTGGCGCTTGGCTGGCTGCACGCTTGCAAAAAGACTTGGCCCTCGAAGGCGAGGCGGGCAGCATCTCCTCCGCCATGCACCGTGACGACTTTGCTCAACGCGGCTTGAGCGATGGGGGCCCGACCAAACTGCCGTTTGAAGTGAACGGCGCACACCTCATCGTGCTCGACGATGTGCTCTACACCGGTCGCACCATCCGCGCCGTGCTGAATGAACTGTTCGATTACGGCCGTCCTGCAAAAGTGCAACTGGCGGTGTTGGTCGATCGTGGTTGCCGTGAACTGCCGATTGAGGCCGACTACGCTGCCGCGCGTGTGGCACTGCCTGCCACCCAATCGCTGGCCCTGACCAAAGATGACCACGGTCAATTTAATTTTTCTGTCGAGAGCGAATAAAGGACAGACATGCTCTACAAACGCAACCCGCAACTCAACAAGAACGGTGAGCTGATTCACCTGCTCTCCACAGAAGGTTTGTCGCGCAACATCTTGACCCACATTTTGGACACAGCGGCCAACTTTGTGTCTGTCAATGACCGCGAAGTCAAGAAAGTGCCGCTCTTGCGCGGCAAAAGCGTGTTCAATCTGTTCTTCGAAAACAGCACGCGCACACGCACCACGTTTGAGATTGCCGCGACGCGTTTGTCGGCGGATGTGTTCAACCTCGACATCGCGCGTTCCTCCGCGGCCAAAGGCGAGTCGCTGCTCGACACCATTGCCAACCTCAGCGCCATGGCCGCCGACATTTTTGTGGTGCGCCACGGCGAGTCGGGTGCGCCTTACCTGATCGCAGAACACGTCGCGCCGCACGTGCACGTGGTCAACGCCGGTGACGGTCGTCACGCACACCCGACGCAGGGTTTGCTGGACATGTACACCATCCGTCATTACAAAAAAGATTTCACCAACCTCACTGTGGCCATCGTGGGCGACGTGTTGCACTCACGTGTGGCGCGCTCGGACATTCATGCGCTCACCACACTCGGTTGCGCCGAAGTGCGCGTGGTGGGCCCCAAGACCTTGGTGCCCAGCGATTTATCGGCCATGGGTGTGAAGGTGTTCAACAACCTGGAAGAGGGCATCAAGGGCTGTGACGTCATCATCATGCTGCGCTTGCAAAACGAACGCATGAGCGGTGCGTTGCTGCCCTCGAGCCAAGAATATTTCAAATCGTTTGGCCTCACGCCAGAGAAGTTGCAACTGGCCAAACCCGACGCCATCGTCATGCACCCAGGCCCCATCAACCGAGGCGTGGAGATTGACTCTGCCGTGGTCGATGGGCCGCAAAGTGTCATCTTGTCCCAGGTGACATTTGGCATTGCAGTGCGCATGGCCGTGATGTCCATCGTGGCGGGGAATGAAGCATGAACATCCTGATTCAAAACGGTCGCGTGATGGACCCAGCCTCTGGCTTTGACCACACCGCCGATGTGGCGGTGGCTGATGGCCACATCGTGGCGATGGTGAAGGGCGATGAAAAATTACCTGCGAACTTCAAAGCCGAACAATCGATAGACGCCAAAGGCTGCATCGTTGCGCCTGGCTTAGTTGACTTGCAAGTGCGTTTACGTGAACCCGGCCACGAACACGAAGGCATGCTGGCCTCCGAGCTCACCGCCGCCGTGGCCGGTGGTGTCACCAGCCTCGTGTGCCCGCCCGACACCGACCCCGTGTTGGACGAGCCAGGCCTGATTGAAATGCTCAAATTCCGCGCAGAAAAACTCCACTGCGCGCGCGTGTTCCCCTTGGGGGCACTGACCCGCGGCTTGAAGGGGGAGGTGCTGACCGAAATGTCAGACCTCACCGATGCAGGTTGCGTGGGCTTTAGCCAAGCCGAAGTGCCTTTGGAAAACACCCAAGTGTTGCAACGCGCTTTGCAATACGCATCGACCTTTGGCTACACCGTGTGGTTGCGTCCGCAAGACATGCATTTGGGCAAAGGCGTGGCCGCCAGCGGCCCGCTCGCCACCCGTTTGGGTTTGAGCGGCGTGCCCGTGGCGGCTGAGACCATTGCCCTGCATGCCATCTTCGCGCTCATGCGCGCCACCCGCGCACGCGTGCACCTGTGCCGCATCTCCAGCGCCGAAGGTGTGGCGTTGGTGCGTGCCGCCAAGCAAGAGGGCTTGGCCGTGACGGCCGATGTGAGCATCAACTCACTGCACCTGAGCGACCACGACATTGGCTACTTCGACAGCCGCGCACGTGTGACGCCTGTGCTGCGCCAACAGCGCGACCGCGATGCTTTGCGTGCTGCCTTGGCCGACGGGACGCTCGACGCCTTGGTGTCCGACCACACGCCCATCGACAACGATGGCAAGGCCTTGCCTTTTGCAGAAGCCGAATCAGGCGCGACGGGCTTAGAACTGTTGCTCAGCCTCTCGCTCAAGTGGGCACAAGACAGCAAGGTCAGCGTGCTGCGTGCGCTCGATGTGCTGACCGCGCAGCCTGCCAAGGTATTGGGCAAGGTGCAAGGACACAGCACCAGCTTGGGCCAGTTGCATGTGGGCGGCGTTGCCGATATCGTGGTGTTTGACCCCGCGGCTGAATGGCAAGTCACACCCGATGCACTGCACAGCCAAGGCAAGCACACGCCGTTTGCATTTGACATGACGGGCATGGTCCTGCCCGCGCGTGTCAAAGCCACCTTGGTGGCGGGCCGCATTGCTTACAGGCTGGCGTGATGAAGCACTTGTTGGCCCTGTTGAAGTTTGTGCGCGTGTTGGGCTGCATCTTGATGGCGTATTGGGACATTCGTACCAAGTTCCCCAAGCTCAGCGACGATCAGCAAGCCCGTTATGTTGAGGTGTGGGCGCGTGGCATGTTGACGGTCATCGGCATTGAGGTGCGCGTCAAAGGCCACCCTGCAACAGGCCCCGTGCTGATGGCTGCCAATCACATTTCCTGGCTCGACATTTTGGTGATGCATGCGGCTTGCCATTGCCGATTTGTGGCCAAGTCTGAAATTCGCAGTTGGCCTTTGCTGGGCGCACTCACCACGGGCGGTGGATCGCTCTACATTGAGCGATCCTCCAACCGTGATGCGCTGCGCGTGGTGCACCAAATGGCGGAGGCTTTACAAAAAGGCCACGTGTTGGCCGTGTTCCCCGAAGGCGCAACGGGCGATGGCATCACGCTGCTGCCATTTCATGCCAATCTGTTGCAAGCCGCCATATCGGCCGGAGCCCCCATTCAGCCGATTGCTTTGCAGTTCATCGATGCGCACACACACGCCATCAGCCTAGCCCCGTGCTACCGCGATGACGACACCTTGATTGGTTCACTGTGGCGCACGCTGTGCGCACCGCCTTTGCTGGCGCAAGTGCGCTATGGCGACAAACAAACTGCCGATGGGCGCAACCGCCGCGAGTGGGCGCTAGACCTGCAAGCGACCGTCGGGCAGTTGCGTCAATCCAATTAACCCAAGCTGTCTGCCCAAATGTTTTGCGCCCAGTTCCAAGCGTAAACACCTTCTAGCTCGTTGGGCGCTGTGGACACACCGCCAGAGCCGGGGACGGTCTTGAAAGTCTTGTCTTTGGCATCGTATTGATGCACAGAGGCCACGTGCACCACCAGCTTGTCGCTCACAAAGCTGTAGCAGGTGTTGGTGAGCAAGGGGTCTGGATTCACCGGCAAGTCTGACAACTGCGCCACGATGGCTGCGGCCGTGACCTTGCCATGGGAGTTGGCCATGTGGCCTGACTTGGGCATGGCGGGCGCCAACAAAATCGAGTCGCCAATCACGTGCACATCTTTGGCTTGGGTCGACTCAAAGGTTTGGTAGTTCACACCGCACCAGCGTGCGTTGGCATTGGCCAAACCGCTTTGAATGGCAATCGTGCCCGCACGCATGGTGGGCAAGATGTTGAGCACATCGGCCTTCACATCGCCTTGCACTTCAAACTTGAGCGTCTTGGCTTTGGCATCCACAGCCACTGTTTTGTGTTGGCCGCGGTATTCCAACATGCCTTTGTAGTTGTCAGCCCAGTACTTTTTGAACAACGGGCCTTTGGACGTCACATCTGGGTTGGCATCTAAGATCAACACCTTGGACTTGGGCTTGTGTTGCTTGAAGTAATGCGCCACTTGGCTGGCACGCTCATAGGGGCCGGGTGGGCAGCGGTAGGGCGCTTCGGGAATGGTGATGGCAAACACGCCGCCATCGTCCATGGCTTCGAGCTGCTTGCGCAAGGCCAATGTTTCGGCGCCGGCTTTCCACGCGTGCAAGATTTGGCCAGAGGCATTGGCCGCTTGCAAACCCTCGACGCTGTTCAACACCAAGTCGATGCCGGGTGAAAGCACCAGCTTGTCGTAGCGAATGCTGGGGCCGCTGGCCAAGGTGACGGTTTTCTTGACGGCATCGATGCTGGCCACATAGTCACGCACCACGTTCACGCCGTGGTTGCTCGACAACTTGTCATACGGTGTGCTGATGTCAGCCATGGTCTTGCTGCCGCCAATCACCAAGTTGGACATGGGGCAAGACACAAAAGCTGAATTGGGCTCAACCAGCGTGACATCGATTTTGTAGTTCGACAACATACGGATGTATTTAGCAGCTGTTGCACCGCCATAACCACCCCCCACCACGACCACGCGTGCTTTTTCAGGAATGCGGCCTGTGGCGGCACAACCCACCATTGAGCCTAAAGAACCGATAGAGCCAAGCGCCAATGAGGCTTGAACAAAACTGCGACGTTTCATGGGTTTGTCCTTTTAGCGTTTGAGGCTGGCGTAATACGTGGCGATGCTGTCGATTTGCGCATCGGTATAGCCTTTGGTGAGCTGGTGCATCACCGTGGCTGGGCGCGTGCCTTCTTTGAAGGCTTTCATTTGCAAGACCATGTAGTCTTTGGGCATGCCAGCCAATGAGGGAATGGCAGAGCCACTGGTGGTGCGGCCTTCCGTGCCGTGGCAGTTGGCGCAAGTGGCGGCATTGGCACGTTGGTGCAGCGCATCGGCAGCAGGCTGCGCGTAAGCGCTTGACATAAAACAGGCAGACGCAGCGGCCATCACAGCCAAGCGGTGTCGTACAGAGAAGCGTTGTGTCATGGTGAACTCCAGCTCATCAAGTAATTGATAAAAACGAAGCTGAGAGTCTAAGCTGATTTGCTAAGGCAAAATACGTTTTTACCCCGAGAACCCGCATGTTAAACCGACGTCAAACCCTCCAACACAGCTGGGCAGTGGCCACGCTGCTGGGCACAGCAGGCCTTGTGCCGTTCAAAGCCATTGCTTATGACAAAGCTGCCTTTGAAGCCAAATCGATCGCCGCTGCCCTCAAAGCCTTGGGTGCGTCAGCCCCTGTGGCCAGCCCAGATGTGACCCTGAACGGCCCCGAAATTGCTGACAATGGCGCGGGTGTGTTGTTGGCTTTTGGCACCACGCTGCCCAACGTGAAGCGCGTGTTGTTGTTGGTAGAAAAGAACCCCTCCGCTTTGGTGGCCAGCTTTCAGACCAGCCCTGCGGTGGACAGCCAGTTTTCTTTGCGCATCAAGATGAGCCAATCGTCCGATGTCTATGCCGTGGCGTTGACGCAAGACGGCAAAGCCTATTTCGCCAAGCGTGACATCAAGGTCACCTTGGGTGGCTGCGGCGAATAAGAAAGGAACACACATGTCAGAAGCATCGCGTATCCGCATCGTTCCCGCTGGCAACAACGCCACGGTGCGTGTGTTGATGAACCATGAGATGGAGTCTGGCCAGCGCAAAGATGGCAATGGCAAAGTCATCCCTGCATGGCACATCCAAGACGTCACGGTTTTGCTCAATGGCAAATCGGTGATGACGGCAGAATGGGGCACTGCCGTGTCTAAAAATCCGTTTTGGCAATTCACACTCAAAGGCACCAAGGCGGGTGACAAGGTGGCCATTCAATGGAAAGACAACCGTGGCGACAGCCGCAGCGATGAAGCCACTGTTGGTTCAATTTGATGCGCCTTAGATGATTTCGTAATGACCAACCAATAACTCTGTCGTTCCCTTTTAGTGCGTCAGCGCTAAGAATCCATCCATCGGAAATTTAGATGGATTCAAAAGGGAACCGACATGATTCAACGCCAACGCTTTCTCAAAACTCTGCTGGTCGCAGCTTTGTTGTCTGTAGGCGGTCTTACTGCGGCCCAAACCTCGCCTGTCACCTTGCTCAACGTGTCGTACGACCCCACCCGCGAGTTGTACAGCGAGTTCAATGCTGCTTTTGCCAAACACTGGAAAGCACAAACGGGCCAAGACGTGACCATCAAACAGTCGCATGGTGGCTCGGGCAAACAAGCTCGCTCAGTCATTGACGGCATCGACGCTGATGTGGTCACCTTGGCCTTGGCGGGTGACATCGATGCGCTGTACAAAAACGGTGGCTTGATTCCACAAGACTGGCAAAAGCGCTTGCCGCACAACTCATCGCCTTACACCTCCACCATCGTGTTGGTGGTGCGCCAGGGCAACCCCAAGGGCATCAAAGACTGGGACGACTTGGTCAAGCCCGGCATCAGCGTCATCACGCCCAACCCCAAAACTTCTGGTGGCGCTCGGTGGAACTACTTGGCAGCTTGGGAATTTGCCAAACGCAAATACGGCGGTCCAAAAGGTGATGAAAGCAAGGCCAAAGAGTTTGTGAAAAAACTCTACGAGAACGTGCCTGTGCTCGACACCGGCGCTCGCGGTTCTTCGGTCACGTTTGCACAACGCAACCAAGGCGATGTGTTCATCTCTTGGGAAAACGAAGCGCATTTGCTCGAAAAAGAATTTGGCAACAAGGTGGACATCGTCTACCCCTCCCTCAGCATCTTGGCTGAGCCACCCGTCACCGTGGTCGATAAAAACGTGGAGCGCAAAGGCACACGCAAAGTGGCTGAGGCTTACCTCAATTACCTCTACACCGAAGAAGGCCAAGACATTGCAGGCAAAAACTTCTACCGCCCCATTTCTGCCAAAGCGCAAGCCAAGTATGTGAAGCAGCTGCCCAAGCTCAACCTGTTCACCTTAGAGAGCGCCTTTGGGAGCTGGGACAAAGTGTCCAAAGAGCACTTTGCCGATGGCGCGCAGTTTGACCTGATTTACCTCAAGAAGTGAGGTGTTTTTCTATAGATGGATTTGTTATTAACAAACAAATAAACAGTCGTTTGCGAAGGTGGCGATGCGCACCACAATCGCGTTCATTTCTAAAGATTTGGACCTCAACCGCATGAAAAAATTTCTACACACCACCTTGGCCGCAGCGTTGTTGGCAGTGAGCTCATTGGCCTCTGCTCAAACTTTGCTGAATGCGTCGTATGACGTGGCCCGCGAGTTTTACAAAGACTACAACCAAGCTTTTGTGGCCCACTACAAAAAAACCACGGGCAAAGACATCAAGGTGGACCAAGCCCATGGCGGCTCGAGCGCCCAAGCGCGTGCCGTGAACGATGGCTTGGATGCCGACGTCGTCAGCATGAACACCACCACTGACATTGAGTTCTTGGCTGGCAACGGCGTGGTCGCCAAAGACTGGGCGAAGAAGTTTCCCAACAACGCCTCGCCCACCACCTCGACCATGTTGTTCCTCACACGCAACGGCAACCCCAAGGGCATCAAAGATTGGGACGACCTGATCAAGCCCGGTGTGCAAGTCATCATCGTCAATCCCAAAACGGGTGGCAATGGCCGCATGGCGTATTTGGCGGCTTGGGCCTATGCGCGGAAAAAAGGCCAAACCGATGCGCAAGCCGCCGAGTTTGTGGCCAAGCTGTTCAAGAACGTGCCCGTGCTCGCCAAAGGTGGCCGCGATGCCACCACCATCTTCTTGCAACGCAACATCGGCGATGTGCTGGTGACGTTTGAGTCTGAAGTGGTGTCAGTCGACCGTGAGTTTGGTGCCGGCAAGGTGGACGCGGTGCATCCCTCAATCAGCATCATCGCTGAGAACCCCGTGGCTGTGGTGGAACGCACCGTGAACAAAAAAGGCACTGGCGAATTGGCCACGGCGTATTTGAACTATTTGTACTCTGACGAAGCGCAAGAGATTGCGGCCAAGCATGCCTTGCGTCCACGCTCACCCGCCTTGCTGAAGAAATATGCATCAACCTTCAAGCCCATTCAGTTGGTGCCTGTGAGCGAGTATTTTGGTTCGCTCAGCGAAGCACAAAAAGTTCACTTCAATGATGGCGGTCAGTTCGACAAGATTTACACACTGAAGTAATTTTTCATGGCATTGTTCTCTCTCGCGCGCAGCCACAAGGCGGCGCGTGTGCTTCCCGGCTTCAACATCACGCTGGGTTTCACGCTCACTTACCTGAGCTTGATTGTGTTGATTCCACTCTCCGCTTTGGTGTTCAAAACCTTCACGCTGACATGGGACCAGTTTTGGGCCGCTGTCACGGGTCCGCGCGTCATGGCGTCGTACCGACTCACGTTTGGTGCATCGCTGATTGCCGCCTTGGTGAATGTGGTGTTTGGTTTGCTCGTGGCCTGGGTGCTCGTGCGCTACGACTTCTTTGGCAAAAAAATCGTGGATGCGCTGGTGGACTTGCCCTTTGCCTTGCCCACCGCCGTGGCGGGTATTTCGCTCACCGCGTTACTGGCTGGCAATGGTTGGATTGGGCAGTACCTGGAGCCCATGGGTATTCAGCTCGCTTTCAATCCGAACGGCGTGGTGATTGCACTCATCTTCATTGGCTTGCCCTTTGTGGTGCGTACGGTGCAGCCAGTGTTGGAAGATGCAGAGAAAGAACTTGAAGAGGCTGCCACGTGTTTGGGTGCCACGCGTTGGCAAACCTTTAGCCGCGTGATTTTCCCGAGCATCGCGCCTGCGTTGCTCACCGGTTTCGCCATGGCGTTTGCGCGCGCCATTGGTGAATATGGCTCGGTCATTTTCATTGCGGGCAACATGCCCATGGTGTCTGAAATCACGCCGCTCATCATCATCGGCAAGCTCGAGCAATACGACTATGCCGGTGCCACGGCCGTCGCGGTGGTGATGTTGGTCATCTCGTTTATTTTGTTGTTGGTCATCAATGCCCTGCAAGCGTGGCAGCGTCGCCATTCCGGAGCCCCAGCATGAGTGCCGCCATCAACCCCTCCGTGCGCAACGCGCGAGCGGGCACGACCGAGCCCGCGTGGGTGCGCTACAGCCTCATTGGTGTGGCGCTGACGTTTATGTTTTTCTTCTTGGTCTTGCCCTTGGCGGCGGTGTTCACCGAAGCTTTGCGCAAAGGTTGGGACGCGTATTGGCTGGCTTTGCAAGAACCCGATGCTTGGTCGGCCATTCGTCTGACCTTCATCACCGCACTCATTGCCGTGCCGTTGAACTTGGTGTTTGGCGTGGCGGCGGCTTGGGCCATTGCCAAATATGAGTTCACAGGCAAAGCGTTTTTAACCACGCTGGTGGACTTGCCGTTTTCGGTGTCGCCCGTGGTGGCCGGTTTGATTTATGTACTGATGTTTGGCGCGCAGGGCTGGTTTGGCCCGTGGCTGCAAGCGAATGACATCAAAATTATTTTTGCAGTGCCAGGCATTGTCTTGGCCACGGTGTTCGTCACGTTTCCGTTCATCGCGCGTGAGTTGATTCCGCTCATGCAAGCGCAGGGCAATGACGAGGAGCAAGCGGCCATCGTGTTGGGTGCCACAGGCTGGCAAACCTTTTGGTATGTCACGCTGCCCAACATCAAGTGGGGGCTGATCTACGGCGTCATCTTGTGTAACGCCCGTGCGATGGGGGAGTTTGGTGCGGTGTCGGTGGTGTCAGGTCACATCCGCGGGCAGACCAACACCATGCCCTTGCATGTGGAAATTTTGTACAACGAATACCAATCGGTGGCGGCGTTTGCCGTGGCCTCGCTGTTGGCTTTGTTGGCCTTGGTGACCTTGGCCATCAAGTCCACGGTGGAGTGGCGACATGCGCGTGAGCTCAATGCCACGGCTGATTTACCGCCCGAAAACCCGCACGCTTAAATACGAGTCAAAGAATCATGAGCATCGAAATCAGAAACATCCACAAACAGTTTGGCGACTTCCAAGCCTTGGGTGATGTGAGCCTAGACATCCATTCTGGCGAATTGATCGCCTTGTTGGGCCCATCGGGTTGTGGCAAGACCACGTTGTTGCGCATCATCGCGGGCTTAGAACATGCCGATGCTGGCACTATTTTGTTCAGCGGTGAAGACACCACCCACGTGCATGTGCGCGAGCGCCAAGTGGGTTTTGTGTTCCAGCACTACGCCTTGTTCCGTCACATGACCGTGTTTGAAAACGTGGCCTTTGGCCTGCGCGTGAAGCCACGCAATGCGCGTCCCAGCGAAGAACAAATCAAAAAGAAGGTGCACGACTTATTGAGCCTGGTGCAACTCGATTGGCTGGCCGACCGTTACCCCTCGCAGCTCTCTGGCGGTCAACGCCAACGCATTGCTTTGGCGCGTGCCTTGGCGGTGGAGCCCAAAGTGTTGTTGCTGGACGAGCCCTTTGGTGCGTTGGACGCGAAGGTGCGCAAAGAGCTGCGCCGCTGGTTGCGTCGCTTGCACGACGACTTGAACGTGACCACCATCTTTGTGACGCACGACCAAGAAGAAGCCCTCGAAGTGGCCGACCGCGTGGTGGTGATGAACAAAGGCAATGTCGAGCAAGTGGGCAGCCCGCAAGAGGTGTGGGAACACCCTGCCAGCCCCTTTGTGTATGGCTTCTTAGGCGATGTGAACTTGTTCCATGGCCGTGCCCACGAAGGCGAAATGCACATTGGCGTGGAAGACCAAACTGTGCGCATGGCCAGCCCCGAGCACCATGCGGCACAAGACGCCAAGGCCTTTGCCTATGTGCGCCCGCACGACTTGGATGTGCGTCGCTACGCATCTGGCAGAGACGACGAAGGCGGCATCGTGGCGCAGCTGACGCGGGCGATTGTGGTCGGTCCGATTGCACGCTTAGAACTGGTGGCTGCTGAGGGCGATGGCCCGTCCGATCAACAGATCATTGAAGCGCAAATCCCTGCATCGCAGTTCTACGAGCAGGGATTTACAGAGGGTGAGACCTTGGTGCTCACACCGCGCAAAGCGCGGGTGTTTGTGGCCTAAACGGTGGTTGTTTAGACGTATTGCTTGAGCCAAGCCACGGCACGGCTCCAGCCATCAGCTGCAGGTGCAGCACGGTAGCTGGCGCGATAATCGGCGTGGAACGCGTGTGGTGCGTCTGGGTACAACACAAACTCACTGGCCTTGGCCGCTTTGTTGCCCTTCGTGGCAGCTAGCGCCAAGGCTTCTTTCATGTTGTTGACAGACGTGACGGGAATACCTGTGTCAGCACCGCCGTACAAACCGAGCACGGGCGCTTTCAATGAGGTCGCCAAGTCAATAGGGTGTCTGGGGTTGTTGGTACTAGTCTGGCCTTCCATGCGGCCGTACCAGGCCACGCCCGCTTTAATCTTAGGGTTGTGCGCTGCATAAAGCCAAGTAATGCGACCACCCCAGCAAAATCCAGTTATTGCTGCACGGTTAGCGTTTCCACCATTCTTACTTGCCCAATTCAAAGTGGCATCTAAATCTGCCATTACTTGTGCGTCGGGCACCTTTGAAATAACTTCAGCTTGGAGTTTTGCTATTTCGCCGTACATACTTGGGTCGCCTTGACGAACAAACAGCTCGGGTGCAATGGCAAGGTAGCCAGCTTTAGCAAAACGACGTGTTACATCTGCAATGTATTCGTGTACGCCAAAAATCTCTGATATCACAAGCACTACTGGTAGGTTAGTTTGACCTTTTGGGGCAGAGCGGTAGGCTGGCATTTTGAAGCCATTGACTTCAATCATCACTTCGCCTTCGATCAGGCCTTCAACGGATGTTTGAATGGCCGTTTGTGCGATCAATGGCATGGCAGCCGCTGCGTAGCCTAAACCTAGTGCTGTTTGTAAAGCAAGGCGTCGTGAGGGTGCCGACCCGTCTTTGCTATTGAGTAATGCCTGTGTATCTTGAATTAAATTGGTATGCATGGAATGCCCTTTTAGAGAATGCACTGGAGGATCAATAACCCCATTGGGCTAATCCCCTAATTATCGAAGCAATAGTAATGAACTTTCAATGAACACAAACCACTACAAGTCATTGCCAGAATGGCTGTGGGGCTTTGTAAATGCCATGCAAACATAAGGAACCCAAACACTGCAAGGGTTCCTTTTCATTGTGCAGTTTTGCGCGCAGCAGAGCAAAAAAAGCTTCCAAACTGGAAGCTCTTGGAAGTACGAGTTCCGTTTGTATTACTTGGCGCCAGCCAAAATCCATGCAGCCAAAGTTTTAGCGTCAGCTTCACTCAATTGAGCTTGTGCTGGCATAGGGATAGGACCCCACTTACCGCTGCCGCCAGCTTTGATGCTTTTAGCCAGCGTGGCTTCTGCATCGGGTTGACCTGCGTATTTCTTAGCGACATCTTTGTATGCAGGGCCGACGATTTTTTTCTCAGCTCCGTGGCATGCCATACAGTTGTTATTTTTCGCCAAATCAGCGCTGGCCCAAGCACCTGTCGAGGCAAAGGCAACGAAAACGATGGAGATAAGTTTCTTCATTTTTAGGTCCTATGAAAATCAGTAATTTACTAGTTGCTTATCTAAGAATTCTATCCATCTAGCCTTAGATTTAGCCCTAGGGATTTCCTTATTGCTTAGTCAAAGTGTCGCTAACGGGGCAGCAACCTGTTAGGTTTTTCAACTCTATGCAAACGAAAGAATATCCAACTTATGCTCTCGTGAATGATTTTTTTCTTAAAGAGAATTCTTGAGATTGCCAAGGGCAAAGATAGAGTTTGGAATGTTTTTGTGTTCCTGCTTGACCGCTAATATAGGTGCAATGCCTCGGCTGAGCTTAGAAGGTTTTAAGACGTTGGGTGCCGAGTTGAGTGGCAGTGCTTTTTCTGCCAAGGACTGCAAGTTCACGTGATCAAGATGATCGAGTACTTGATTCCTGAGGTTCTGCCAAAGCTCGTGCGTGACAGAAGTGTTGTGTTCTTCACTGGACAATGCGCACGGTTCAAAAATTCGTGCTATCTCGACCAAGCAAATATCCTTGGCATTGCGGGAAAGTGAATAACCTCCGCCTGGCCCTCGCACAGATGTGACTAATCTTGCTTGGCGCAAACTAAAAAAAATCTTTTCAAGTCTTGTAGTAGAAATGCATTGCCGCTCTGCCAGTGTGACCAATGACACAGGCGCATGTACCTCTAGGATAGTCAAATCGATCATTGCCGCTATGGCTGTTTTGCTTCTAGATGAAAGTGGCATGGGCAATTGAAGGGTTGCTAGTGGTGCTAAAGCTAACTTAGTTGACCTAATTCAACAGAGACGTCAATCTTTCAAAATAACACCATGCACGTCCAGGACCCGGGTGTGTATTGGAATGCCTTGCCCCACGCTCTGGGATACGGTGCAAAATTCTTCGAACTGGCTCAGCACCCGCTCTACGTTCTCTAATTGAGCGGCTGCCACGCCTAATTTCATCTTGGCAGCTATCTTTAAAACTCGAACGCGACCTTGCACGTTGCGACCTAGTTGGGCCTGCACTTCGCAGTGAATGGGTTCTGGCGCTTGTTTGAATTTGCGAAACGCAAACAACAGCGAATCACTTAAGCAGTTGCCCACCGCTGCGCACAACAGCTGCACAGGTGATGGGCCAGTGCCGGTGCCCAAAGGTGCGGGTTCGTCGCTGGTGAGCACTGGCATGTTGTCATCAAAACGAATGTCAAAGCG
>JAIXRH010000093.1 GCA_027485285.1 Comamonadaceae bacterium | reverse complement strand
TTTAAACGGTAAAACTTTCGCAAACCCTTTGCGTATTTCTGGACCGGGATTTGGTGGCAACAGCAACATCATCAAATCGAGCGCAACAGCAGGCGCAGTGACCGGCACGATTGTGCTGACCGCCGCAAGTTCGATTGGCGGCGCAAATCCTTATTCCATCAGCGGCATCATTTCTGGGGCGTACGGCCTCACCAAGTTAGGCGCCAACACGGTCACACTCACTGCGACCAATACCTACAGCGGCACCACCATTTCAGCAGGCACCTTGTCCGTCGGTTCTGGCGGCACGACGGGCACAATGTCTGGCGATACCGCCATTGCCCTTGGGGCGCGCTTGCAGTTCAACCGATCGGACGACATCACTTACGCGGGCAACATCAGCGGCGCAGGGGGCTTGACGAAGTTGGGCAGCACGACCTTGACCCTCACGGGCAGTGGCTCCTACACGGGCACCACCACCTTGTCAGGTGGCGGCTTGGTGATCTCGAATGCCGCACCCACATCCACCAGTTCATCCATCGACGGGCCAGCTAGCCTGCGTATTGAGTCACCCGGCGCAGCGTTTAGCGGTGCGTTCTCCACGTCTGGCTGGAATTTTGGTAGCAGCCTGACTTCTGTCACGATTGGTAAGTCCACCAACACGACCGACATAACTTTGGCCAGTGTGATGAGCATCGCTGGCCCCATCACGGTGCATGGTGGCACGATCAACATCAACAGCAACATCGCCAGCACCCTTAGCGGTGCTGCGATCACGTTGAATGCATTGAGCAACATCACCACATCCAATACCGCCAAGACAGTTCAAACCAACAACGGTGACATCACGATCAATGCTGACAGCGATGGCAACAGCGTTGGCCAGCTTGACGCTGACTACACCACCTATGCCGCAGGCACTGGCGCATTGACGCTCCGTGCATGGACCATGAGTTGGAACACGTCCCCGGTCGCCGCGATGCCCAACCTCACAGGTTCGCGAGGCGCCTTTGTTTTCGAATCCAATGCAAGCACCTTTGGCCAGGTTGTTGATGTGACAGGTTGGTTGGTGGTGCCCTCAACCTTGACCTCTCTTCGTGTGGGTAAAACCACCAACACAGCAGACGTCACTTTTTCAACGAATACCCTCAGTGTGGCGGGGCCTATCTCCGCGTATGGCGGCAACATTACCGTCAGCACCAACCTGACCAGCGTTGGCAGTGGCTCGGCCATTTTGCTCAAGGCCACTGGCAACGTCACCACGGCAGCCAGCACAACAGTCCAAACCAACAATGGCAACTTAATTGTTTGGGCAGATAGCGACAACTCCGGCGACGGCTTTGTTTCTATCGCCAACGGCAATACGCTCAACACGGCCAATGGGTCGGCCATCCAAACCACGGGTGGCGGCATGGTCGTGATGGCGGGTGGCTTAGATAACGGGGCGAACGGTGGTACGGCGGCTGATGGCATTCCCGATGGTTACGCCAAGTCTTCCGTCGCTGCGACGGGCACCAATGGCGGTGTGTTCATTGGCAACACCAACACCGTTCGCAGTGGCGGTGGCAACATCATCATCAAAGGGCAGGGCACGGCATCGACTGCGCCAGGTTTTGAACTCAACGGTTCTTTGTTGATGATGGACAGCGGCACAGGAACCATTGACATCACGGGCATCAGCTCGGGTGGACATGGCGCTGAGTTGGGTTGGGGCTCGGGTGGCTCAGACATCAACACCATCAAGTCTGCGGCCACCAGCGGAACGGCCATCAGCATCACGGGTGCGACCACCACCACGTCTACCGATGGCCGTCATGGGTTATGGCTTCACGGCAACAGTGTGGCAAAGCCCTTCTATGTGATGGCAAGCGGTGGCGGCGCCATCGCTTTGAACGGCTCTGCCAATGCGAACGTGACGCAAAGCACGGGGCTTGTGTTGAGTTATTCAGCCGTTTTGAGTTCAAGTGGTGCGATTGGCCTCACCGCTGCAACACGTGGATTGATGTTGCACCAACCCTCCACGTTGGGCTATCTCACGGGGAGTGCGGTCCCCACATCAACCAGCAACATCACTTGGACGAGCGATCTGAACAACATCTCCGCCAGTGCCACCCTCAACACCAGTGGAACGGTCATTTTGCAATCCACGGGCAACAGTTTTGGCGGCGCACAAACCTTGGGGAATCTGTCGTTTGCTAGCACCGTCAGTGGTTTAACGATCGGTAAAACCACCAACACGCAAGACATCACCCTGAACAGTGCAGCCAGCATTGCAGGCCCCATTGCTGTGTATGGGGGCAGCATTGGTCTGAATACCAACCAGACCAGTACCGGCAACGGCACGGGTATTTTGCTGAAAGCCACCGCAGCCATCAATCACGCCAGCAATGTTGCCGTCACCACCAACGGCGGTGATGTGACCTATTGGGCTGACAGCGACAGTACCAACGGTGGCTATGTGTGGTTCAGGTCGGGTAGCAGTGTGAACACGACAACAGCTGCCAACATCACAGTGTCTGGTGGTAATGTGGCTGATGTGGCCACCTTGGCAGCCAGTGGGTTTGCCTCGGGCATGACCACCACCATGGGCAACGGCGTCACGTTAGACGGGGTGACTTTGAATTCAAATGGCGGCAACATTGCCATTCGCGGAAAGAGTTCAACATCTGCGACGACGTATGCCACCAGTGATGTGGCATCGGTGAGCAATGCCAACGGTATCCGTGCGCATGGCAGCGTCACCGTGGATGCGGGTGCTGGCAAGTTGAATATGTGGGGCTATGCCCAATCCTCCTCAGGTTCCAGCAACGGCATTGAGCTCAGCAACAGTACATCGGTGTACAAATCTGCCTCGTCTGCGGCAGATGCGATCACGATTCAAGGAACCGCTGCGAACAATGCAGCTGCGGACGCTTGGGGCATTTACTTATGGAGCCATTCGAGCGTTTTGGCTTCGAACGGTGGCGGTATCAGCATCACAGGTAACGGTATCAAACATTCAGGGGTGGTGATTCCATCTGGTAGCGCTGTGCTCTCCACGGGAGGGCCCATCACGATCACTGGCAGCGGCTACGGTGCAGGTTTCAATGCGGTTGATATTGCGGGCCATGTGGGCCTGAAGTCAGGCGTCAACACAGGGGCCTCCACCTCTGACATCACCCTGGTTGGTGACAAATTTGCGCTGACGGGTAGTGTTGCTTCAACCGGCGCGTTGACCATCAAGCCTTATACCCCTGGCGCCACGATCGGGCTTGGCTCGGGGGCGGGCACGGTGGCATTGGCTTCAAGTTGGTTCACGGGCACTTCGGTGATCAAAGATGGTTTCAGTCGTATCACATTAGGTGCAGCGGATGCGGGTCATTTGACTGTGGGTGGCGTCAACTCTTTCGTCGACAGTGTGGTGCTTCAGTCCGGTGGCAACATCACCTTGAATTCAGGTTCGACCATCACTGACAGCCAACCCGCTGGATATATCGCTTTGGCAGCCACCGGCAATTTCATCAACAACGCGGGTGCCAATGCCATCAGCACCACCGATGCAGGAGCCAATGACCGTTGGATTGTTTACAGCAACACCCCAGCCCCCAATACATTTGGCGGCTTGATCAGTGGCAACTTGGCGGTGTGGAGCAGCACCTACAGCAGTTTGGCGCCAGCCAGTGTGGGCAGCGGCAATCGCTATGTGTTTGCCTCGGTTGCGACAGCGGCCAACATCACGGCCACCACGACCCATGCCAGCCAGACCTATGGCACGCCAGTTGATCTGTCCGCCAACTTGCAGCTCTCATCGGCTGACCCTGTGGGCAGTCCTTACCTCACAGCGCCAGCCAACTATGCCTTAAGTGATGTGTTCAGCACCTTGCCAACGGTCACGTCTGTGGGTAACACCAGCACGGCCACGGTCAGTGCGGGGCCTTATGCCATCACGGCCAGTGCGGGTGTGGCCAAGCCGGGCTTTTCAGTGACTTACAGCAACCTGGGTTTGCTCACCATCACGCCCAAGTTGATCACACCCACGGGCACCTTCACAGGCACCAAAGCCTATGACGGCTCGACCGCTGTCACAGGAAGCGGCACAGATGTCACGCTGACGGGTGTCATCAATGGTGACTCGGTGAGTCTGTCTGCAGTGACGGGCAATTTTGCGGATCGCCATGTGGGCATCGGTAAGGCGTTTACCGCCATCTCCGCCACATTCGGTGGTGCAAATGCCACCAACTACCTCATCAACCCCGCTTGGACCGCTGCTGGCACGGGCGAGATCACGCGACAAGCCTCGGTCACTTGGGTGGGCGCGGCTTCGGGCAATTGGTCAACCGCCGCCAACTGGGCGCTGACCAGCGATCTGACCAAAACTGGCGCATTGCCCGATGCGGGCAACGTGGCCTTGGCCATCATTCCCAACACTTTCACGGCCACGGTCACGGCAGACACGGCCAATGCGTATGCCGGCAAGGTACAGGTCAATGGCGGCACCTTGGCTGTCGGGGTAGATACTTATTTGGGAGCTGTGCCTGGCGGGGCGGTGGCTGATGCCATCACACTGAACGGCGGTACTTTGCAGATCACTGCGGGAACGCCCTTGACCCTGCATGCCAACCGCGGTATCACCTTGGATACCAATAGCGGCACGTTCTCGGTGAACCCAAGCATGAGCTTGAGCTACGCAGGCGTCATTGCCGGCACAGGCGGACTCACCAAGTCGGGCAGCGGCACCCTGACCTTGTCGGGCGCGAGCACTTATTCAGGGGGCTCCACCCTTGCGGCGGGCTCGGTCAAAGTGGGCATCGCCTCG
>JAIXRH010000085.1 GCA_027485285.1 Comamonadaceae bacterium | reverse complement strand
TGGCCGATTTTGACGACTTTGCCAACCAATTTCTCACCTTGAGCTTGTGCAGCAGCCAATTTCTCGGACGCTGCTTTTTCGAGTTCAGCGCGGCGCACTTCGAATTCTTTGATCGCGGTCTCGGTGGCGCGACGTGCGCGGCCAGAGGGAATCAAAAAGTTGCGGGCGTAACCATCTTTCACACGGACGATTTCGCCGAGGTTGCCGAGGTTCACGACCTTGTCGAGCAGAATAATTTGCATGGTCGGTCTCCTTAGATCTTGTGCTGGTCGCTGTACGGCACCAAGGCCAAGAAGCGGGCGCGCTTGATGGCAGTGTTCAGCTGACGTTGGTAAATGGCGCGTGTGCCAGTGAGGCGTGCGGGAATGATCTTGCCGTTTTCGGCAATGAAATCGCGCAATGTGTCGACGTCTTTGTAGTCGATTTCTTCAACGCCAGTGACGGTGAAGCGGCAAAAGCGCTTGCGCTTGAAAAGCAAGGATTGCGTGTTGCGCTTGGGGCGCTTGTCTTTGTTGAATTTCTTGAACGTGGCCATGATCTGGGCCTCCTATGAAATTTGCTGAAAATCTTGAATGTGAAAAACGACGTTTTTGCTGTGACGAGGTGAGGCTAAAAAGCCGCTGAACTGCCAAAGGCTACCGAGGGGAAGCTGAACTAAACGCTCAGCCAAAGATCCAACGGTCACTGCTTTGACGCTTGCTTTGACTTGTCGCTGTTGTCCTGCTTCTTGAATGTCAGACGCATGTTCGAGTCTCAAATCAAGGGCAGGCAAACCGGCTGGGGTGTATCGCAGGGCCGAAGCCTCCACAACACAAGCGTTCAAAACAACGTGGTTCAAACCTCGTACAAAGTCAGCAATTAGCCCGCGAACTCGGCTTGCTGGTTTTTGCGAGCCTCTTCGCGCTCGACCGTCTTCATCATGACGGAAGGCGTGGTGTCAGCCTTCTTACGCAAGACCGTCATGTGGCGCAACACTGCATCGTTGAACTTGAACGCGTGTTCGAGTTCAGACATCACAGCTTGGCTGGCTTCGATGTTCAGGCAAATGTAGTGGGCTTTGGCAAGCTTGTTGATCATGTAGGCCAACTGGCGGCGACCCCAGTCTTCCGTGCGATGAATAGCACCACCACCTGCGGTGATCATGCCTTTGTAACGCTCCAGCATGGCTGGAACTTGTTCGCTTTGATCCGGGTGGATCAACAAAATGATTTCGTAATGACGCATGGACACTCCTTGTGGATATGAAGCTGCCTGCGGCGTCTGACGCTGGCAGCAAGGGAAAAGCCTAACATTATAGTCAATTTTTAAGAGTCTTAGACAGCTGGCTGCCTAGGAAGCCAAACAGCAAGCCCACAGGCACACCAAAGACACCCGCACACACGGGGTCTAGGCCCAGCCACAAGGTCTCTGATGTGTGCATCTGCAAGCGCATTTGCACCCAAGGATGGTTGACGGTGATGTAGTACAGCGTCACACCCAAACCCGACACCATGGCCATCAACGCGCCCACGCGGTTCATGCCGCGCCAGTAAAGACCCAACAGCAACACAGGGAAAAACGTGGCGGCAGCCAGTGAAAACGCACACGTCACCCAAAACAAAATGCTCACCGGGCGGTTGGTGGCAAACCAAGCGGCCAACAAGGCCACCACCATCAGCAAAATTTTGGACAACATCACACGGCGCAGTGGCGGTGCGTTGGGTGCAGCTGTTTGAAAGTAAAGATCTTGCGCCAAGGCGTTAGAGATGGTGAGCAACAAACCATCCGCCGTTGACAACGCTGCCGCCAAAGCGCCAGCTGCCAGCAAGCCTGTAAAGACCGGCGAAATATGCGTGATTTCAGGAATCCCGAGCAGCAAATAATCGTTGTACAAACGGATGTCAGCAAACTGAACAATGCCATCTTGGTTGTGATCCTGAATGCTCAGCAGTGCCAATTTGCGTAGCTTGAGGCGGTCTGCCCAATCGGGCAGCTGGTCTAAATGCGCCCCCACCAACTCGTTCAACACAAACGACTTGAGCAGCACAGCCAAGGACGAAGCACACAGATACACCACCACAATGAAGCCCAAAGCCCAGACGATGGAGCGCTGGGCTTCGGCGGGCGTGGCGGTGGTGTAGGAGCGCACCAAAATATGTGGCAAAGCTGCCGTACCCAACATCAAACAAAACACCAGGGCCAAACTGTTGTTCCAACCTGGATTCCAGCCCTCGAGGTAAGGCACCTGAAAACCAACGGGCCTCTGAATGGCCTTTGCCAAAACCTCTCGCTCCGCTTGCCAGGCGCTCACCAAACGGTCAACCGAGGTCTCACGCCAAGCGGGGTTGGCCTCGATCTTTTGAATGTCTCGCATAGGCGCGTTGTCGGCCTTGGCCTTGGCCAACTGTTGTGCGACGTTTTGGCGCTCCACCTCTCGCGCATGGAGGGGGTCTGCAATCTTCACATCCAAATTGCTGATGCGCTGACTGATCACTTCACGGGTGGACTGCTCTGCGGGGTCAGATTCAATTTGTTTGGCGCGCGCTTGAATTTGTGGCAGCGACTGAACCGCCGCGATGTTGATCAATGGGTGGCCTTGGGTCTTCAATGACACCGCCATGCCCAGCACCACCATGGAGACCACGATCACCACGCACTGCACACCCTGCGTCCAAGTGACGGCGCGCATGCCCCCAAGAAACGAGCAGAGCAGAACGCCCCCCAGCGCCAAGAAAACACCCAACTCAAAGGTCAATCCCGAAAGCATGGACGCCACCAAGCCGATGCCATAAATTTGCGCCACCAAGTAAACACTGGAGCACAAAATAGCACCCCATGCAGCCAGCCAACGCACAGCGGCACTGTCAAAACGTCGGCCTAAAAATTCGGGGATGGTGATGGATTGCGACAGGTTGAGCTTGGCCGCAAACAAAAATCCGAGCAAGCAAAAGCCGCCCGTCCAACCCAGCAAATAAGACAAGCCCCCAGGATGTTGCCCGTCGCCCACAAATCCATCCGACAGCAACAGCCCCGTCAAGCCAATGAAGGACGCCGCAGAGATCCAATCAGCCGCAGTCGCCATGCCGTTCAGCGGTGCGCTGATGGTGCGTCCGGCGACAAAATATTCTGCAGGAACGGTGGTGCGACAAAACATGCCAATCACCGCATAACCAATGATGGACAGCACCAAGAAAAAACCGTTCACCACCCCTTTGGGCACACCTGCCAAATCGGCCAGCAACAGCAAGAGCGTCAGCAACACCAGCCCCGCAAAGCTGAGCAGCAATAGCCGCCAAGGCCAAAACTTAAACCGCATCGTCATCCTCAGATGAGGCTTGTATGCCCCACCATGCCAGCAGCAAATACAACACAGGAACTGCCTGAGCCACCCACAAGAAATGGAGCAGGGTGATGTCGGGTAAGCGCCAGGCCAACGCCAAAGAGCCCACAGTCAAGATGACCAGCCCCACCACCCCCAACAATGACCGCTTGGTCAAAGCAGACACTTCCATTGCGGATGGTTCAGTGGCCTCAGATTCTGAGGCAGTCAGGGGCGGCTTGGTCAAAGCGGTTTACTTGGCCAGTGACTTCCAAGTGTCAATCACGCTGTCTGGGTTGAGCGAGATGGAGCTGATGCCTTGATCAGCCAACCAATGCGCGAAGTCCGGGTGGTCGCTGGGGCCTTGGCCGCAAATGCCCACGTACTTGCCTTGCGCCAAACACGAGGCAATGGCTTTACTCAACAAAGCTTTAACAGCGGGATCGCGCTCGTCAAAGTCAGCGGCCAGCAACTCCATGCCTGAGTCACGGTCAAGGCCCAAAGTGAGTTGGGTCAGGTCATTCGAGCCAATGGAGAAGCCGTCAAAGAACTTCAAAAAGTCGTCAGCAAGAATGGCGTTGCTCGGCACTTCGCACATCATGATGACCTTGAGATCGTTCTCGCCGCGCTTCAAGCCGTGCTCGGCCAACAAGTTGGTGACGCGCTCGGCTTGGCCCAAGGTACGCACGAAGGGCACCATCACTTGCACGTTGGTCAAGCCCATGTCGGAACGCACGCGACGCATGGCCTCGCACTCCATCGCAAAGGCTTCGCCGAAGTCTTTGCTGATGTAACGCGCTGCGCCACGGAAGCCCAGCATTGGGTTTTCTTCTTCGGGCTCGTAGCGGCTGCCACCAATGAGCTTGCGGTATTCGTTGGACTTGAAGTCCGACAGTCGCACGATGACAGGCTTGGGCCAAAATGCGGCCGCGATGGTGGCAATGCCCTCGGCCACTTTGTCCACGTAGAAAGCGCGGGGTGATGCATGGCCTCGGGCCACAGACTCAACGGCCTTCTTTAAGTCGGCATCGACATTGGGATAGTCAAGAATCGCCTTGGGGTGCACACCAATGTTGTTGTTGATGATGAACTCTAGGCGGGCCAGGCCAACGCCTTCGTTAGGCAACTGGCAGAAGTCAAAGGCCAACTGTGGGTTACCCACGTTCATCATGATTTTGGTTGTGATGCTGGGCATTTCGCCGCGCTGCACTTCGGTCACTTCGGTCTCTAGCAAACCGTCATAAATCATGCCGGTGTCGCCTTCTGAGCAACTCACAGTCACAAGCGTGCCGTCTTTCAAGCGCTCGGTCGCGTCACCGCAACCCACCACCGCAGGAATACCCAACTCACGCGCAATGATGGCAGCGTGACAGGTACGGCCACCACGGTTAGTGACGATGGCGCTGGCACGCTTCATCACAGGCTCCCAGTTCGGGTCGGTCATGTCGGTCACCAACACATCACCGGGCTGGACCATGTCCATCTGGCTGATGTTGTGCACCAAGCGCACAGGACCCGTGCCAATTTTTTGACCAATCGCGCGGCCTTCAGCCAACACGGTGCTGTGGCCTTTGAGCTTGTAACGGAACTCAGACTGGCCTTTGGCTTGACTCTTCACGGTTTCTGGACGCGCCTGCAAGATGTACAAGAGGCCGTCTGTGCCGTCTTTGCCCCATTCGATGTCCATGGGACGTTGGTAATGCTGCTCGATCACCATGGCGTAGTGGGCCAATTGCTCGACGTCGGCATCGGTCAATGAATAACGGTTGCGCAACTCGGTGGGCACATCGGTGGTTTTGACCAATTTGCCTGTGGCCTTCTTCTCGTCGGCCGTCGAAAACTCCATTTGCAAGAGCTTGGAGCCCAAGTTGCGACGAATCACCGCGCGCTTGCCAGCTTTCAGAGTTGGCTTGTGCACATAAAACTCGTCGGGGTTCACCGCACCTTGCACCACAGTCTCGCCGAGGCCGTAGCTCGAGGTGATGAACACCACGTCTTCAAAACCAGACTCGGTGTCGATGGTGAACATCACGCCCGCAGCGCCCAAGTCAGAGCGCACCATGCGCTGCACGCCCGCAGACAAAGCCACATCGGCGTGGGCAAAGCCCTTGTGCACGCGGTAACTGATGGCTCGGTCGTTATAAAGCGAAGCAAACACTTCCTTCATCTTGTGCAGCACCTCGTCAATGCCGTGCACGTTCAAGAAGGTTTCTTGCTGGCCGGCGAAGGACGCGTCAGGCAAGTCTTCGGCCGTGGCCGATGAACGCACTGCAAAGGTGGCAGCGGCATTGTCAGCAGACAAGGTGGCAAAAGCATCAGCAATGGCTTTTTGCAGGTCATCAGGGAAAGGCTGGGCTTCCACCATGGCGCGAATTTCAGCGCCTGCTTGGGCCAAGGCACGCACATCTTCGGTGTCGAGCTTGTCCAAACGGGCATTGATTTTGTCGGCCAAGCCGTCATGTGCCAAAAATTCACGGAAGGCATGGGCCGTAGTGGCAAAGCCCGTGGGCACACGCACGCCGGTAGGCAATTGCGAAATCATTTCGCCGAGGCTGGCGTTTTTACCGCCCACGGATTCGACGTCCGTCATTCGAAGTTTTTCAAAAGGAACAACCAGGGCGGTTGGGCTGAAAAGTGCAGTCATCGACAAGCTCCAAAAGTTAAAACGGTTGTGGCCCTGCAGCGCGGCGACTTAGGTGTTTTTCGAATGGGTCGAAAGTCTGCGTGGCGAAATTTGGATAATGTGGCATTGTAGGTGGCCGACATGGTGCCTCTTTCGCACCAACACCCTCGCCCATTTGAAAGTTTTTCATGCCCCATCCCAGCGTTTTCTTTGTGTCTGACGGCACTGGCATCACCGCAGAAACCTTTGGCAACGCCATCTTGGCGCAGTTCGAAATTAAATTTCGCCACATCCGAATTCCGTTTGTGGACTCGGTCGACAAAGCGCACCAAGCCGTGCGTCAAATCACGCACACCGGCGATGTGGAGGGGCGCAAACCAATTGTGTTCACCACCTTGGTGAACATGGAGGTGCTCAGCGTGATCCAAGAAGGATGCCATGGCAAGTGCATGCTGATGGACATGTTTGGCACCTTTGTGAACCCACTCGAGCATGAGCTGGGCATCAAATCCAACCACCGCGTGGGTCGCTTTTCAGATGCCAGCAAAAGCAAGGAGTACCACGACAGAATTGAAGCCATCAACTTCAGCTTGTCGCATGACGACGGCCAACTCAACCGTGATTTGGAGTTGTCAGACGTCATTTTGGTCGGCGTCAGCCGCAGTGGCAAAACCCCCACTAGCCTTTACCTCGCCATGCAGCACGGACTCAAGGCCTCCAATTACCCACTGATTCCCGAAGACTTTGAACGCCGACAGTTGCCACCCGCCTTGGTACCGCACAAAAAGAAAATCTTCGGATTGACAATTCAGCCCGAACGCCTCAGTGAAATTCGCAATGAACGCCGCCCCAGCTCCAATTACGCAAGCCTAAACAACTGCCGCCATGAAGTGGCCGAGGCAGAAGCCATGATGCGGCGCGCCGGCATCCGCTGGTTGTCAACCACCCACAAAAGCATCGAAGAAATTGCGACCACCATCCTGCAAGAAATCAATCCTGAGCGGTTGACTTACTGACGGCGGTTTGAATCACAGGCCAAGGGCGGCAATGCCAGCCTTGGCAATTTGAGCGTCTTCGGTGGATTTCACGCCGCTCACGCCCACCGCACCGATGAATTGGCCGTCTTTGACAATAGGCACACCCCCTTCGAGCATGCCTTTGATTTCAGGCGCGCTCAAAAACGACATGCGACCACCATTGATGACGTCTTCGTACACCTTGCTTTCGCGACGCCCCAAGGCTGCCGTGTGGGCCTTAGCTGGGGCGATGTAGGACGAAATTGCAGGCGCACCATCCAAACGCTGCAGCGCTAACAAATGACCGCCGTCGTCCACGATGGCAATGGTCACAGCCCAATGGTTTTTCAAAGCTTCGGCTTCGGCTGCGGCGGCAATGGCTTTGATGTCGGCGGATTCGAGAAAGTGTTTGGTTTTCATGACAAGTCATCTTCAAAAACAAGAAAACCATAAGCTTAACTTCTCTGTCCAGCTCACTCAGGCACCCAAAGACAAAAGAAACCTCAATAAAAGTAAGCGATAGACCTGAGGCACTTGAAACCTCTAGAATTGTGGCCATCTGAATCATCAGATTTATAGGAGAGCGACTCATGAATGAAAACATCCAAACCGTTGACTATTACGTTCTTCCCGCCGAAGAACGCAACCGCGTGGTGCGCAACACGTATTGGCTGCTTGCAGTGAGCATGCTGCCAACCGTCTTGGGCGCTTGGGTGGGTGTGGCCACGGGCATCAGCTACGCCATCTCCGGCGTGATGGGCTTGATCTTGATGCTGGCTGGCGCCTTCGGCTTCATCTACGCCATCGAGCGCACCAAGCACAGCGCCACGGGCGTTTACGTGCTGCTGGCTTTTACCTTCTTCATGGGCCTCATGCTCTCGCGCATGATCGCCATGGTCTTGGGCTTTAAAAACGGCTCTGAATTGGTGATGACTGCATTCGCAGGCACCGCAGGCGTCTTCTTTGTGATGGCCAGCTTGGCCACCGTCATCAAACGCGACTTGTCTGGCATGGGCAAGTGGCTCATGGTGGGCGCTGTGGTTTTGATGGTGGGCAGCATCATCAACGTGTTCGTCGGTTCATCCGCAGGCATGATGGTGATTTCCATGCTGTCCATGGCCATCTTCAGCGCCTTCATGCTGTATGACTTGAAGCAAGTGATGGACGGTGGTGAAACCAACTACATCAGCGCCACGCTGACTTTGTATTTGGACATCCTCAATGTGTTCCAAAGCTTGTTGGCCTTGCTCGGCATCTTTGGCGGTGAACGCGACTAAGCGTTTCTAACGGCCACAAAAAAAGGACCTCACGGTCCTTTTTTTCGTCTGTGCGTTTTAGACCAAATCAAACACCGCCATACTTTCCACGTGGGCCGTGTGGGGAAACATGTTTACCGCGCCTGCAAACGTCATGCGATAACCCGCAGAGGTGACCAACACACCGGCGTCACGTGCCAAGGTAGATGGGTTGCAGCTCACGTACACAATGCGCTTCGGCGGTGCCCAGCCTTGGCGCAGCTCTGGTTGTTGATGCAAATCAGCCAAGGCTAGCACCAGAGAATACGCGCCTTCGCGAGGCGGATCGACCAACCATTTGTCTGACGCGCCATCAAGGCGCAACAACTCGGGCGTCATGTCAAACAAGTTGCGCGCCACAAAGCTGGTCGGCGCCAGTGGCTTGTCGCGGTGGGCTTGGTTGAACATGTAGTTTTCACCCGATCGCGCGACCAAAGCCTCGCTGCCCTCAATGCCCAGCACCTCGCGCGCGAGGGTGGCCAAAGGCAAAGTGAAGTTGCCTAAGCCACAGAACCAATCAATCACTCGCTCCGTCGGCTGCACGTCCAACAAACGCAAAGCTCGCGTGACCAACACGCGGTTGATGTGCGGGTTGACCTGTGTGAAGTCGGTGGGCTTGAACGGCATGTTGATGCCAAATTCAGGCAAGGCATAAGACAGTGGCTCGCCCAAGGCGCCCTCCATCAAACACACCGTGTCTGGACCTTTGGACTGCAGCCACCATTGCACGTGGTGCTTTTGAGCAAAAGCGTGCAAGGCAGCCAAGTCACTTTGACTCAGCGGCTCCATGTGACGCAGCACCAAAGCTGTCACAGCGTCACCGCAGGCGAGTTCGATTTGTGGCAAAGTTTCACGCGCCTCCATGCTGCCAATGAGCTTGCGCAAGGGCAACAGCATGGCATCCACATGCGGAGGCAAAATCGGGCACTGGCGCATGTCGGCCACATAGCGGCTTTTGCGCTCATGAAAGCCCACCAGCACTTCGCCCTTTTTCACCACATAGCGCACGGACAAACGGGCGCGGTAGCGGTAGCCCCAAGCGGGGCCTTGGATGGGACGCAGAATAGTTTCGGGCTTGACCTTGCCCAAATGAGACAGGTTGTCCTCCAGGGCGCGTTGCTTGACGGCGATTTGAGCAGAGGCATCCAAATGCTGCATCTTGCAACCCCCGCAGGCCCCTGCGTGTAAGCCAAAGTGCGGGCATCCCGGCTTGACGCGCTGCGATGACTCATGAATCACCTCCAGCAGCGAGGCTTTTTCCCAGTTGTCTTTTTTGCGGTGCACATTGGCACGCACCACTTCGAATGGCAACGCGCCTTCGACAAACACCACCTTGCCATCAGCCCGGTGGGCCACGCCCTGCGCCTCAAGGTCCATCGACTCGATGGTGAGTGTGTTGTCAGGCCATTTTTTCTCTGTTGTCACTTCTTTTGTGGCTTCTTTCGTCACTTCAGTCATCAATTGGCCGATAAATATTTAGCAGGGTCTACCGGCTTGCCTTGACGGCGAATTTCAAAATGCAGCTTCACTTGGTCGGCATCGCTGTTGCCCATCTCGGCAATTTTCTGGCCACGCTTGATGACTTGGTCCTCTTTGACCAACAAGGTTTGGTTGTGCGCGTAAGCGGTGAGGTAGGTGTTGTTGTGCTTCAAGATGATGAGGTTGCCATAGCCGCGCAAGCCAGCGCCCGCATAGACCACACGGCCGTCGGCTGCTGCGCTGACGGGGTCACCCACCTTGCCACCAATATCTAAGCCCTTGTTTTTAGACTCATCAAAACCAGCAATCAAATTACCACGCGCAGGCCATTGAAAGCTGATGACCTCTTCTGTGACAGAAGTTGCTGCAGGCAACGCGGGGGGGGGTGTTTGCGCAGAAGCCACAGGGGTGGGGGCTGAGGCAGCAGGAGAAGCTGGCGAAGCAACAGGACGCACCACAGGCGCATCAGCCGCGGGCGGCGTCACGCGCAAGACCTGGCCGGGTTCAATTAAGTTAGCGTTGTCTAATTTGTTCCAGCGCATGATGTCGCGCCAACTTTGACCGCTGTCCATGCCAATGCGAATCAATGTGTCACCTGGCTTGACGGTATAAAAGCCTGGCTTGCTGGCACTCTCCGCAGTGGGCATCACACGCGCAGAGCTGCGTGCACCGCCGATGGCACGCTCATCGACTGGCGCAAGGCGGCCCTTGCCAGAGCAACCCGACAGCGCCAGCGCAGTCACCGAGGCGGCAAGGCCCCACATTCCAGCACGCAACATTCTTAATTCCCAGTGTTCAAGCAATGCCTGATTTTAGAGGGACAAAGTTCACGGCTTCGAGCAAGGTCTGTTGCAAGCCCTGCGGTGTTTTATCAACCACAACCAAGGCCTGTTGACCCGAGCTGGTGTGCGTGGGAGCCACCAATCGCCCACCCACGGCAAGTTGGTCTATCCAAGCTTGGGGCACGTTTTCGCCACCCGCTGCTGAAATGATGGCGCTGTAGGGCGCACCTTGCGCGTAACCCAACATGCCATCACCAAAAATCAGGTGCAGATTCGGCAAGCGCATGGGGCGCAAATTCTCTCGCGATTTGTCGTGCAGGCCGCGCAGGCGCTCTATGCTGTAGACCTCGCGAGCCACACAGGCCAGCACGGCGGCTTGGTAGCCGCAGCCCGTGCCGATCTCCAACACACGCCCCATCGTGGGCGCACCTTGCAGCCCAGGCGCTTGTCGCAAGAGCGCAATCATGCGAGCCACCACATTGGGTTTGGAGATGGTTTGCCCCAGGCCAATCGGCAAACTGGTGTCTTCGTAAGCTTGGTTCACCAACGCGCTGTCGACAAAGCGGTGACGCTCCACTCGGCCCATGGCTTCAAGCACCACCTCATCGTCAATGCCTTGCAATGCCAGTTTTTGCACCATGCGCGCGCGAATGGCGGATGAATCCAAACCCACACCAGTAGGGCTGGCCATGCCCAACGGTTTGTTTCGAACTGCCGACTGCGCCGTCACCACACGCGTGGCGCCCAGCAATGTTTTGGGCGCCGCTTGCGGCTTGTCTGACTCTAAACGCGCGGGGAAACTGGGGCGTTGCTTCATGCCTGCAAGACGCCCAAACGCTCTGCCCATTCAGGCAAAGTGGCATGTTCGGTCAAGTCCACATGCAGCGGCGTAACCGACATGTGGCCTTCAAAAGTGGCGTGAAAATCAGTGCCGTCGCTGTCGTCCTTGGCGGCACCTGCGCTGCCAATCCAATACATGGTCTCACCGCGAGGGCTGGTTTGTGTGATGACGCGTTCGGCTGAATGGCGACGCCCTAAGCGTGTCACGCGCAAAGGCTTGATTTGCCCAACGGATTGATTGGGGATGTTCACATTCAACAACCAAGGCGCACCCGAGATGTGGCCTTGTGCCTTCATCTGTTGCACCAACTCAAGGGCTTTGGCAGCGGCGGCATCAATGTGTGCCCAACCTTTGTCAACTTGCGAAAAAGCGATGGCGGGCACGCCAAACAAATAGCCTTCCATGGCTGCGCCCACCGTGCCAGAGTAAATCGTGTCGTCACCCATGTTGGCGCCATTGTTGATGCCAGACACCACGAGGTCGGGTTTGTAGTCCAGCAAGCCTGTGAGGGCGATGTGGACGCAATCAGCAGGCGTGCCATTGACATAACGAAAGCCATTGCTGGCTTGGTGCACATACAAGGGCGAATGCAGGGTGAGTGCGTTGGATTTGGCGCTGTTGTTGTGTTCGGGGGCGATCACTTCAACACGCCCCAAGCCTTTGAGTGCTTCGTACAAGGCCACGATGCCAGGGGCTTGAAAGCCGTCGTCGTTGGAAATCAGGATATTCATGGTGCTTTGGAGGGTTGCAGACGAATTGTAGGTTCGGTCTGTGACGGGCCTCGGCGCCTACGAACCTGTGCGCAACACGCCATAAGCCAGCATCAACAAAGTCCCCGTCAGCAAAGCTGGCACCAAGCGGCGCTCTGGACTTGACACCATCACTGCCACACTCAGCGCACAAATCAGCACACGCAGCAACACAGGCACGTTGGCCAGCAAACCCAGCGGCATCAAAATCATGCGCACAGTCAACGCTGCCACCATGGCGTAGGTCACCGCAGACAGCCATCGAAACACCTCGCTGTCTTGGTGAATGTGGCCCGAAAGTTTCACGCCCGCAGCTCGGCAAATATAGGTGCCCAGGCAGGCAGCGGTGAGCGCAAGCCATACGCCCCAGCCTTGCATGTCCGCGTTCATGCTTGCACCTCAACAGGCCGTGACCGCAACCAACGGCGATCAATCACATAGGCGGCGGTACCCGCCACCAAGCCCGTGACCAACAAACTGCTGTCCGCATCCCACACAAAAAACAAAGGACCCAACAAGCATCCCAAACCAATGGCGATGCGATTGGCCCAAGGCTTGACGTCGGTGAACGTGAGCAAGAAGAACAAGGGATTGATAAACACCAAACCCAGCGTGACTGCCGTAGGCACCCATCCCGCCACAAAGTAACCCAAGACGGTGCCCAGGGGAGAGATCAACCAACAGGGCAAGGCCAAACCGATGAAGTAATTCAAGCGGTGCTGGGGGGACATGCGGGGAAACTCGCGCATCGACACAGCCCAAGCCGTCATGGCCAACATGTGCACCCACACATACAGAAGAGGATTGCGATCGCGCCGATGAAACTGGGGGAAAAGCGTCACCACCATGGTGACAAAGCGGGTCGATGTCAGCGTCACGGCAAAGCCGATGGCCAACAAGGATGAGCCAGAGATGAACATCTCAAGCATCACCACTTGACCAGGCAGCGCAAACATCAGCAAGCTGGTGAGGCCGGTCATCCAAGCATCGAAACCGTGGGTACGCCCCATGGCTCCAAAGCCGACCATGCCTGCAAACAGAACTAAAACGGGCGCACCCAAGGCATCTCGGATGCCAGACCAAAAGGCTTCGCGCCGATTGGCGAACCGATTCATTTCTGGTTCATATTGCCTTTGAACTTACCGCCGCGTTGGATTTCCAACTCGCGGTACTCCAAAGTACCAGACACTTTGCCCGTGCTGTGAATCAAGAGATGCTCTTTACAAACGATGTCTTCGTTGAGCTCGCCATGCACATCAATTTCGCGGGCACGCACTGTGCCGGTCACTTGACCCTTGGTGCCAATCAACAAGTCGTCGGCAGTCAATTCGCCTGAGACGTTGCCATTGATGACAGCTTTGCCAGGCGCAGAAATAGAGCCTTTGAAAGTGACGCCCTCGCCGATCACGAGGTTGTTGTTGGTTGGGTTGATATCAGCCATATGAAGCTCCTTTGATGGGTAGATCATACCTAAGCCATGTAGGCTTTGAGTGACAGACCCAGACTTGAGAGACTCGCGTCAAGCCTGCACGCTCATTAAACTCTGTGCATGCCACGTTTTGCCGCCAACCTCAGCATGCTCTACAACGAGCACACATTTCTTGACCGCTTTGCCGCTGCCGCCCAAGACGGCTTTCAAGCTGTTGAATGTCTGTTCCCCTACCCTTTTGATGCCTGCGACTTGCAACAACGCTTGAGCGACAACGGCTTGCAACAAGTGCTGATTAACGCGCCCCCCGGCGACTGGGAGGCAGGAGAGCGCGGACTCGCCTGCTTGCCTGGACGCGAAAGCGAGTTTCAAACGGGTTTTCTCAAAGCTCTGGCTTATGCGAATGTCTTGAACTGCCCACGCATCCACGTCATGGCGGGCTTGAAGCCCCAAGGCGCAGACTTAGCCTTGCTGGAGCACACCTACATCAGCAACATCGCCTGGGCGGCAGCTGAAGCGAAGAGATCTGGCTGCGATGTGTTGATTGAACCCATCAACACGCGTGACATGCCTGACTTCTTCTTGAATTACCAGAGCCAAGCGCACCACATCGTGGAACACCTTGGTGCTTCCAATGTGAAAGTTCAGATGGACCTCTACCACTGCCAGATCATGGAGGGCGACTTGGCCACCAAGATTCGCCACTTTTTGCCCACGGGCCGCGTCGGCCATTTTCAAATGGCGGGTGTCCCATTACGCCACGAACCCAACTTGGGCGAACTCAACGCCGCTTACCTTTTTGAGGTGATTGACGAAGTGTCTGCGGCTTGCCGCTGGGATGGCTGGGTTGGTTGTGAATACCGCCCTTCGCGCGGCGCTGTCCCCCATGGCACCCACGAAGGCTTAGGCTGGCTTCACGACCTAGGCTAACCGCCCGCGTTCGCGGAGGGCTTGAAAAAGTCGCCATGTGCCTCATCTTGTATTGGCATACATTGCCGCGATGGCTAGTTCTACGCCATTTCATTCCCCCACATACCAAGATCCAATACATGACGACAGCTCAACTCTT
>JAIXRH010000027.1 GCA_027485285.1 Comamonadaceae bacterium | reverse complement strand
GGTGCTATGGCCCGTCAGCACAGCCAGCGCTGCGTCTTAAGCCACTCAAACCGTTTGAAGGCGGCGCAGTGCCTGATTGAGCGGCGTCAATGTTGCCGACTGAGGTAAGTCTTGGCAAACTTTGGTGAGCCACATGACCGATTGCTTTGAATAACCTGCCGCCAACATGACACGCTGGGCCTTGGCCACCACCCTCTCATGCGACATCGGCATTTCTGGGTCGCCCAGTGCATCTGACACGCGGGCCTCTAAGGTCTTCCCATTTCGCAAGCGCACGCGCAACTGCGCGCCAAAATGCGCGGGGTATGCGCGGCTCCAACGCGATGTGGCGCTCACGTGGGTAAGCGCGCGTAAGTGCGTCAGCACCGGATGCGCCAACGCTTCGGGCTGTGTGTCTGCCAAGCCAAAATCCCCGCGTAGCAGACCTACGGCAACGGCATGCTGCAAGCTAAAACGCGCGTGTTGGCGAGTCTGTGGTTGTGCATGATCGGCAAAATCCAGCGCAGTTTGGTAGGTGCTGAGTTCCACACGCGTCACCTCGTTCACATCGCCGACTTGCGCATGCAGTTGCAACGCACACGCGATGGCCGGATGCACATGCCGACAAGCGGGCCAAGGCTTGAAACTGACCTCATGGATCAGCCACGGCGCGTCAGGCGCAGGGCGCAACACGGCGGCTGCGCGGGCTGCTTTGGGTTTGCCACTGGTGGCGGCCAACCAACCGTGTTCGCCTTCGAGGATGAAGCGCGGCCCCGTCAAGCCCGCCGCCGCCAAGTCAGCGGCCATGACGCCAGATTGCGCACTTCGGCCTGCGGCCAGTTGCTTCGAAAGCCCCGGCTCCATTCGACACTGCCACACCCCACTGGCTTGCATCCCCGCTTGGGCCAAAGCATGCATCGCCTGCGTGGCATCGAGTTGCAACAAGCTGGCGCTGGCGGTGGCTGCGCCAAACACCCCACACGTTGCGGTGCTGTACCAATGTTGGTAGTGCGCCGTGCCTGACAACAAGCCCACCCGTATGGCCACCTCATAGCCGCGCACAATGGCATCCAGCAGCGCGCTTGGTGTGGTTTTTTCACGCTGGGCCACCGCCAGTGCGGCGGCCATGATGGTGTCAGCAGGGTGGACCACCGCTGCGCGATGCAAGTCGTCTAGCTCGTCCACATTGCCCAAGCCGCCGTTGACCAAGGCCGCAGCCTCGCTGTTCAGGTGTAAGCCGCCCACCGTCCAACAGGGACCCACTGCGGCCTTCGCCGCCCAACGCGTGAAAGCATCGCCAGCGTGGGAGGTGTGGCCCAGCAGCACGCAGCCAAGCCAGTCCAACAGATGAAGCGCCGCACGGCGACGATCCAGCGCATGGATGGGGCGGCCTTGCAAGGCCAGCAATTGCTCGGTCCACGAGGGCGTGTGGTCAGAATTCACGCGAACCTTGCTGCGACTTAGCGGCCTTGGAACAACGGTGTCCGTTTTTCGTTGAAGGCGGCCACCCCTTCACGTCGGTCATCGGTATCCACCAAACGGTTGTAGGCCTCCACCTCAAAGCGATAGGCCGTCCGCAACTCCATTTGTCCACCGAAGCGAATAGATTTTTTGATTTGTCGAACCGACAGCGGTGCGTTGGCGGCAATGCGTTGTGCCGTCTCCAACGCCAACGCCAGCAACTGATCGGGGGCGGCCACCTGATTGACCAAGCCCCACTCACACGCTTGCGCGGCACTGAAGGCACGCCCCGTCAGCGTCAACTCTTTGGCGCGTCGCTCACCCAAGGCACGTGGCAGGTTTTGCGTGCCGCCCATGCCTGGCATGATGCCCAGCGTGACCTCAGGCAAGGCAAAACGAGCGTCTTGGCTGGCGTACAAAAAGTCACAGCAGAGGGCTATTTCTAAGCCACCGCCATACGCGTGGCCATTGATGGCACCAATCACGGGCAAGGGCAAGTCAATCAGCGCCCAATACAAACGCTCAAAGATTTCGTGTTGATGTTGCCACGCTTGAGGGGTCATGCCGTTGCGCTCTTTGAGGTCTCCACCACCGCAAAAAATTTTCTGGCCTGCGCCCGTCAACACCACACATCGCAACTCGCCCGGCACATCGGTCAGGCGCGTCCACAGGTCGAGCAAGTCCACCCCCATTTGCGTGTTCAAAGCATTGCCCACCTGCGGGCGGTTCAGGGCAACTTGCAACACGTGCGCTGACACTTGCACGCACTCAAGCGTGTCATAGGTTGGTAAAGCTGGGGGCATGACGGTGACTTGCTTAGTAAGACTTGGGCATGCCCAACACGTGTTCACCCACGTAAGACAAAATCAAGTTGGTAGAGATGGGTGCGACTTGGTACAAGCGTGTCTCGCGGAATTTACGCTCAATGTCGTACTCGGCCGCAAAGCCAAATCCGCCATGGGTTTGCAGACACACATTGGCAGCCTCCCAGGAGGCATCGGCAGCCAACAACTTAGACATGTTGGCCTCTGCACCACATGGCAAACCGGCATCAAACAACCGTGCAGCTTCGTAGCGCATCAAGCTGGCAGCCTCCACATTGATGTGCGCTTTGGCAATGGGGAATTGAATGCCTTGGTTATGGGCAATGGCACGGCCAAACACCACGCGCTCTTTGGCGTAATGGGTGGCTCGGTCAACAAACCAATAGCCGTCCCCCACACACTCGGCAGCAATCAAGATACGCTCTGCATTCAAGCCGTCCATGATGTACTTGAGGCCCAAGCCCTCTTCGCCAATTCGGTTTTCAACGGGAATACGCAAGTTGTCGATGAAGATTTCGTTGGTTTCGTGATTCACCATGTTGCGGATGGGTTTGACGGTGATGGACTTGCCCACTTCTTCGCGCAAGTCCACCAAAAACACCGACAGGCCTTCTGACTTTTTCTTCACCTCCGACAGTGGGGTGGTGCGCGCCAGCAACAGCATGAAGTCGGAGTGCTGCAAGCGTGAGGTCCATACTTTTTGCCCATTCACCACATAGTGATCGCCTTGGCGCACAGCGACCGTTTTGAGCTGTGTCGTGTCCGATCCCGTCGTGGGCTCTGTGACCGCCATCGACTGCATGCGCAACTCACCCGAAGCAATCTTGGGCAACAAGGCTTCTTTTTGTGCCTTCGAGCCATGGCGCACCACGCAACCCATCACATACATTTGCCCGTGACAGGCACCAGAGTTGCCACCCGCGCGGTTGATCTCTTCCATGATCACACTGGCCTCGGTCAAACTCAGATTGGATCCACCATATTCCTCAGGGATCAAGGCAGACAGCCAACCCGCTTCGGTCAAGGCGGTGACAAACTTTTCTGGGAACGCGCGTGCTTCGTCCACATCCTGCCAATAACGGGAATCAAAAGCGCTGACGACTTGACGAACGCCTTCGCGCAACTCAGGAAAATCTTGACGACTCATAATTTATTTACTCGGTGTGGTGAACATCTGGCCGCCATCAACGTTGATGACGCTGCCACTCAAATAACTGCACAGGGGTGAGGTGCAGAACACGGCCAATTTGGCCATCTCACTAGGCTCGGCCAATCGGCCAAACGGGAAACCACTGGTCAACTCAGACCAACGCTTGGCGTCGCCAAACTTCTTTTCTGCTTGCTGTTGCAGCATGCCTTGCATACGGTCGCTGCGCGTTGGCGAAGGGTTGATGCCAAAGACGCGCACACCATGCTTGACGCTTTCGCCACCAACGCCTTGCGTAAATGCGATCAAGGCTGCATTGCCAGTAGCGCCACAAATGTAATCCGCACGAGGCGCTGCGCCAGCCATGCCGATGATGTTGCAAATCACACCATGGCCACGGGATTGCATCATGGGCAAATACATGCGCGTCATGTTGATGTAGCCAAACACCTTGAGCTCCCAAGCTTGACGCCAACGCTGCTCATCCACGTCGACAACACTGCCGCCTGGAATAGCGCCAGCATTGTTGATGAGGATGTCCACCTCCGGCATCTGCTCAAAAAGCTGTTCGGCGGAACCTGAAACCGACAAATCCAGCAGCACAGCGGCTGGCTTGGGCAAACCCGCTTGGGCAAAAGCCTGCTCGGCCAAAGCCAAATTGGCGGCATCACGCGCCACCAAAATTGGCCGCGCACCTTCATGCGCAAATGCCAGCGCAATGGTGAGGCCAATGCCGCGAGAGCTGCCCGTGATCAACACCTGCTTATCTTTGAGTTGCAAATCCATGTGGATAGTTACCTTGTATGAAGAAATTAAAGGCTCGGTGCGGGCACCTGCGCCGTGTACCAAGCTGCCATGGATTCGCCCGTCATAAAACACACATTGGGTGTTTTCATCAACAAGTCCAACATGCGCTCCAAACTCTCAAAGCGATGCGGCACGCCGATCAAATGCGGATGCAATCCAATCGCCAAGACACGCGGTTGGGTGACCACTTCGCGCTCAAACAAACGCAAGGTGTTTTCCAAGCGCTTGTACATCTCGTCGGAGCTGTGGCGCTCGACGGCATAGATGATGGAGTCGTTCACTTCCAAGTTGTAGGGCAGCGATAACAAGGGGCCATGCTTGGTGCTCATCCAGTGCGGCACATCGTCGACAACCCAGTCAAAAACATATTCCACACCTTGCTTTTTAAGAATGTCGGGCGTGTCGTGTGACTCGCGCAACCCAGGGCTCAGCCAGCCCTTGGGCCGCTTGCCAGTGAACGCAGCAATCATGTCGAGACTGGTCGCGATCAACGCCTCTTCACCCTCCGCATGGTTGAGCGCTTTTTGATGGACCCCATGGCCAATGAACTCCCAGCCCACTTTGTGCATGGCTTCAGCAGCACGCGGGTAAGCGTGAATCACGCCTGCATTGAAACTGGTGGAAGCGGGCAGCCCGCGTGAATGGATGGCGTCGATGATGCGAGGCAATCCAGCGCGCATGCCGTAATCGGCCCAACTGAAATTTGGCACATCGGGCACGGTCTCTTTGCCATGCG
>JAIXRH010000004.1 GCA_027485285.1 Comamonadaceae bacterium | reverse complement strand
TCAGGATCGCGCACATACACCGACCTGATTTTTTGAATGGCACCAGTGCGCATGACGGGGCCTTCCGCGATGGGCCAATGCGCTGCATTGAGTTTGGCAATCACCTCATCCAGCGGGAGCGTGGCAATGAAGCACAAGTCCAAGGCGCCGGGTACGGGGACATGGGCTTTAGGCTCAAACTCTTTGCCGCGAACGTGCAGGTTGATTTTTTGATTGCCAAACTTGAAAGCTTTGCGTGTCACGGGCGGTGTTCCCCCCACAAAACTCTCGAGCGTCATGCCCATGACGCGCGTATAAAAATCCACGCACACGTCTTCGTTGAAAGTCGTCAACACCAAATGGTCGAGGTGATCGATCATGCGACTTCTCCTCTCAATTCATGCACATAGTCAGGGGCGGGATGTAAGTCGGTGATGCGGCCCGCTTTGGCGACTTGGCTTGGCACATCATGCCCAATGATGTGGGGCAAGTGACGCGCCACGTTCAGCAATTTGTTCAAATCAATGCCTGTGTCGTAGCCCATGGCATCCAGCATATGGATGGCATCTTCGCTGCAAATATTGCCGCTCGCACCTGGCGCATATGGGCAACCGCCCAAGCCACCCAAGGACCCATCAAAGCGGGTGACGCCACCTTGCACAGCTGCCAACACATTAGCCAGACCCATGCCACGCGTGTTGTGGAAATGCAGGGTGAGTTGCGTGTGGGGCAACTGCGTTTGTAACAACGCAACCATGCGGCTCACCTGGGCAGGATGCGCCATGCCGGTGGTGTCGCAAATGGTGAGACCCCGCACGCCTAGGTCGGCAAAGCGTTGCGCATAGTGTTGCACGGCGGCCAAAGGCACATCACCTTCCATGGGGCAACCAAAGCAAGCCGACAAAGAGACGTTGATGGGCGTCCGACCGTCCACATGCTGGATCACGTCTGCCAATGCTGCCAAACTTTTGGCGCGCGTCATTCGCAAATTGGCAAGGTTGTGGGTTTCAGAGATGGACATGACCAAGTTGAGTTCATCCGCCCGCGACTCCATGGCGCGTTCTGCGCCTCGCAGGTTGGGCACCAACACGGTGTACTCCACGCCTGGCACCCGCGTGATGCGACCCATCACCTCCTCGGCATCGCGCAGCATGGGGATGGCTTTGGGTGACGTGAAAGACGTCGTCTCGATCTTGGCGTAACCGCATTGGCTGAGTGCGTCGATCAAGGCAATCTTGTCGTCGGTCGGAATGAAATTGGGCTCGATTTGAAAGCCGTCACGGGTCACGACCTCGTTGAAATAAAGACGTGTCATGCGATGATTCCTTTTTCTTTCAATGCTTGGATTTGTTCCACCGTCAACCCCATTTCTTGCAACACAGCCTCGGTGTCTTGCCCAATGGTGGGCGCATTGCGGCGGTGACTGCCGGGGGTGCGGGACAGCTTCGGAATAATTCCTGGCACGGCCAGAAACGTGCCATCGTCCATTTGTAACTGTTGAATCATGCCGCGTTCTTGGTAGTGTGGGTCGGCGGCAATGTCCGCCACGGTGTAGATGCGGCCTGCGGGCACGGCCGCTTTGTCTAGCGCTTCCATCACTTGCGCCACCGTGAGTTGGCCAGTCCATGCACCAATGGCATCGTCAATCTCGGCCACGCGTTTGACGCGGCCAGCGTTGTCGGTGAGTGCAGGGTCAGCGCCCAAATCGTCACGCCCCATGGTGTGCATGAGGCGTTTGAAAATACTGTCGCCGTTGCCCGCAATCAACACATAGCCTTCGTCTTTGCAGCGGTACGCATTGCTTGGGGCAATACCGGGCAAGGCACTGCCTGCGGCTTCGCGCACCGCGCCAAATGCGCTGTACTCGGGCAGCAAACTTTCCATGCAGTTGAACACGGCTTCGTACAAGGCCACATCAATCACTTGGCCTAGGCCACTTCGCTCGCGCTCGTGCAGCGCCATCAAAATGCCAATCACGCCGTGTAGCGAGGCCAGCGTATCACCCAAGCTCACCCCCACACGCACAGGCACCCGACCTGGCTCGGCAGTGAGGTGACGCAAGCCACTCATGGCCTCGGCCACCACACCAAAGCCGGGCTTGTCGCGATACGGCCCAGTTTGTCCATAGCCACTGATGCGCAACATGATGAGTCGTGGGTTGATGGCGAGCAAGGCATCTGGCCCCAAACCCCAGCCTTCCATCGCACCGGGCCGAAAATTCTCGATCAACACATCGGCGTCTTTGACGAGTTGGCGCACGATGTCTTGCGCAGCTTGGTCTTTGAGGTCCAGTGCCACCGAGCGCTTGTTGCGCGACTGCACCTGCCACCACACCGACGTGCCGTCTTTGAGCAAACGCCATTTGCGCAGCGGGTCACCCGTCTTGGGGGGCTCAATCTTCACCACATCCGCGCCGAAGTCGGCCAAAGTTTTGGCGGCAAAAGGGCCCGCGATGAGTTGGCCGAGCTCGACGACGCGCAGGCCGTGAAGTGGGGTTTGTGCGAGGCTATGTTGAACTGAACTAATCATGCTTGTTATTGTGCCCATGCCTGCAACAACTGAGTGCCTGTCGCTTTACGCAGGCGACACGGCTCAAAACACACATGGATTTGCCAACGCCTGCTTTAGCTGAAACACAAGAGGCATTCGGCTCCGCTCATTCGTATGACTGTCGCATGACAGCAATTAATAAAAACTTCATAAAAGATTAATCACTGGGTCATACGCGGCTTTGAAACTACCCGTGTTTTTTAACCAACTGGAGTATCTCGTGAAAAAGAATGTAGCTTTGGCTTTGGCCATCAGTGCAGTCACTATGTCAGTGCAAGCGCAATCCAACACCCTCAAAACTGCCGGCAACTGGGAGTTTTATGGCCGTGCACACCTTGCCATGGAAAACCAAGATGACGGTAACAAATACAAGCAAACCAACTTGACCAGCAATTCATCTCGCGTGGGTTTGCGCGGCGACAAGAGCTTTGGCGATTTGAAAGGCATCTGGCAAATTGAATCTGAAGTTCAATTCAACCGCAACGAAGTAGCAGCTTCAACAGGCTCAACCCAAGCGGCCGACAAAGCTGAAACAAACAAATTTGCCACGCGCGACACCTTTGCAGGCGTTGAAGGCAGCTTTGGTCAATTCAAAGTGGGTAAGTTTGACACCCCAATGAAAGTGGCTCGCGGCGCAGCAGACTTGTTTGGCGACCAACTGGGCGACATGCGTAACATCACACGCACAGGTGCCAAGTTTGATGAGCGTCCAAACAACATCATCCAGTACCAATCGCCTGCGTTCAGCGGCATCCGCGTGGCCTTGGCCCACGCACCACAGTCGACTGGCGTGGTGGAAATGAACACCACCACCAATGTGGTCAAAGAAACTTCTATGACCAGCATGTCTGTGAGCTACAGCGCTGGCGACTTGACTGCTGCCTTGGCAACTGAAAACTACGCAAAAGATCACGCTGACGGCGAACGCGACGCAACACGCGTGGCCTTGTCCTACAAAGTGATGAATGACCTCAGGTTGGTTGGCTTCTACCAAAACGCTTCCTACATGAAGGCAGCCAATGATGATCAGGGCAGCAAAGTCACTGGCTTTGGCGCTGAGTATCAAATCATCCCTAACCACACCGTGTTGCGTGCCCATGTGATGGATCGCTCTGCCAACAAGGTCAACTCTGACTCGAAGATGACCGCCATCGGTATCGACCGCATCATCAGCCGTGAACTGCGCTTCTACGCAAACTACGCCGTGGTGACAAACGGCTCTGCTGTGAAAGTTGCTCCTTGGTCTGAAGGCAAAGCTGACGGCAGCAAAGTTTCTCCAGTCGCTAACGGCAAAGAAACAAAAGGCATCGCTTTGGGCATGCGTTACGACTTCTAAGGCCTGACACGGACTCTCAGCTTGCTGCCAGCTGCAGGCTCAGAGTCCGTTTTGCATTCTTCAAGGTAGGTGTTTGTTCACCTTTCACAGCCGCTGACTAGCGGCTTTTTTGCGTCTGTTCTATGCCTTGGCACCTTGATGGAGCGCTCACGCTTAAAATGGCAGGCTCCAGCAAAGGAACACACATGGGACGCACGCTTTACGACAAGATTTGGGACGAGCACGTCGTCCACACCGAAGAGGACGGCACCTCCATCCTCTACATCGACCGCCATTTGGTGCACGAAGTCACCAGCCCCCAAGCGTTTGAGGGCATTCGCCAAGCGGGTCGCAAAGTTTGGCGTGTGAGCTCGATCGTGGCCACTGCCGACCACAACACCCCCACCACGGGCTGGGAACTGGGCTACGACGGCATCACCGACCCCATCAGCAAAGAACAAATCACCACGCTGGACGCCAACATGGCCGAGTTTGGCTCTGCCGCGTTCTTCCCGTTCATGTCTAAGCGCCAAGGCATCATCCATGTGATTGGCCCTGAAAACGGCGCCACCCTGCCCGGCATGACCGTGGTGTGCGGCGACAGCCACACCTCTACACACGGAGCGTTTGCGGCGTTGGCCCACGGCATCGGCACCTCAGAGGTCGAACACGTCATGGCCACCCAAACCTTGTTGGCCAAAAAAGCCAAAAACATGCTCATCAAAGTCGAAGGCACGCTGGCCAAAGGCGTGACCGGCAAAGACGTGGTGTTGGCCATCATTGGCAAGATCGGCACAGCGGGCGGCACGGGCTACACCATTGAGTTTGCAGGCTCTGCCATTCGCTCCCTCAGCATGGAAGGCCGCATGACGGTGTGCAACATGGCCATCGAAGGCGGCGCACGTGCTGGCTTGGTGGCGGTGGACGAGAAAACCATTGAGTACGTCAAAGGCCGCCCGCTTGCCCCAGGATTCGATGCGAAAACTGGCCAGTTTTCGGGTGGTGCGGAATGGGACCAAGCTGTGGCGTATTGGAAAACCTTGCACTCGGACGCCGATGCCAAGTTTGACGCGGTGGTGGAGTTGCGCGCCGAAGACATCTTGCCGCACGTCACTTGGGGCACCTCGCCCGAAATGGTGCTGGACATCAACGGCATCGTGCCTGATCCCGACAAAGAAAAAGACGCCAACAAGCGCGGCGCCATCGAACGCGCTTTGACCTACATGGACTTGCAGCCTGGCAAAGCGTTGAACGATTTGTTTGTGGACAAAGTGTTCATAGGCTCTTGCACCAACAGCCGCATTGAAGACATGCGAGAAGCTGCTGCGGTGGTCAAGAAGCTGGGCCAAAAAGTGGCCAAAAACATCAAACTGGCCATGGTGGTGCCCGGCTCTGGCTTGGTCAAAGCACAAGCCGAGGCGGAAGGCCTGCACGAGATTTTCAAAGCTGCTGGCTTTGAGTGGCGCGAGCCTGGCTGCTCCATGTGTTTGGCCATGAACGCCGACCGCTTGGAGCCCGGCGAACGCTGCGCCTCCACCAGCAACCGCAACTTCGAAGGCCGTCAAGGCAACGGCGGCCGCACCCACTTGGTCAGCCCCGCCATGGCCGCTGCAGCCGCCATTCACGGCCACTTTGTGGACGTGCGCAAGTTCGCCTAAGGGAAAAAAACATGCAGAAATTCACCCTCCACAAAGGCATCGTGGCCCCCATGGACCGCGAGAACGTCGACACCGACGCCATCATCCCCAAGCAGTTTTTGAAATCCATCCGCAAGACGGGCTTTGGCCCCAACTTGTTTGATGAGTGGCGCTATTTGGACCACGGCGAGCCAGGCCAAGACCCGGCCAGCCGCAAGCCCAACCCCGACTTTGTGCTGAACCAGCCACGCTACAACGGCGCATCGGTGTTGTTGGCCCGCAAGAACTTTGGCTGCGGCTCGTCACGCGAACACGCGCCTTGGGCGATTGACCAATACGGCTTCCGCACCGTGATTGCACCCAGCTTTGCCGACATCTTCTTCAACAACTGTTTCAAAAACGGCTTGTTGCCCATCGTGTTGCCAGAATCCACGATTGACCTGTTGTTCAACGAAGTGCACGCCTTCCCCGGCTATGAGTTGACGATCGACCTTGAGAACCAAGTCATCGTTCGGCCTCAAGGCGAGACCATTCCGTTTGAGGTGCAGCCTTTTCGCAAATACTGCTTGCTCAACGGCTTTGACGACATTGGACTGACCCTGCGCCAGTCCGACAAAATCAAAGCCTTTGAAGCCGAGCGCTTGGCCACCAAGCCTTGGTTGGCTCACACGATGTAAATTTTTAGAAAACAAAAACATGAAAATCGCAATCCTTCCCGGTGATGGCATCGGCACAGAAATCGTCGCTGAAGCCGTCAAAGTCTTGAACGTTCTCGACTTGAATTTTGAGATGGAAACCGCCTTGGTCGGCGGTGCCGCGTTTGACGCGCATGGCCACCCCTTGCCCGAAGCCACATTGAAACTGGCCATGGCGTCGGATGCCGTGTTGTTCGGCTCTGTGGGCGACTGGAAATACGACACCTTGGATCGCCCGCTGCGCCCCGAACAAGCGATTTTGGGTTTGCGCAAAAACATGGGTTTGTTTGCCAACTTTCGCCCTGCGATTTGCTACGAGCAATTGGTGGGCGCATCGAGCTTGAAGCCTGAGCTGATTGCGGGCTTGGACATCTTGATCATCCGTGAGTTGACCGGCGACATTTACTTTGGTCAACCGCGTGGCCGCCGCATCGCCACAGACGGCCACTTTCCTGGCGCGGAAGAAGCGTTCGACACCATGCGTTATTCCAAGCCCGAGATCGAGCGCATTGCGCATGTGGCTTTCCAAGCCGCCCGCAAGCGCAAGGCTGCTGGCAAAGAGGGACGCGTGACCAGCGTGGACAAATCCAACGTCTTGGAGACCTTCCAATTCTGGAAAGACGTGGTCAGCGAAGTGGGCCAACAATACCCAGACATTGCGCTGGACCACATGTACGTCGACAACGCCGCCATGCAACTGGTGAAAGAGCCCAAGCGCTTTGACGTGGTGGTGACCGGCAACATGTTTGGCGACATCTTGAGCGACGAGGCTTCGATGCTCACGGGCTCAATTGGCATGCTGCCCTCAGCGTCGCTGAACAGCAAAAACCAAGGCTTGTACGAACCCAGCCACGGCAGCGCCCCCGACATCGCAGGCAAAGGTGTGGCCAACCCCTTGGCCACCATCCTGAGCGCCGCCATGATGCTGCGCTTCAGCTTGAACCAAGCATCAGCCGCTGACCGCATCGAAACTGCTGTGAAGGCTGTGCTGGCCCAAGGCCTGCGCACGCCCGACATCTACAGCGAGGGCACCACGAAAGTGGGCACGTCAGAGATGGGTGATGCGGTGGTGAAGGCGTTGGGCTGAGTGACGCCTGCCCAACCCATCTGCTGACGCACATGGTGCAAGGCCACGGCTTGAACACCCCAACCAGCATGGGTGCGGTAGTTTTGGCTGCGGGCTCGGCTTCTCGCATGGGCCATCGGCCCAAATGCCTGCTGGAGCTTCACGGCGTGCCCCTGATTCAGCGCCAACTCATGGCCTTGTCGCAAACTGGGGTAGCAGAGGTGGTGGTGGTCTTGGGGCATTACGCTGAAGACATTCAAGCAGCCATCACGCCATTTCCCGCCAAGCAGGCGATCAACCCTCACCCAGACGACGGACAAAACGCCTCACTGCATTTGGGGCTGCAGGCCTTGTCAGCGAATTGCGAGGCGGTGTTGGTTGCGTTGGCCGATCAACCGCTGATCGAGGCGCAAGACCTCCAAGATCTGATCAGCGCCTATCAACAAAGGCCGCTCGGCATGCAAGTCATCCAACCCAGCGTGGATGGACTGCCCGGCAATCCCGTCATTTTCAGCGCCGAGGTGTGCCAACACATCTTGGCATCTGACACCCGCTTTGGCTGTCGCCAGTGGCAGAAGAACCACCCCAAGCAGGTCTACCACTGGGAAACTACCAACAGCCATTACCGCACGGACGTGGATACTCCTGAGGATATGCAGACACTGGCTCAGCGCACTGGCCTGAAGCTAGTTTGGCCGTCAACATTCAAGTCATCCGCCCCATGAACAGCATAGACATCGATGTGATCCGCACCGCCCTCGATTGGCAACACAAAGGCCACCGTGTGGTGCTGGGCACCGTGGTGCGCACGTGGGGCTCTGCCCCCCGACCGCCCGGCTCGTTGATGATCATTCGTGACGACGGCCAAGTGGCGGGGTCGGTTTCAGGCGGGTGCATTGAAGACGATTTGATTCGGCGTGTGGCCGCCGGTGAGTTGGCCATGCGCATGCCCGAGACCACCACCTATGGTCAAACCGCTGAAGAGGTGCGCCGTTTCGGCTTGCCTTGCGGCGGCTCGGTGCAAGTGGTGCTGGAGCCTTTGTCGCCCCAGTCTCAGTTGCGCGAATTGTTGGTGCTGATTGAGCAGCACCAGCGCGTGGAGCGCCGCTTAGACATGGCCACAGGGATGGTCAAGATGGGGGTCGCTCAGGACGGTGACAAAGTGCAGTTTGACGGCCAAACCCTCACCACGGTGCATGGCCCCCGCTTGCGCTTGGTGGTCATAGGTGGGGGTCAACTGTCACGCTACCTTGCTGCAATGGCCGTCATGCTCGATTACCAAGTGACCATTTGTGAGCCGCGTGCTGAATACCACGAAGGCTGGGAAGACATGGCGGGCGTGACCTTGTCCACCCAAATGCCTGACGATTTGGTGCTGGCCATGAACCTAGACCACAACAGCGCGTTGGTGGCCGTCACGCATGACCCCAAACTTGACGATCTGGCGCTGATGGAAGCCCTGCGCACCCCCGCGTTTTATGTGGGCGCTTTGGGCTCGCGCCATAACAATGCCCAGCGCCGCAAGCGCTTGCTAGACTTTGACGTCACAGAGGCCGAGGCAGCGCAATTGCATGGCCCGGTGGGTTTGAATTTGGGCGCTTTGACTCCCCCGGAAATCGCCATGAGCATCGTGGCCGAAATGACGGCCATGCGCCGAGGTGTTGACTTGAGCCAAGCGTTGAGCAACTGGGAAGGCTCGAAAACAGTGTGTGGTTTGGTTTAGCCAAATCAATCGGGCAGCGAGGCGCAGAGCGCCATCCCCTACAATTGTTGTCATGATTTACGCACGCCCGTTCTCTCTGAACGTCACATCCCCAGCGCCGCTGGCGGCTTGCGCGCGTGTGATCTCCCTCAAAACCACGACCATTCAGGGCTAAGCAGCTCCGGTTCGTCGTGCGCTTCCCGGCCAGACGAGCCGGGCAACAGTCGGGTCTGGCACTGTTTTCCACATTTGAAAAGGCGTTACAAAAATGAGCAAGTTAGTAGGTTTAGTCGGTTGGCGCGGCATGGTTGGATCGGTGTTGATCGACCGCATGGTGCAAGAAAAAGATTTCGATCTGATCGAACCCGTCTTCTTCTCCACGTCTAACGCAGGTGGCAAAGCACCCGCGCAAGCCAAGAACGAAACCACGCTCCAAGACGCCAACGACATTGAAGCCCTGAAAAAGTGCGACATCGTGCTCACCTGCCAAGGCGGCGACTACACCAAAGAGGTCTACCCCAAGTTGCGCGCCGCGGGCTGGAACGGCCACTGGATTGACGCCGCCTCAAGCCTGCGCATGGCCGACGATGCCGTGATCATCTTGGACCCCGTCAACCGCAACGTCATCGACAACGCCTTGGGCCAGGGTGGCAAAAATTGGATTGGCGGCAACTGCACCGTGAGCTTGATGCTCATGGGCTTGGGCGGCTTGTTCCAACACAAGTTGGTCGAATGGGTCAGCGCCATGACCTACCAAGCAGCGTCGGGCGCAGGTGCGCAAAACATGCGTGAGTTGCTGAGCCAAATGGGCGCATTGCACGCCGCCGTCAAAGACGACTTGGCCAACCCCTCTTCTGCCATCTTGGACATCGACCGCAAAGTGTCGGCCACCATGCGCAGCGCTGAGTTTCCCACCCAAAACTTCCGCAACACCGCCTTGGCGGGCAGCTTGATCCCTTGGATCGACGTGCCTGTCGAACACGGCCAAAGCAAGGAAGAATGGAAGGGCGGCGCTGAGTGCAACAAGATCTTGGGCAACCCAGCGTTCCGCACGGCAGGCTCTGTCCCGATCGACGGTTTGTGCGTGCGCATTGGCGCGATGCGCTGCCACTCACAAGGCTTGACCATCAAGCTGAAAAAAGACGTGCCGATGGACGAGATCGAAAGCATCTTGGCCCAAGCAAACGACTGGGTCAAAGTCGTGCCCAACGAACGTGAGCTCAGCGAACGTCATCTCACGCCTGCTGCCGTGACCGGAACCATGACAGTGCCCGTCGGCCGACTGCACAAAATGGCGATGGGCAACGACTATTTGGGCGCGTTCACCGTGGGTGACCAGCTCCTGTGGGGGGCGGCCGAGCCCTTGCGCCGAATGTTGCGCATCCTCCTAGAAGCTTGATAAAACAAAGTAATATCTCTGGCTATGACCCAAGCAACACGCAAAGCTTCAAGTTTGTTCCAGAGATCTGCTTTGTGGGCGGCCCTGTCACTGTCGGTTTTCGGCAGTGCGCAGGCGCTCACTTTGAGCCGTCCCGTTGTGCAAAGCAAGCAGGGCGAAGCTTTACAGGCCGAAATCGACATCAGTGAAATCACCTCCACGGAGCAAGTCGACTTTCAAGCGGACCTGGCCAGTCAAGAAATTTACAAAGCTGCCAAAATCGAGATACCTGCCAATAATGGCGTGCCCATCGATTTTCGGGTGCAACTGTTGCGCCGTGACAACGGAAGGCCGTATCTCAAAATTACCAGCAAGCAAGCCATCAATGGCAATGCCATCGACTTGCTCGTTGATTTGCGTTGGGCTACGGGGCGCTTGCTGCGCGACTTCAACTTGTCTTTGGACGAGGCCAGCACCCCCAAAAAAAGCAGCCTCACCATGCCAAGCTTGGCCGCGAATGCGCCGTCTGCAAAACCATCGGGCGCAAAGTCATCGGGTGATGCCAGTTCAGGCCCCATCACGGTCAAACGCGGTGACACAGCCAGTGAATTGGCTTTGAGCAAAGCACCTGACGGCGTCTCGCTCGATCAAATGCTGCTGGCCTTGCTGCGCAGCAACCCCGATGCGTTTGTTGAGTCCAACGTCAACCGCATGAAAGAAGGCGCTTTGCTGACCTTGCCCACCGAGCAAGAAGCCAAAGCCATTTCACGCGACGAGGCACGACGCGAAATCCAAATTCAAACCAAAGACTTTGAAGCCTACCGCGCCGAATTGGCCTCACGCGCCCCGGGCGGCACCGTGCCCAAAGTGGCCCGCGACAGTGCTGGCAAGCTCGACGCCAAAGTACAAAACAAAAATGCCAAGACCAACCAAGACAAACTGACCTTGGCCAAGCCGGGCAGCAAAGAAGCAGCCGTTGAAGACAACATTGCGCAGCAACGCGAAGCCCAAGACGTGGCCAGCCGTGCTGCCGATCTGAGCCGCAACATTGCTGAACTCGGCAAGATTGCAGCGGCCACCGTGACCGCCGCTGCTGAAGTTGCCTCTGTTGCTGCCTCTGCTGGCGGCGTGTTGCCCGTGGACGTGCCTGCCAGCGCCGCAAAAGCCGACAGCGAATGGCTGAACGAATTGCGTGACAACAGCTTGACCCCTGTGGCGGCAGGCAGCTTGATTGCTGTGTTGGTGCTGCTCGGACTGTGGCGTCGCCGAGTTTTGAGTACGCGTGAAGACGACATTCAAGGCTTGCCACCGCTGAACGTGAAGTTCAATTTGGACTTGCCCGATCAAGATCGCCAAGAACCAGTCGAACGCACTTACATCCATGATGTGGCCTCGCACACCCACGACATGCAAGCGCATTCACGCGACGAGGATGCTCTGGAAGAAGAGCACCCCTACGGCTCAGCCCAAGCGCCGCGCCCCACCATGGAAATGCCCAATATTTCTTTGGACTTGGACGATGCCATTGCCGGCCCTTACCAAGTGCGCATCGACTTGGCCGACGAGCTGTGGAATTTAGGCCAGCTTCACACCAGCCGTGCGTTGATGGAAGAAGTGGCCAACGAAGCCTCTGGCGCTGACAAAGAAAAAGCCCTCAAGTGGCTGGCTGAACGAGGCTAAGCCGCATGCGCATTGCGATGGGCTTGAGCTACAACGGCCAAGCCTACGAAGGCTGGCAGAGTCAGTCTTCAGGAAAAACGGTTCAGGACAAGCTCGAAAAAGCGCTGGCCAAGTTCACCCAAACCCCCATCTCTACCTTGTGTGCAGGCCGCACCGATGCTGGCGTGCATGGCCTCATGCAGGTCATTCACTTTGACACCGAACTAGAGCGCACAGACCAATCTTGGCTGCGGGGCACCAACCGCTATTTGCCACTCGACATTGCCGTGCAATGGGCGCGTGAGGTTCCCCGCGAATTCCACTGTCGCAGCAGCGCCATTTCGCGCCGCTATGCCTATGTGGTGCTGGAGTCCGCCGTGCGCCCCAGCGTTGAGGTAGGCCGCGTGGGCTGGGTGTACCGCCCGCTTGACTTGGCTGCCATGCAACAAGCGGCGCAGCATTTGATGGGCGAGCACGACTTCACCTCGTTTCGTGCCTCCAGCTGCCAAGCCCTCACGCCTGTCAAAACCATGACGCGCATCGACATCAGCCGCAAAAGCACACAGGCAGGATCGGCTGTTTGGCGCTTTGAGTTTGAAGCCAGCGCGTTTTTGCACCACATGATTCGCAACGTCATGGGTTGTTTGCTCAAGATTGGCGTGGGCGACCAACCGCCCGAGTGGATGGCCGAGGTGCTGGCCGCCCGCGACCGCGATGCCGCCGCCCCCACCTTCAGCCCTGATGGTTTGTATTTCTTAGGCCCCCGCTACGCCGCACAGTGGAACTTGCCTGACCGCACCCCTGCGTATGATGGGTTGCCATGAACCGCACGCGTATCAAAATTTGTGGGCTCACCCGTGAGCAAGACGTCGACGCCGCCGTGGCTGCAGGCGTGGACGCGATTGGCTTTGTCATGTACGCCCCCAGCCCGCGGGCGGTGACGGTGGAACGCGCTGCCGAACTGGCCTTGCGCCTGCCCGCCTTTGTCACGCCCGTGCTGCTGTTCGTGAATGAAACACCTGAGACCATGGCTCATGCGTGCGTGCAAGTGCCAGGCGCTTGGCTGCAGTTTCATGGCGACGAAACGCCCGACCACTGCCGCAAAATTGCCCGCACCTTGGGCCGCCGCTGGATGCGCGCGGCCCGCATCCCGCTAGAAACCCCAGCGGGCGAAGAACCCTTTGACCTCTTAAAATACGCGCAAGATTACTCAGACGCCCAAGCGGTGCTGCTCGACGCCCATGTCGACGGTTACGGCGGCGGCGGCAAAACATTCAATTGGTCACAGCTTCCTCAAAACGTCAACGCTCACCTCGTCTTGTCTGGTGGACTCAACGCTGCCAACGTGACCGATGGCATTCGCGCGCTGCGTCACCACGGCCATTCATTGGCGGTTGACGTGAGCTCTGGCGTGGAATCGGCCAAAGGCATCAAAGATGCAGCCAAGATCCACGAATTCGTCAGAGCCGTTCGCGCAGCCGACGCAGAGCACCCGCTCTAAGCCCCTTCCCTTTTTCTCTTTTTGTTTGAAGCTCTTGGGCTGACTGCAACGCCAGCAGTTGGTACCAGACATTTTTTGTAGGCAACCTATGTCGAACTACCAACAACCCGACGCACGCGGCCACTTTGGCATTTACGGCGGCAGCTTCATCAGCGAAACGCTGACCCACGCGATTGAAGAGCTGAAAGAGGCCTACGCCAAATACCAACACGACCCCGCGTTCATTGCCGAGTTCAAAAATGAGTTGGCGCACTTTGTGGGCCGCCCTTCGCCCATCTACCACGCAGCCCGCATGAGCCGCGAAATGGGCGGTGCGCAAATCTTCCTCAAACGTGAAGACCTGAACCACACCGGCGCTCACAAGATCAACAACACCATTGGGCAAGCCATGCTGGCCAAACGCATGGGCAAGCCCCGCGTGATTGCCGAAACGGGTGCAGGCCAACACGGCGTCGCCACCGCCACCATCTGCGCACGCTACGGCCTGGAATGCGTGGTCTACATGGGCGCTGAAGACGTCAAGCGTCAAAGCCCCAATGTGTACCGCATGAAGCTCTTGGGCGCGACCGTGGTGCCCGTGGAAAGCGGCAGCCGCACCCTCAAAGACGCCCTGAACGAGGCCATGCGCGACTGGGTGGCCAACGTGGACAACACCTTCTACATCATCGGCACAGTGGCGGGGCCTCACCCTTACCCAATGATGGTGCGCGACTTCCAAAGCGTGATTGGCGAAGAGTGCCTCACGCAAATGCCTGCCATGTTCAAAAGCCTGCAGATGGCAGAACAGCAACCCGACGCCGTGCTGGCCTGCGTGGGTGGCGGCAGCAATGCCATGGGCATCTTCTACCCCTACATCAACCACGTCAACACACGTCTCATTGGCGTGGAAGCCGCGGGCGAAGGCATGGACACCAACCGTCACTCGGCCTCACTGCAACTGGGCACACCTGGCGTTTTACACGGCAACCGCACTTACATCTTGCAAGATGAAAACGGCCAGATCACCGAAACGCACAGCGTGAGCGCTGGCCTTGACTACCCTGGTGTGGGCCCCGAGCACGCGTTTCTCAAAGACATTGGCCGCGCCGAGTACGTGGGCATCACCGACACAGAAGCGCTGGACGCCTTCCACTACCTGTGCCGCACGGAAGGACTCATACCGGCACTCGAATCCAGCCATGCCGTGGCTTACGCCATGAAGCTGGCCAAGACCATGACGCCCGAACAGTCGATCTTGATCAACCTCTCTGGCCGTGGCGACAAAGACATTGGCACGGTGGCGGACCTGAGCAACGCAGACTTCTTCTGCCGCCCCAGCTGCCAAGGCCAATCGGTCAAAGGTGGCCCTGCTGAACATGCCGTGAAATTTGTGAAGTGAGCCGAACCATGAGCCGAATTGACGCCACCCTCGCCGCCCTCAAAGCCCAAGGCCGCAAAGCCCTCATTCCCTATGTGATGGCAGGCTTTCCGCAAGCCAACATCACACCCGCCCTCATGCACGGCATGGTGGACGCGGGCGCTGACATCATCGAACTGGGGGTGCCTTTCAGCGATCCGATGGCCGACGGCGCAGTGATTCAAAAAGCAGGCGAGGCCGCGCTGCGTTTTGGGACAGGCACGACCCAAGTGCTGGACATGGTGCGCGAATTTCGCGTGACCAATGCCACCACCCCCGTGGTGCTGATGGGCTACGCCAACCCCGTGGAGTGCTACAACCTCAAGCACGGCCCAGACTCATTTGTCAAAGACGCTTCTGCCGCTGGCGTCGACGGCGTGCTGATCGTGGACTACCCACCGGAAGAGTGCGAAGAATTTGCCGCCACCCTGCGCGCCCACAGCATGGACCTGATCTTCTTGCTCGCGCCCACCAGCACCGACCAACGCATGGCACAAGTGGCACGCGTTGCCAGCGGCTATGTGTATTACGTCTCGCTCAAGGGCGTGACGGGCGCTGGCAACCTCGACACCGACGCCGTGGAAGCCATGTTGCCGCGCATCCGCCAGCATGTGCACATCCCCGTGGGCGTCGGCTTTGGCATTCGCGATGCCGCCACCGCCGCCGCTGTGGGCCGTGTGGCCGATGCCGTGGTGATTGGCAGCCGCATCATCCAGCTGTTGGAAGCAGCGCCAGCAGGCCAAGAAGTGGCTGCGGCGCACGATTTTTTAACGGGTATTCGCCAGGCTTTGGACGCTTGAATCGCCAGCGACCCCGCCCGTTAAAATCAAACCACTCCAAAAAGAACTGACGAAAGGCTCACCATGAGTTGGCTCGAAAAACTGCTGCCCCCCAAAATTCAACACACCGACCCCTCGGACCGCCGCAGCGTGCCCGAAGGTGTGTGGGTGAAGTGCCCCAGCTGCGAGACCGTGCTCTACAAGAGTGATTTGCAAGCCAACCAAAACGTCTGCCCCACTTGCAGCCACCACCACCGCATGAGCGCCCGCGCCCGTTTGGACGCGTTTCTGGACGCCGAAGGCCGCTACGAAATTGGCCAAGAAGTGCTGCCGGTGGACCCCTTGAAGTTCAAGGACAGCCGCAAATACCCCGAGCGCCTCAAAGAGGCCATGCAAAACACCGGCGAAACCGACGCCTTGGTGGTCATGGGTGGCGCGGTGCACAACATCAACGTGGTCGTGGCCTGTTTTGAATTCGACTTCATGGGCGGCTCCATGGGCTCGGTCGTGGGCGAGCGCTTTGTGCGCGGCGTGCACACCGCCATCGAGCAAAAAGTGCCCTTCATTTGCTTCACAGCCACCGGTGGCGCGCGCATGCAAGAGGGCTTGCTCTCGCTCATGCAAATGGCCAAAACCAACGCCTCGCTCACGCGCTTGGCCAAAAAAGGCTTGCCCTACATCGCCGTCTTGACCGACCCCACCATGGGCGGCGTGTCAGCCGGCTTTGCGTTCATGGGTGACGTGGTGATGGCCGAGCCCAATGCCCTGATTGGCTTTGCCGGCCCCCGCGTGATTGAAAGCACCGTGCGTGTTACCTTGCCTGCAGGCTTCCAACGCGCAGAATTTTTGCAAGAAAAAGGCGCCGTCGACATGATTTGCGACCGCCGCGAACTGCGCAAAACCATCGCCAGCACCTTGGCGATGTTGCAGCGCCAGCCTGCCGACGCTGTCGCGTAAACAGAGGCATTGAAGATATGAAAAAGGTCCTTTCGGACCTTTTTTACTTTGGTTTCGCCAGCCGTATTAGCACCGCATCAGCCTCGTAAAATATCGGGTTTGCTGCGCTCCCCATTTGTACGCAGCTTTTTTCTACTCACGCCTCTTTAGATGTCTAACACCACCACCCCCGCCACGCCAGAAGCCGCTCCCGTCGACGAAAACCAACTGATCGCCGAGCGCCGCGACAAGCTCAAGACCATGCGCGAGCGGCAGGCTGCTGGCCTTGGCGTGGCGTTCCCCAATGACTTCAAACCCGCGCACCACGCCGCCACGCTGCACGAGTTGCATGGCGACAAGTCGCTCGAGGTATTGACCGAAGAAGGCCAGTTCGCCAAAGTGGCAGGCCGCATGATGCTCAAGCGCGTGATGGGCAAGGCCAGCTTTGCCACGCTGCAAGACAGCACAGGCCGCATCCAGATTTACGTGACGCGTGACGACATCAGCGAAGACCTCTACGCCGATTTCAAACATTGGGATTTGGGCGACATCGTGGCGTGCGAAGGCAAGCTGTTCAAAACGCGCATGGGCGAGCTGTCCATCCATGCCACCAGCATCCGCATGCTGACCAAGAGCCTGCGCCCCATGCCCGACAAGTTCCACGGCGTGGCGGACCAAGAGATCAAATACCGCCAACGCTACGTCGATTTGATGACAGACGAAACCGCACGCAAGCGCTTTGTGGCGCGCAGCAAAGCGGTGAGCGGCATCCGCGACTTCATGGTGCAACACAACTTCCTTGAAGTGGAAACGCCCATGCTGCACCCCATCCCCGGCGGTGCGAACGCCAAGCCCTTCACCACGCACCACAACGCGCTGGACCAAGAAATGTTCTTGCGCATTGCGCCTGAGCTGTACTTGAAGCGCTTGATCGTGGGTGGCTTTGAACGCGTGTTTGAGATCAACCGCAACTTCCGCAACGAAGGGATCTCGGTGCGCCACAACCCCGAGTTCACCATGATGGAGTTCTACGCCGCGTATTGGAACTACCAAGACCTGATGCACTTCACCGAAGAGCTGGTGCGCGACGCCGCCATGAAGGCCGCTGGCACCTTGCTGCTGACCTACGGCGGCAAAGCGGTGGACTTGGAACCTGCCTTTGAGCGCCTCACCATCCGTGAAGCCATCCTCAAGCACACCGAAGCGGGCGACAACGTGGACAACATCACCTGGTTGATCAACGCTTTGCAAAAGCTCGGTTTCAAAGAAGAGAAAGACAAGCTCAGCACACGCAGCTTGGCCAGCTTGCAAGTGATGTACTTTGAAGAGACGGTGGAAGACAAGCTGTGGCAGCCCACCTTCATTTGCGAGCACCCCGTCGAGATTTCACCCTTGGCCCGCGCCAGCGATAGCCAACCTGAGGTGACCGAGCGTTTTGAGCTCTACATCACAGGCCGCGAGTTTGGCAACGGCTTCAGTGAGTTGAACGACGCCGAGGACCAAGCCGCCCGTTTTCATGCCCAAGTGGCCGCCAAAGACAGCGGCGACGACGAAGCCATGTTCTACGACCACGACTTTGTGCGTGCCCTCGAATACGGCATGCCCCCCACCGGTGGCTGCGGCATCGGCATTGACCGCTTGATGATGTTGCTGACCGACAGCCCCAGCATCCGCGACGTGATTTTGTTCCCCGCCTTGCGTCGGGAAGCTTAAAAGAACTGGGTGTACGCCACAGCACCCAAGCCGACAAAAGCCAGCGCCAATCCAAGCACCACCTGGCGAAGGGTTTGACGCAAGCCACTCACCACCGACACCAAGGCCGCGTTTTGCTCGGCCAATTCGCTCACGGTTTGCGTGAGTTGTGTTTGGCGTTGTTGCAGCTCGTCTATTTGCACATTGGCAGCAAGCAATCGGTTTTTCAGTTCGCCCAAGCTCGGCACCTCGTCGTGCGCATTGGGCGTGGCCATCGACGCGGGTGCTGCTTCCGCAGGCTTGCGGGTCATGAGGTCGCGGGCTTTTTCAAGCACGCTGGGCGCGTGCGAAATGACATCGCCCCATGGGATGACTTTGAGTGCGGAGAGCCAAGGAATTGCCATAGAAAAACCTTTGATTAAATTTTGTCTACACCCGCTTCAGGCGCATCGCCATCAGGGCTAGGCACAGGATCGGGGTCCATGGCTGGATTTTCACCAAATTCACCGTCAGGCGAAGTTTTGCGGGCATCACGCTCGCGCAGTTTGTCTTCTTTTTTCTTCTTCTTGGCTAACTCGCGTTGGCGTTTTTCGTAGTTGTAATTAGGCGTTGCCATGGGAGCTTTCTGGGGTGGTGGTGAACGTGTGTGCGGGTTAAGGCAACAGGTCCAAAGCCCGCAAGTATGCGGGGTGAGTCATCAGCGCGTCCCAAGCTAGCGGCGAAGTTGTGGGCAGCAGAGCGCGACGGCGTTGTTCGCTGGCGTCACTGGCATGCCATTGGTTTTTAACGAGGTGTTCGGTCAGGCCTTCGAGCATTTCATCCACCGCATGGCCGTCGCCGATGCTTTGGTTGCACAAGAGCACCAAATCGCAACCCGCATTCAGCGCAGCCACACCCGCCTGGGCAAAGCTGACCGAGCGGCCTTGGATGCGGCGTGCGCCTTCCATCGACAAATCGTCGCTGAAGATCGCGCCATTGAAATGCAACTCACCGCGCAAGATGTCTTGCAACCAGCGTGGTGAGAAGCCTGCAGGCAAGGCATCAACCTTCGGGTAAATGACGTGGGCGGGCATGACACTGGTGAGCGTGGTGGTGAGCCATTGGTAAGGCAAAGCGCAGTCGCCTAGGATGGCTTTGAGGCTGCGCTTGTCGACGGGAATGTCCACATGCGAATCGGCCTTCACAAAGCCGTGGCCAGGAAAGTGCTTGCCACAGTTGGCCATACCCGCCAACAACAAGCCGTGCATGACGCTCTTGGCCAAGGTGGTGGCCACGCGGGGGTCACGGTGAAACGCGCGGTCGCCAATCACGCCGCTCTCGCCGTGGTCGAGGTCGAGCACAGGGGTGAAGCTGAAGTCCACACCGCACGCGCGCAACTCGCTGGCCAACACATAGCCGCAAGCGGTGGCGGCATCCATGGCGGCCATCGCGCCGCTGTCGGGCTGTTTCTTTTTGTCATTCATCCACAGCTCGCCCAAAGCACGCATGGGGGGGATGTGGGTGAAGCCGTCTTGGCGAAAGCGCTGCACGCGCCCGCCTTCGTGGTCGACACAAATGAGCAAATCTTCTCGCACGGCCTTGATGTCGGCGCACAACTGGGTGAGCTGTTGGCGGCTGGCCCAGTTGCGACCAAACAAAATGACGCCGCCTGTGAGCGGGTGCTTCAAACGCTGGCGATCAGCCGCAGTCAGCTGAGTGCCAGCGATGTCAAGAATGAGGGGGGCGTGGTGAGTCATCAATTGAATTCGTTCAGGCGGTGTGTGTTTCAACCACCACGTAGCTGGTGGCGTAGTCGGACTCATCGCTCACGCTGACATGGGCGCTCAGGCCTTTGGCTTCAAACCATTCTTTGAGCACGCCGTGCAACACGAGGGTGGGCTGGCCGCTGGGCAGTTTGGCCACTTCGCACAAACGCCACGTCATGGGCATGCGCATGCCCAAACCGATGGCTTTGCTGAAGGCTTCTTTGGCTGAGAAGCGTGTGGCCACATAACGCACACCGCGCTCGGGCCAACGTTCGCTGCGGGTGCGGAAAGTTTTCAGCTCGTTGTCGCTCAGCACTTTTTGCGCAAAGCGTTCGCCGTGCTTTTCTAAAGACGCACGGATACGGCGGATGTCGCAAATGTCAGTGCCGATGCCGTAAATCATGCGCCGTCTCAAGCCTGCGGCATGCACGCGTTGTAAGCGCGAACAGTTGCTGTGTAGCCCATCTCTAGCGCATCGGCAATGAGGGCGTGGCCAATCGACACCTCTTGCACACCGGGCACGGTGGTGAGGAAAGTGTGCAGGTTGTCGCGGTTCAGGTCGTGGCCAGCATTGATGCCCAGACCCGCCTGGAGGGCAGCGTGTGCCGTGGCTTTGAAAGCCGCCAAGACCTCCGCTTGCTTGGATGTGCCGAAGGCAGAGGCATAGGTCTCGGTATAAAGCTCCACGCGGTCAGCGCCTACCGCTTTGGCAGCAGTCATGGCTTCGGGGATGGGGTCCATGAACAAGCTCACGCGCACGCCAAGCGCTTTGGCTTCATCAATCAGGGGCTTCAAGCGCTCAGCATCTTGCGGAAATGTCCAGCCATGGTCGCTGGTGAACTGGCCTTCGCTGTCGGGCACAAAGGTCACTTGATGGGGGCGCACTTGGCGCACAAAGTCCATCAGGTTGTGAAACGGGTTGCCTTCGATGTTGAACTCACGGTCTGGCCAGGCTTTGAGCAACGCGGCCAACTCATACACATCGCCAGCGCGGATGTGACGCTCGTCGGGGCGTGGATGCACGGTGATGCCCGCAGCGCCCGCCTCTAAGCACAGCGTGGCCGCGCGTGTGACGCTGGGCACCCCCAAATGGCGCGTGTTGCGCACCAAAGCTACTTTGTTGAGGTTGACCGACAGGGCGGTTTTTGTAGGGGCGTGGGACATGGGGTGACTCAAAGGGATTGCAGGTCAATCATCATCTGCCGCGTGCGCAGTGTTTTGACCCCGCAATGGTAGTGCAGCAAGGCCCTCAGCTGGCCCTGCAGGGCGTTGCGTTGCTCGGGAGGCATCTCGGCACACAAACGCAGCGTGGCGGTGAATGGCGTGTCTGTCAACAGGCTGTCGTGCAGCTGCAGCCACACGCTACCCGCCAAGCCCGTGCGGTCTTGCGCGTTGTGCGTGCGCAGGCCGCCTTCGGCCACCAGCACATACAAGGCATGGTGCAGCAAAGGACTGAGGGTGAGGGTTTGGGCGTTGAGCTCGGGCAAGAAGCCAATGTCGCGCAACAGCAGCAACTCAAAGGCGCGCAGCGCGGGGGCCATCGTGCCCTCATGGCCTGAAGCCAACACCTGCACCACTTGGCGGTACAGATCAAACAAACTGGGGTGCGGGTCGTCACGCGCGAGCAAGCGCAACAACAACTCGTTGATGTAGTAGCCCGAGAGCAGGGCCTCGCCCGTGGGCATGATGTGGCCGCCCACCCATTCAGCGCCCTTCAAGGTGCGGATTTCGGCATCGCCTGAATAGCTGACGTTCAACGGCTGCAAAGGCAACAGCACTGGCCGAAAGTTGGAGCTGGGTTTTTTAGCGCCTTTGGCCACCAAAGCCACCCGACCAAAGTTGCGGGTGAAGGTTTCCAAAATCAGGCTGGACTCGCTCCAGTCGTAGCGGTGCACCACGAACGCGGGCTCGTCCTGAATACGGGGAATGCCCCGCAACATTGTGATGGTGCTGGACTTACTCGTAGCCAAAGCTACGCACCCGCGCTGCATCGTCGGCCCAACCCGAGCGCACCTTGACCCACAGCTCTAAGAACACTTTGGCATCAAAGAGTTTTTCCAACTCGGTACGGGCTTCCATGCCCATGCGCTTGAGGCGTTCGCCTTTGTCGCCAATCACCATGGCTTTGTGGCCATCGCGCTCCACCACGATGGTGGCAGCAATGCGCACCAAGCGTTTGATGCCTTTGGTCTTGCCCTTTTCTTCCTCGAACTTGTCGATGATGACGGTCGAGGTGTAGGGCAGTTCGTCGCCTGTCAAACGGAACAATTTCTCGCGAACCATTTCGGCAGCCATGAACTTTTCACTGCGATCGGTCAGCTCGTCGGCAGCGTACATCCACGCTTGCTCGGGCAGGTACTTTTCGCAAATGCCCAAGAGGCGCTGCACGTCTTTGTCGTTCTTGGCCGACATGGGCACGATCTCGGCAAAGGGGTGACGGTCTTGCATGGCTTGTAGCCACAGCATGATGTCGGCACGGTTTTTCATGGTGTCGAGTTTGTTCGCCACCAGTAGCGTAGGAATGCCTTGTGCCAGCAACGACAGCACGCGCTCATCGGCGGGGGTGAAGCTACCCGCCTCGACCACCAACACCACCAAGTCCACATCGCCCACCGCGCCTTGCACGGTTTTGTTGAGCGACTTGTTCAGCGCGTTGCCGTGGATGGTTTGAAAACCAGGCGTGTCCACAAAGACAAACTGCGACGCGCCCTCGGTGTGCATGCCCGTGATGCGGTGGCGCGTGGTCTGCGCCTTGCGTGAGGTGATGCTGATTTTTTGGCCCACCAAGGCATTGAGCAAGGTCGACTTGCCCACGTTGGGCTTTCCCACGATGGCAATCAGGCCGCAGCGTTGGTCAGCCGGCGCCACCACCGCTTGGCTGGCCACCACACGGTTGCCTTTGCTGGCAGCCAGCATGGCATCAATGTCTTGGAGGGACTGTTCGTTATTAGGAGGAGTCGCCATTATTTGAGCCCGTTGTCTTGAATCACTTGAAGCATGGCTGCTGCGGCGGCTTGCTCTCCTGCGCGGCGCGAGCCGCCAATGCCACGCTCGCAGCGGGCTAACTCTGGCACTTCACATTCCACATCAAAGGTTTGTTTGTGCGCCGCACCCAAGGTGCCCACCACACGGTAGATCGGCAGCTTGAACTTGCGCGCTTGCAGCCATTCTTGTAGTTCGGTTTTGGCGTCTTTGCCCACGGCTTGCATGTCGGGGTTGACTTCGACCTTGGCAAAAATGCGTTGCACCAAAGCATCGGCGGTGGCGTAGCCTGCATCAAGGTAGACCGCCCCCAGCACCGCCTCGAGGGCATCGGCCAAGATGGAGGGGCGTTTTTGGCCACCCGAGTTCATCTCGCCCTCACCCAATCGCAAGATGCCCGACAGTCCCAGCTCGACGGCCAAGTGGTGCAGCGTGTCTTGCTTGACCAAGTTGGCACGCACGCGCGACAGGTCGCCCTCAGGCAAGGTGTTGAGGCGCTGGTACAGCAAATTGGCCACCGCCAAGTTGAGCACCGAGTCGCCCAAAAACTCCAAGCGTTCGTAGTGGTCTGCACTGAAGCTGCGGTGCGTCAGCGCCTGCGTGAGTAAGGCAGGATTTTGAAAGGTGTAGGCCAAGCGCGCTTGGAGCGTCTCAAGGATTTGTTGTTGAGACGGGCTGGGTCGGTCTGAACGTGCGCGTGCTGTCATTGAAAGGCGCCGATGCGCGCGAGGCTGCCAAAGTTCATCCACACAAAGAAGGCTTTGCCCACAATGTTTTTCTCTGGCACAAAGCCCCAGTAGCGCGAGTCCAGTGAGTTGTCGCGGTTGTCACCCATCATGAAGTAGTGGCCTGCAGGCACTTTGCAGGAGATGCCTTCGACGGTGAAGTGGCAGTTTTCTTTGAAGGCAAAGTCTTCCGCACCTGGAATGAACGAGGGGCGGTCTTTGTCATTCAACAGGTTGTGCGTTCGATCGCCCGTCATCTCTGAAGGTCGTGTGCCCAAAGGCAGCTTTTCTTCAAACTGGGTGATGTAGCGCATGCTGTCTTCTTCAAAGAAGTCCGCACGCGGTGCTTTGGTGATGGGCTGGCCGTTGATGGTGAGCTGCTTGTTCAAATACGCCACCTCGTCACCAGGCACACCAATGACGCGCTTGATGTAGTCAAGGCTGGGCTTGGGTGGGTAGCGAAACACCATCACGTCGCCACGCTGCACGGGGTTGCCGTCAGTCAGCTTGGTGTTGATCACGGGCAAGCGCACACCGTAGTGAAACTTATTCACCAAAATCAGGTCGCCCACATGCAAGGTGGGAATCATGGAGCCCGATGGAATTTTGAAGGGCTCAAACAGAAAAGAGCGCAACACAAACACCACGGCGATGACGGGGAACAACCCCGCTGTCCAGTCCAGCCACCAAGGCTGCATGTACAGACGCTCTTTGGCTTCGGTCACATTCACATCGATTTGGGTGATGCCTTGCTGATTCAACTCGGCCGTGCGCTTGTCGGCCTTGGCCTGCAAGCGATCCGCTGCGGCTTTGCGCTGGGGAAAGAAATAAAACTTCTCGGCCAACCAGTAAACACCAGTCACCACGGTGGCCATGAACATCAGCAAGGCAAAGTTACCTTCGATCATGCCCAGATACCAAGAACCAGCGTAGCCCACAAAGGCGGCCAGTACGAATGCGGTCAACGTCGCCATCAATCCTCCACTTGCAAGATGGCCAAGAAGGCTTCTTGCGGAACTTCTACAGAACCAATTTGCTTCATGCGTTTTTTACCTGCTTTTTGCTTCTCAAGCAGCTTGCGTTTGCGGCTGATGTCGCCACCGTAGCATTTTGCCAGCACGTTTTTACGCAAAGCCTTGATGCTTTCGCGCGCAATGATGTTGGAGCCAATGGCGGCTTGAATGGCCACGTCAAACATCTGACGGCTGATGATCTCACGCATCTTGGCCACCACCGCCCGACCGCGGTACTGCGACTGTGAACGATGCACGATGATGGACAAAGCATCGACCTTTTCACCGTTGAGCAAGATGTCGACCTTCACCACGTCAGAGGCGCGGTACTCTTTGAATTCGTAGTCCATGGAGGCATAGCCGCGCGAGACCGATTTGAGCTTGTCAAAAAAGTCGAGCACGATTTCGCCCAAAGGCATCTCATACGTGAGCATGACTTGGCGACCGTGGTACGCCATGTTCATTTGCACGCCGCGCTTTTGGTTGGCCAGGGTCATCACGGCGCCCACGTAGTCTTGCGGCATGTACAGATGCACGGTGACGATCGGCTCACGAATCTCGTGCAACTTGCCTTGTTCAGGCATCTTGGCAGGGTTTTCGACCATGACCACTTCGCCGTCGGGCATCTTCACTTCGTAGACCACGCTGGGCGCGGTGGTGATGAGGTCTTGGTCAAACTCGCGCTCTAAGCGCTCTTGCACGATTTCCATGTGCAACAAGCCCAAGAAACCGCAACGGAAACCAAAGCCCAAGGCTTGCGAGACTTCCGGCTCGTATTGCAGCGACGCATCGTTGAGCTTGAGCTTTTCCAGCGCGTCGCGCAGGCCGTCGTATTGGTTGGCTTCGGTGGGATAGAGGCCCGCGAACACTTGGGGCTGAATTTCTTTAAAGCCAGGCAAGGCTTGCTCGGCGGGGCCTAGGTTGTTGGGCAGCTTCTTTTCTAAGGTGATGGTGTCACCCACCTTGGCGGCTTGCAGTTCTTTGATGCCCGCAATGATGTAACCCACTTGGCCCGCTTCGAGCGACTGGCGAGGCTCGTTGGCGGGCGTGAACACACCCAGGTTGTCAGCGTTGTAGACAGCCTCGGTGGCCATCATCTTGAAACGCTCACCCTTGCCCAAACGGCCATCCACCACACGCACCAACATCACCACGCCCACGTAGCTGTCAAACCAGCTGTCGATGATCATGGCGCGTAGCGGTGCGTCTTTTTGTCCTTGTGGTGGCGGCATTTTGGCGACCACGGCTTCCAAGATGTCATCGATGCCCAAACCTGTTTTGGCTGAGCACGGAATGGCGTCGGTGGCATCGATGCCAATGACGTCTTCAATTTCTGCTTTCGCATTCTCTGGATCTGCATTGGGCAAATCCATTTTGTTGAGCACAGGCACCACCTCCACACCGAGGTCGAGGGCGGTGTAACAGTTGGCAACCGTTTGTGCTTCCACACCTTGACTGGCATCGACAACCAGCAGCGCACCTTCACAGGCAGAGAGGGAACGCGACACCTCATAAGAGAAGTCCACGTGACCCGGTGTGTCGATCAAATTCAGGTTGTAAATCTGACCGTCTTTGGCTTTGTATTGCAGTGCAGCGGTCTGCGCTTTGATAGTTATCCCACGCTCTTTTTCGATGTCCATCGAGTCAAGAACTTGCGCCGACATGTCGCGTTCTTCCAGACCACCGCAACGCTGAATCAAACGGTCTGCCAGCGTAGATTTGCCGTGGTCGATGTGGGCAATGATTGAGAAGTTTCTGATGTTGTTCATCAACGGGAACACTTAAGTGATTGAATTCAAAGGGAGAGCACCAAGAAAAAAGGGCGCGTCATTCGCTGACGCGCCCAGAACCAACAAGCAATGGCAACTGCATAAGTTGGGATTTCATTGTAGGCAAAAACCCCGATTTGCAAAGAGCCCTCCACTCACATGAAGCCTCGTTGCGGGTTTGCAACATCAATTTATCCACAACTTATTAACAATGTGACAGAGAGGTTGGGGGACAACTTGTGGGCGATCTGTGGATCACCTGTGGAGTCAGTCAGCCCATCCCGTATCGTGGAGTTTTGAGCTTGCGATATATCGCAAAATCGCATTCAGCCCCTAGATTCTATACAAAAAGGGCTTGAACTCATGTTTTAAGTTAGTAAACACCAACTTAAAAACTATTTTTTAGGCATTGGAAAAAATTTTCATCCCGCCTGATTTCCTACTTTGGCAAAGGGGTTTAACGCACAGGACGAATCACGGTGTATTGCGCCCATTCACCCCGCCGGATCAAGATACTCACGGGCTTACTTCGGTCTAGCTTGGAGACCATGGCCTCTAGCGCCTGCACATTGGGTGTTTCAATGTTGGCCAAGCTCACGATCACATCGCCCTCTTGTATGCCCGAGCGCGAGGCAGGTTCTGCCACCGCATCGACCCGAACACCACCGCGCAACTTGAGTTCTTTTTTCTGTGCGTCGGTCATCTCACTGACCGTCAGGCCCAGCACCTTCAGGACAACGCCCGCTTGCGGCTTGTCAGGGGCGGCGGCTTTTTTCACAGGCTTGTCGGCTTCAAACTCACCCACGCTGATGGGCATGTCTTTGAGGTTGCCACGTCGCCACACTTGGATGGTGCTGCGTGTGCCTGGCTTGGTGTTGCCCACCATGCGCGGCAAATCGCTGGACTTCTCAATGGGTTTGCCATCGAACTTCAAAATGATGTCGCCCGGCTCTATGCCCGCCTTCTCGGCTGGCGAGCCCTGCTCCACACCCCGCACCAAAGCGCCTTGGGCCTTGGACAGGCCCAAAGACTCAGCGACCTCTTTGGTGACTTGGTCAATCTGCACACCCAAACGACCACGCTGCACTTTGCCCGTCGCGCGCAACTGCTCGCTCACGCGCACGGCTTCGTCAATTGGAATGGCGAATGAGATGCCCATGAAGCCGCCCGAGCGGGAATAGATTTGGCTGTTGATACCCACCACCTCACCGCGCATGTTGATGAGCGGGCCACCCGAATTGCCAGGGTTGATGGCCACATCGGTTTGAATGAACGACAAATAGTCACCCGTGTCGCGCTGTTTGGCGCTCACGATGCCAGCGGTCACCGTGTTATCCAACCCAAAGGGCGAGCCAATGGCCATGACCCACTCGCCCACCTTGAGGCGGTTCACATCGCCAATCTTCACAGCGGGCAGGCCCGTGGCCTCAATCTTTACCACGGCCACATCGGTGCGCTTGTCTAAGCCCACGATGCGGGCTTTGAATTCGCGCTTGTCTGGCAAAGTCACCAACACTTGGTCCGCACCTTCCACCACATGGGCGTTGGTCATCACAAAGCCATCGGCGGACAAGATGAACCCCGAGCCCACACCTCTGGGTTGCTCATCAGGTTGCCCTCGGTTGGGGCGCTGCTGTCGGGGTGCGTTGGGGGCATTGGGCGCGGGCATGGGCACGCCAAAAAAGCGCCTGAAGAACTCTTGCATCTCGGCATCGGGCTCGCTGCTTTGGGGGTCACGCACAGCGGCTTTTTCGAGCGTGCGAATGTTCACCACCGAAGGGCCCACTTGCTCCACCAACTCCGTGAAGTCGGGCAAGCCTTTCACCATGGTGCCACTGGCCGAAGGCTGGCTGCTCTGCGCCGAAACCGGTTGAACCAGCGCCGCACTGAGGGCTGTGACGCACAAGCCTGCAAGCAAAGAGGCTCGGCAAGCATACCAATGCGCCTTCAAGACAGAACAATCCCATGTGAATGAACGAGCCATGTTTCTTCCTTCAATACATACCGTCGCGTTGATAGACCGCGCGACGCACATCTTGCCAATGGTGGCTGGCCACCTCTGAACCCAGCCACAACCAAAGTGGTTTGGTGTTCAGTGTGTCAGATGCGGGTTGCCAGCGTAAAAGCAAGGCTTTTTGCACATCCAAAACCACACTGACCTCACCCAGTGTGTCTTCATGCCCTGCGCCAAGGGTCTGCAAGCACCACACTTGGCCATCCCATGTGAGCGTGCCTGCCTGCTTGAACGCACGCCAGCCCAAGCATGCACCCAACACGGCAGCCATCGCGGCCACACCCCAGCTAACGGTCAGGCCTTGGTTGTATGCCCACGCGAACAACACCACTGAGGTGAGCACGACAAAAAACGCATACACCCAACGCTGAAAAGCACAACGCCCCAGCGGGTAAGAAACCGATGGGGCGTTGTGCATGGCAAGGCCTCAGATGCGTTTGAAAACCAACGCGCCGTTGGTGCCGCCAAATCCGAAGTTGTTTTTGAGTGCCACATCGATCTTCATGTCGCGCGCTGTGTTGGCGCAATAGTCCAAATCACAGGCGGGGTCTTGGTTGAAGATGTTGATGGTGGGTGGGCTCTTTTGGTTGTGGATGGCCAAGACCGTGAACACACTTTCGATGCCGCCAGCGCCGCCCAACAGGTGGCCCGTCATCGACTTGGTCGAGTTGACCACGGTCTTCTTGGCGTGGTCACCCAATGCTGCTTTGATGGCGTTGGTTTCGTTGATGTCACCCAGCGGTGTGGAGGTGCCATGCGCGTTCAAGTAATCGACTTGGTCGGCGTTCACACCCGCGTTGCGCAGCGCACTGAGCATGGCGCGGCGTGGGCCGTCCATGTTGGGGGCTGTCATGTGGCCAGCGTCAGCGCTCAAGCCATAACCACCCAACTCTGCATAAATTTTGGCACCGCGCTTTTTGGCATGCTCATACTCTTCGAGCACCAACACACCTGCACCTTCGCCCAACACAAAACCATCGCGGTCGCGGTCCCAGGGACGCGAGGCGGTGACAGGGTCGTCATTGCGGGTCGACAAAGCGCGCATGGAGGCAAAGCCACCGACACCCAAGGGAGAAATACAACCCTCAGAGCCGCCTGCAATCATGACATCGGCATCGCCGTACTCAATGTGACGCCCTGCTTCGCCGATGCTGTGCAAGCCTGTGGTGCAGGCTGTGACCACGGCCAGGTTCGGGCCTTTGAAGCCAAAACGCATGGACACGTGACCAGAAATCATGTTGATGATGGATGCTGGCACAAAGAATGGCGAAATACGGCGTGGGCCTTTGGCCAACATTTCGTCATGCATGCTTTCGATCAGCGGCAAACCGCCAATGCCAGAGCCGATCACGACGCCAATGCGCGTCGCTTCTTCTTCGCCCAGAGCTTCGCCAGTGGCGAGGCCTGAGTCTTGAACTGCTTGTACCGCCGCAGCAATGCCGTAATGAATGAACTTGTCCATGGCACGCGCCTCTTTCGGGGCGATGTACAGATCAAGGTCTAAATCTTTTACTTCGCCACCAAAATGGCAATTGATGCCAGACGCATCGAAACGCGTGATGTTGGCAATGCCGGAGTGTCCGGCTAAAAGATTGGCCCAAGCGTCCGCCACCGTGTTGCCCACGGGGCTGATACAACCTAGGCCGGTCACAACGACGCGACGACGGCTCATGCGGTTGTTCCTGGTAGTTAGGCTTTTTTGTGGGTCAACGCGTAGTCAATCGCGTTTTGCACGGTGTTGATTTTTTCGGCATCTTCGTCTGGGATTTCAATACCAAACTCATCTTCCAATGCCATCACCAATTCCACTGTGTCCAAGGAGTCGGCACCCAAATCAGCCACGAAGGCTTTTTCGTTGGTCACTTGAGACTCTTCAACGCCGAGTTGTTCAGCAATGATTTTTTTGACACGCAGTTCGATATCGCTCATGGATTCCCTCTAAGGGTTGTGAATAAGGCCGCTATTTTAACCGGACGGACTGACCGTATGGATTCTGTTTGAGGTTTTGGCGCAAATGGCTTCAAGCCATGAACATGCCACCGTTGACATGCAACTCTTGACCCGTCACATAACTGGCGTGAGCGCCAGCCAAATACGCCACGGCATGCGCAATGTCTGCAGGTTTGCCGAGGTGTCCCAGAGGAATTTGACCCAGCAAAGCTTTTTGTTGTGCCTCGGGCAAGGAGGCTGTCATGTCGGTTTCAATAAAGCCTGGGGCCACGCAATTGACTGTGATACCACGACTGCCCAACTCACGTGCCAAAGCGCGGGTCATGCCAGCGACACCAGCCTTGGCCGCAGCGTAGTTGGCTTGGCCCGCATTGCCAGAAGCGCCCACCACGCTGGTGATGCTGATGATGCGGCCATAGCGCTGCTTCATCATGGGGCGCATCACGGCGCGTGACATGCGAAACACGGCTTTGAGGTTGGTGTCGAGCACGGCGTCCCAATCGTCATCCTTCATGCGCATGGCCAAGGTGTCGCGGGTGATGCCGGCGTTATTCACCAGCACGTGCAATGCGCCGTGGTCTTGGGTGATTTGCTCTAACAAAGCGTCGATCGCCGCAACATCGTTGACATTCAGGTTGGCACCTCGGCAACCCGCGTGCGCAGACAAGGCTTGAGAAATTTTGGCTGCACCCTCATCCGACGTGGCCGTGCCGATGACCAAATAGCCTTGCTGGGCCAACTCTTGGGCAATGGCTGCACCGATGCCGCGCGAAGCGCCGGTCACCAAGGCAATCTGTTGTGTGTTGTCGCTCATGTTTGTTCTCTTTGAATTAGGCCAATGCAGTTTTGACGTCCGCCAAGGTGGCGGGGTCAAACAAAGGCATGCCTGTTAAATCTGCGTCGATGCGTTTGACCATGCCAGCCAAAACCTTGCCAGGGCCGCATTCAACCAAGGTAGTCACACCCCTTGCTTTGATGGCGGCCACACACTCGACCCAACGCACGGGGCCAAAGGCTTGGCGATACAAGGCATCGCGCATGCGGTCGGCGTCGGTTTCCACCGCCACGTCAATGTTGTTGACCAAAGGAATTTGCGCTGTCGCAAAAACAGTGGCAGCGAGTTTTTCTTTCAGGCGCTCGGCCGCAGGCTTCATCAAGCTGGAATGGAAAGGCGCAGACACAGGCAAAGGCAAGGCACGCTTGGCACCGTTGGCCTTGAGCACTTCGCAGGCTTTTTCCACAGCGGCTTTGCTGCCAGCAATCACGGTTTGACCAGGGTCGTTGAAGTTGACCGCCTCCACCACTTCGGCAGAGCCTGCGCCAAAGGTGGCTTGTGCTTCGGCGCAACCCGCCATCACTTGTGCCGCCGCCATGCCCAAAATAGCCGCCATGGCGCCCGTGCCCACTGGCACGGCGTCTTGCATGGCCTGCGCACGGAAGCGCACCAAGGGTGCAGCTTGGGCCAGGGTCAACACGCCAGATGCGACCAAAGCCGAATACTCACCCAAAGAGTGGCCTGCCACCACGCTGGGGACAACACCGCCTTCGGCCAACCAAGCGCGGTAAGCCGCCACAGCTGACACCAACATCACAGGCTGTGTGTTGGTGGTCAAGTCCAGGGCTTGTTTAGGGCCTTCGTGGATGAGCTTGGCCATGTCTTCGCCCATGGCATCTGATGCCTCGACCAAGGTTTGCGCCACCACAGGGTTATCGCCCCAAGCGTCAAGCATGCCCACCGTTTGAGAGCCTTGGCCCGGAAATACAAAAGCAAATGAATTCATAAAGTATCCCAAAGAAGAACACAGCAAGTCTTGGGCAGACTTACATCTTGACGAGCACTGCGCCCCAAGTGAAGCCGCCACCCACGCCTTCAAGCATGACGGTTTGGCCTACTTTGACTTGACCTGAACGCACCGCGTGGTCAAGGGCCAGCGGGATCGAGGCTGCCGAGGTGTTGCCATGGTCGTGCACCGTCAGCACAACCTTGTCCATCGAAAGTTTGAGCTTTTTGGCCGTACTTTGGATGATGCGGATATTGGCTTGGTGCGGCACCAACCAATCGATGTCGCCTTCAGTCAAGCCAGCTTTGTCGAGCACGGTGCGGGCCGCACCTTCAAGCAGGCCCACAGCCAACTTGAACACGGCTTGGCCATCCATCTTCAGCACAGGGTCGCCCAAAATACGACCGTTGCTCACATGGCCCGGCACACACAAGATGCCGACGTGCTTGCCATCGGCATGAATGTCGGTGGCCAAGATGCCTGGCGTGTCAGACGCTTCCAACACCACAGCGCCAGCACCATCACCAAACAACACGCAGGTGGTGCGGTCTTGGAAGTCGAGCAGACGCGAAAAGATTTCAGAGCCCACCACCAACGCACGCTTGGCGTTACCCGCACGAATCATGGCGTCGGCCACAGTCAGCGCGTAAATGAAGCCGCTGCACACCGCTTGCACGTCAAACGCGGGGGCGCCCGCAATGCCAGCCGCTTCGTCGTCCAGCTGGGCAAGTTTGTGCTGCAGGATGGCTGCGGTGGAGGGAAACACCATGTCGGGCGTGGACGTGGCAACGATGATGAGGTCAATGTCTTGCGGGCGGCGACCTGCAGCATCCAAAGCTTGCTTGCAAGCCTCGAAAGCCAAATCGCTGCTGTTGACATCCGGGGCGGCAAAGTGACGGGCACGGATGCCCGTGCGCTCAACAATCCATTCGTCTGAGCTTTCCACGCCCTGTCTGGCAAGTTCCGCAACCAAGTCCGCGTTGGTCAACCGGCGGGGAGGGAGAAAGCTTCCAGTGCCGGTGATTCGGGAGAAAAGGGTCATTGATCAAGTGGCTCAGGCCGAAACGTCGGATTGTCCAAGGGCTAACAAAGGAGCCGCATGGGCAATACGAGAACGCACACGTTCGAGCAAGTTATGGTGAGCTGCATCATACGCGCGGTCCAAAGCAGTACCAAAGGCCACATCGTCGGCTGAGCCATGGCTCTTGAAAACGATGCCATTGAGGCCCAACAGCGCTGCGCCGTTGTAACGTCGATGGTCAACTCTGTCCTTGAAGTCAGATAGAACAGGATAAGCAAAGATGCCTGTGATTTTGGTGAAGATGTTGTGCGTAAACGAATTTTTAAGCGTTTCACTGATCTTTCGCGCCAAGCCTTCGCTGGCTTTCAAGGCCACATTACCCACAAAACCGTCACACACGATCAAATTCACCACACCCTCGTAAATGTCAGTGCCTTCGACATTGCCCACAAAGTTCAAATCGCCAGATTTGGCTGCAGTTCGCAACAAATCAGCAGTTTTCTTGATCACTTCGCTGCCTTTGATGTCTTCTTCCCCAATGTTCAGCAAGCCAACTGTTGGGTTTTCAATGTTGTCGAGCACCGACACCAAGGCCGATCCCATGACGGCAAATTGCAGCAAGTGTTCGGGCGTGCAATCCACGTTGGCGCCCAAGTCAAGCATGGTGGTGCCGCCACCTTTGAAGTCAGGCATGCGTCCTGCAATGGCTGGGCGGTCGATGCCGTCGATGGTTTTGAGAAGATAGCGTGCGATCGCCATCAAAGCACCCGTATTGCCAGCAGATACCACCGCTTGGGCAGCACCGCTCTTGACTTGCTCAATCGCCACACGCATGGACGAATCTTTTTTGCGGCGCAACGCCACCTCGATGGGGTCATCCATGGCCACCACTTCGGAGGCTGCCACCATTTGAGCGCGGGGGTGGGAAAAAGACGACAACGCATTGGGCAAACCGACCAACAACAGCTTGGCGTCTGGATGCGAGTCTAAGAAACGGCGACAGGCCAACAGCGTGACACGCGGGCCATGGTCGCCTCCCATGCAATCAACAGCCAGAGTGGTCATGCAGGTTTCTTCTCGTCAAAAAAACAAAAGCCCGAGGCGCCAAAGACAGCCACGGGCCCATGAAGCGTGAAGTAATTAAGCTTCAGACTTGGTCTTCAACACCTTGCGACCACGGTAAAAACCGGTGGGGCTGATGTGATGACGCAGGTGAATTTCGCCGGTCGTTGGCTCAACGGCAGTGCCAGGCGCTGTCAACGCTGCGTGGGAATTGTGCATGCCGCGCTTGGAAGGAGATTTTTTGTTTTGCTGAACAGCCATGGTTGGCTCCTAGAACTAAATGTGGTTTCACCGTTGGGCCACAAACCAACCAAGGGTCAGCGTGACGCGAAGCTCATGATTATAGCCCAACTCCCAGAATTTCAAAGCTTTCGCGTTTTAAGTGACGCCAGCACGGCAAATGGGTTCGGTTTGACCTCCGCCAAGATGGCCTCTTCTTCAGCAGAAGTTGGCGCCTGCTCACTCAAGCAAACCTCATGCATGGGCACCAGCGGCAAGGCCATCAGCAGTTCATCTTCAATCAAGGCCATCAAATCGAAGCTGTCTTCCATGACCAGAAGGTCTTCGTCTGATGCATCGTCTTCGGCCAAGGCCGTGGCTTCATCGGCCACAAAACGGAAATCTTGCTCAATCAGCAACGCCACCGACACAGGGTGCAAGCAGCGCTGGCAAGTCAAGGGGACGGCGGCTTTGGCTTCTAAATGCAACCAGGCATCGTCTTTGCCGCGCTGCTCTGGGTCCATCGCACCTTGCGCTGCCCACGACACGTGGCCCGTCACCTCGCCACTGCAGTCAGAGACCAAACGCTCAAACACTGCCAAAGGCGTATCCCCCTCAAGGTGCATTTGCGATTTGGCAAAGGCTTTGACATCGAGGGCGCGAAGGTTCTTTGGAGTTTGCATGCGCGCCAGTGTAAGAGAATCTACCCATGTCTCAGCTCCAACGCGCCCTGATTTTGGGCTCTACCTCCCGCTACCGCCGTGAACTGCTTGAGCGTTTGCGCATCCCTTTTGACGTCGTGAGCCCCGACGTGGAGGAAACGCCACTGGCTGGCGAAGCTCCGCACGCCCTTGCCACCCGTTTGGCCTTAGCCAAAGCCAAGGCCGTCGCAGCCCTGTACCCCCACGCGGTGGTGATTGGTTCAGACCAAGTGGCCGACCTCCACGGCGAGCCACTGGGAAAGCCTGGCAACCACGAACGCGCCGTGGGGCAACTGCAGCGCATGCGCGGCCAAACCGTGGTGTTTCAAACCGCGGTGTCGGTGGTCTGCGTGGACAGCCAGTTTGAACAAACCGAACTCGCGCAAATCAAGGTGCGTTTTCGCGACCTGAGCGACGCTGAAATTGAGGCCTATCTGCGCGCCGAAGAGCCCTACGACTGCGCGGGCAGCGCCAAGAGTGAAGGCCTTGGCATTGCCTTGCTCGACGCCATCGAGAACGATGACCCCACTGCCCTGATCGGCTTGCCCATGATTCGCACCGCCCGCCTGCTGCGCGAGGCGGGTATTGATCTGTGGGGAGCAATAAAGCCATGAGCCACACGCCCAACACAACAACGCAAAAAGGCACGCTCTACCTCGTGCCCACCCCGCTCGACTTTGGCTGCGACACCCCAACCCCCATCACCGATGTGCTGCCGCAAGCCACCTTGCACGTCGCTGCAGGCGTGACACATTGGATCACTGAAAACGCCAAAAGCACCCGCGCCTTTTTGAAGCGTGTCGACGCCCATGTGCCACTGGCCAAAACCATTCAAGACAACACCATCACCGAGCTGCCCCGCGAGGTGCACAAAAAAGGCGACCACACGGGTGAGTTTGACGCCAAGCCCATGCTCAAAGCCGCCTTGGCAGGCCACGATGTGGGCTTGGTCAGCGAAGCAGGCATGCCTGCGGTAGCCGACCCTGGCTCATCGGTCGTGCGTGCTGCGCACGAACTGGGCATTCGCGTGGTGCCACTGGTGGGTCCTGTGTCGCTGCTGCTGGCCTTGGCGGCCAGTGGCTTGAACGGGCAAAACTTTGCGTTTGTCGGCTACTTGCCGCAAGACGGCGCTGCCCGCACACAACGCGTGCGCGAGCTGGAAAACCTGGCCGCCAAACACGGCCAAACACAAATGTTCATTGAAACGCCCTACCGCAACCAAGCCTTGTGGGAAGCGTTGGTCAACGGCCTGCAAGGCAACACCCGCTTGGCCCGCGCCATGGGCTTGACCATGGCCACAATGCAGGTGGACTGCAAAACTGTGCAGGCTTGGCGCAGCGCAGGCAAGGCTCAAATTTCTGGCGCGCCCACGGTATTTTTGATCGGCAAGTAAGGTTTAACGCAGCACAGGCATGGTTTGCATGGCACGCACCGCGCCTTCGCCGATGGCCGCGCCAAAGCGTTTGGCCAAACGCTCGGCCACGTTTTCGTGGCGGGTGTAGTCGATGATGTCTTCGGCTTTCACAACTTCACGGGCCACGTAGTCAAGGTTACCCAAGCCATCAGCCAAACCGAGGCCTACCGCTTGCTCACCACTCCAAAACAAGCCGCTGAACAGCTCTGGCGTTTCTTTCAAGCGCTTGCCACGGCCTTCACGCACCACTTGGATGAACTGCTGGTGAATTTGGTCCAGCAAAGTCTGCGCGTGTGTGCGTTGGTTTTTGGTTTGGGGGCTGAACGGGTCTAAGAACCCTTTGTTCACGCCAGCTGTCATCAAACGGCGCTCCACGCCCAGCTTGTCCATCAAACCCGTGAAGCCAAAGCCGTCCATCAGCACACCAATGCTGCCCACGATGCTGGCCTTGTCCACATAAATCGCGTCAGCGGCCACAGCAATGTAGTAAGCCGCCGACGCGCACGACTCTTCCACCACGGCGTACACCGGTTTTTTGTGTTTGGCCTTCAAGCGGCGAATTTCGTCGTTGATGATGCCCGCTTGCACAGGGCTCCCGCCGGGCGAGTTGATTTGCAACACCACCGCTTGCGAGCCTTCGTCTTCAAAGGCAGCGCGCAAAGCGGTGACCACCCATTCAGCGCTGGCATCGGCGCCGTCAGCAATTTCACCTTTGATGGCCACCACCGCGGTGTGCGGCTGACTGGGGTTGGTCCCGGTCACGCCGCCTTTTTGCATGCCCGTCCAAAGCAAGGCACCCACCAAGGACAACCAAGCAAAACGGAAAAAGATGCGCCACCGTCGGCTGGCACGTTGCTCGGCCAGCGTGGCAAAGGCCAAGCGCTCGAGGGTGTCGCGCTCCCAGACCGTTTTATGGCTGAGTTTTTCGGGGTCTATAGGTTGTTCTGACATATCAATGAGTTTGCGCGATTTATTCTAAAAATTCGAAAGGTTTCAAGTTGTACGCAGTATGCCAGTGGACCACGCCGTCGGCTTCGGACAGTTCAATTTTGACCAATCCCCCTCGGCAGGGCCCGCCCGCGCACTCGCCCGTGTCGGGCGCATATTCGGCACCGTGGGTCGCGCAAAGCAGCCAGCGGCCTGAGGCATCAAAAAACTGGTCTTGCTGGAAATCCATCTCCATGGCCACATGGGTGCACCGGTTGAGGTAGGCATGCGGCCGGCCTTCGAAGCGAATGGCAAAGGCGCGGCAGGTTTGACCGGCAAACACCACATCAAAGGGCACGGCGCGGCCACCTTCGGCCAAGTCGCTGCTGAGGCACAACGGCAAGGTGGGCGATTGAGCGTCAGCCTGAGCCATCACGCGTTCGCCAACAACCAGTCATGCAACGCCTGCACCGAGTGCGCGATGAATCGTGGGTTCAAGGGTTCAAATTGGCCATGGTCGTGTGCGCCGTAGCTCACCCCCACACTGGCGCAGCCTGCGTTCATGGCCATTTGCAGGTCGTGCGTGGTGTCGCCAATCATCAAAGTGCGCTCGGGCGCTACGCCAAACTCGCGCATCAGCTCCTCCAACATGCGTGGGTGGGGCTTGCCAGCCGTTTCGTCTGCCGTGCGCGAACCATCAAACACGCCTTTGAGTTCGGCCGTGTGCAGGGCCTCATCCAAGCCTCGGCGGCTTTTGCCTGTGGCCACTGCCAGCCAATGGTGGCGCTCGCGCAACGCGGCCAGCAAGGGCAACACACCGTCAAACAAGGCAATGTCGTTGGCGTGCTTCATGTAATGGAAACGATAACGCTCGCCCAACAGCGGGTATTTGTCTTGCGGCACATCAGGCGCGGCGTGGGCCAATGCGGGCATGAGCGCCATGCCAATGACATACGACGCAGCCTCGTCGGTCGGCCTGGCCCCACCCACATCCACCACCGCCGCTTGAATGCAACGGGTGATGATTTGCGTGGAATCAAACAGTGTGCCGTCCCAATCGAAGGCAATCAAATCAAACTGGCGCGGGCGTGTGGTCATGCGTCGAGATGCGGTTGAATGATGGGCGGCTGAATGCCGTCGACAAAGTTTTTCAGCTCAGGCGGCAACGGCGCTTGCAGGCTGACAGGGCGGTGGCTTTGCGGATGCTGGAACTTGAGCTGCCACGCATGCAAAAACATGCGCTTGAGGCCCATCTTGTGCAGCAGTTTGTTGTGCTCAAAGTCGCCGTATTTGTCATCACCCGCAATCGGGTGGCCTTGGCTGGCCAAGTGCACACGAATTTGATGGGTGCGACCGGTTTTGATGGTCACCTCCAGCAAGGTGTAAGGGCCCACCGTGCGCGCGACACGCACCAAGGTGATGGAGCGCATGCCGTTGGGGTCGTCTTTGTCCACCACTTTGACGCGGCGTTCGCCCTCGCCCACGCCAGTGTCCAACGTGTACTTGAACAAAGGAGAGTCAATCACCTTTTTGTTCGACGGCCACAGACCCAGCACCAGGGCCAAATAGGTTTTGCCCGTTTCGCGGTCGCGGAATTGGTCTTGCAGATTTTTCAGGGCGCTGCGCTTTTTGGCCACCAGCAGCACGCCCGAGGTTTCACGGTCGAGGCGGTGCACCAGTTCTAAGTGGGTCGAGGCGGGTCGGGCACGGCGCAGCTGCTCAATCACGCCAAAACTCACGCCGCTGCCACCGTGCACGGCCACGCCAGCAGGCTTGTCGATGGCCATCAAGGCCTCGTCCTCCATCAGGACGGGAAATTCTCGGGCGGGGGCAGGTGCATCCACCTTGGCCTGCACTTGGGCAGAGATGCGCACCGGCGGCAGACGCACCAAATCGCCCGTCTCTACCCGCTGCTCAGCTGAGGCACGGCCCTTGTTGACCCGCACCTCGCCAGAGCGAATGATGCGGTAGACGTGGGTTTTCGGCACACCCTTGAGGTGGCGCATCAGGAAGTTGTCGAGGCGTTGGCCGGTCGAGTCTTCGTCGACCGTCAGTGTTTTTACCGAGGGGGCGGGGTTTGGGGTCAAAGCCCCTATAATGTGATTCACCAGCGTTTTGCTCTAAGTGCTTGATTTAACACAGATTAGACCATGTACTGACGAACGCGGTAAGGTCGATGCCCCTTTTGTGCCCGAGACGCAGACCCAGTACCCAAGAGACTGCGTGGCCCTCGCCCCAAAAGTTGAGCCGACGCTCAGAAAACACCGAAATGGAATACCCCAAGTTGTGGAGGCTCTTTTGAAAAGCCTTCATAACGGATGACTGCAAGAAGCAAAAACGATGGTTGTGGCAATGTTGATGTTGATGGAACTCTGCACAAAGTGGCTTTTGCCACCGACGGTGTGCGAGGTTGCGCGTCGCACCTATGCCAGCTGGACCAGCCCTGTCTCCCCTGCACCGGCTCATCAAGCCACGCACTCGACAACAGGACAACCGCGACTTCTTGCCCTGATCCACGCGCCCACCCACCGTCCCCTGCGCTGATCTCACATTGATTAGCGCGGCGGCTACGGTCTCAGCGGCAATTCCCTTCGTTCTCTGACGTCCCCTCAGGCATCGTTGGCCCGTCATGGGCCTGTGATGATTTGACACGTGAAGGAACCGCATCATGAAACGGATGCTCATCAATGCAACCCAGTCGGAAGAACGCCGCCTGGCCATCGTCGACGGCCAAAAGCTGCTGGACTATGAAATCGAAATCGAAGGCCGCGAACAGCGCAAAGGCAACATCTACAAAGCCGTCGTCACCCGCGTCGAGCCATCCCTCGAAGCTTGCTTTGTGGACTACGGTGAAGACCGCCACGGCTTCTTGCCATTCAAAGAAATCTCCAAACAGTACTTCGCCGAAGGCGTGTCTGCGAGCCAAGCCCGTATTCAAGACGTCATCAAAGAAGGCCAAGAGCTCTTGGTCCAAGTGGAAAAAGAAGAACGTGGCAACAAGGGCGCAGCCCTGACCACCTTCGTCAGCTTGGCCGGTCGCTATGTGGTGCTCATGCCCAACAACCCGCGTGGTGGTGGCGTCAGCCGCCGCATCGAGGGCGACGACCGCGCCGAACTCAAAGAAGCGATGGACCAATTGGAATATCCCAAAGGCATGTCCATCATCGCGCGCACCGCTGGCATCGGCCGCAGCGCCCCCGAGTTGCAATGGGACTTGAACTACTTGCTCAAGTTGTGGACGGCCATCGACGGCGCCAAGGGTGCCAAAGGCGCGTTCTTGATTTATCAAGAATCCAGCTTGGTCATTCGCGCCATCCGCGACTACTTCAACCATGACATCGGCGACATCTTGATCGACACCGATGACATTTACGAGCAAGCGCACCAGTTCATGGCCCACGTCATGCCTGAGCATGCCGCTCGCGTGAAGCGCTACAGCGACGACACCCCGCTGTTCAGCCGCTTCCAAATCGAACACCAAATCGAGTCGGCCTACGCCCGCACCGTCAACCTGCCCTCCGGCGGTGCGATTGTGATTGACCACACCGAAGCCTTGGTATCGGTGGACGTCAACTCGGCCCGCGCCATCAAAGGCGGCGACATCGAAGAAACCGCCACCCGCACCAACCTCGAAGCTGCCGACGAAGTGGCCCGCCAAATGCGCTTGCGCGACTTGGGTGGCCTGATCGTCATCGACTTCATTGACATGGACGAAAGCCGCAACCGCCGTGACGTGGAAAACCGCTTGCGCGATGCGCTGCGTCACGACCGCGCCCGCGTGCAGTTCGGCACCATCAGCAAATTCGGCCTGATGGAAATGAGCCGCCAACGCCTGCGCCCAGCGCTGAGTGAAGGGGCATCTATTCCTTGCCCACGCTGCGGTGGCTCGGGCCACGTGCGTGACACCGAGAGCTCGGCGCTGCAAATTTTGCGCATCATCCAAGAAGAGGCCATGAAGGACAACACGGCTGCCGTGTACGCCCAAGTGCCGGTGGAAGTGGCCTCGTTCTTGTTGAACGAGAAACGCACTGAAATTGCCAAGATTGAAATTCAACAACGCTTGAACGTGTTGCTCGTGCCGAACAAGACACTGGAAACACCGAACTACAAGTTGGAGCGTCTCAAGCACGACGACCCCCGCCTCGACCGCGTGGAAGCCAGCTACAAAATGGCCGAGGAGTTTGAAGACCCCACCGCCGTGACACGCCGCTCGCAAGAGCCCACCAACAAGCAAACGCCAGTCATCAAAGGCGTGTTGCCAGATGCACCGGCACCCGCTCATGAGCCAAAGCCTGCGGCACCTGCCAAAACAGCAGCGACACCTGCACACGCACGCGGCGCCAAGCCCGCAGCCAAAGCACCCGAAGTCAAATCGGGTGGTTTGTGGGGCTGGTTCACCGGTTTGTTCAGCAGCGATGCGGAAGAAAAAACCAAGCCTGCTGTGGACGATAAGAAGCCCAGCGAACGCGGTGAGCGCCGTGATGGCCGCAGCGCCAATGGCCGAGGCGGCCGTGGAGGTCGGGGTGGCCGTGGCGGTGACCGTGCCGAGCGCGGTGACCGTCCGGAAGGTCAAGGCCGCAACGAGCGCAACGCCGAAGGCCGCAACGATCGCAGCGCCGAAGGCCGTCAGGATCGCAACGCCGAAGGCATTGAGGCCCGTGGCGACCGCCCAGCGCGCGGCGAGCGTGCAGAGCGTGGCGAGCGCAATGTGGAGCAACGTGGTGAAGGTGGTCGCAGCGAGGGTGGCCGCGAAGGCCGTGGCCCACGCCAAGACCGCAACCGCGGTGGCCGTGACAGCCGCAACGCCGAAGGCCAAGCCGCCCTCGACAACAACGCCTCACCTGAAGCCCAAGCCGAAGCACGCGCCAAAGCACGCAACGAACGCATGGCCCGTGAAGAACGCGGCGAAAGCGCCGAAGGCGGCAACGACACACGCGAACCCCGCGCCGAACGCACAGAGCGCGGCGAACGCACTGAAGGTGGCCAAGGCCGTCGTGAACGCAGCCCACGCGGTGAACGCAACGACGGTCGCCGTGAACGCGCCCCTCGCTTGGACGAAAACGGCAACCCAGAAGTCTTGCCACTCGACCCAGCTGCTGACGCCGAAGGCCAAGCACCGCAGACCGACGAGAACGGTGGCGAGCGTCGTGAGCGCCGCTCACGCGACCGTTACGGCCGTGACCGCCGCGAGCGTGGCGACCGCGCACCGCGTGAAGAAGGTTCTGCAGAACACGCCGACAACGGCCCCACTGCTGAGCACGACCCCGCTGCACATGACAACACCTCCCACGAGCAAGCCCCGCAATCGGCCCGCGAGCCACGTGAGCCACGCCAACCGCGTGAACCACGCGAGCAACGCGAACCTCGCGGCGAGCGTCAAGAGCGATCAGAACGCCAAGAACGCAACGACCGTGCGCCACGTGGAGACGCACAGCCCACAGCGCCAGTTGCTCAAGCCCCTGCTCGCCAAGGCATGCCGCAAATCCAGGGATTCACCTTGCCTTTGGCAGAGATGCAAGCCGTGGCCCAAAGCAGCGGTTTGGAATGGGTCAACTCCAATCCAGACAGCGTCGCTGCCGTGCAAGCCGCCATCGCCGCCGAGCCCAAGCCTGTGCATGTGCCCCGCGAGCGCGCACCGCTGGTGATCTTGGATGAAGGTCCACTGGTCTTGGTTGAGACCCGCAAGGATCTGTAAACCACACGCGCCCCGCAAGGGGCGGTGAGCCCCACAAAAAAGGCCTAGAGAGATCTAGGCCTTTTTTGTGGGTCGGTGTCGTTGTGTTTTAAACAGTCACCTCAGCCGCCCGCTTCCAGCACAACTGAGCACGCACCGTGTCTTCTTTTTGCTCAGCCAACAGCGCCAAGGTTCGCCAAGCATGGCGCTGCATGTCAGCGTTGGTGAGCTGTGGCGCGGCTTGCTCTAGCATTTGCTGCGCCTTGCCCCACAAGGCGTGATGCCAACACACCATGCCCGCCAAATACTGCAATTCCACCCAACGCGGGTAAGTTTGGCGTGCACGGTCAATGCTGGCCAACCACTCAGAGTCGGCAGGCAACATCACCAAAGCGCGCGCCAAGGTTTGTGCAACACGCTCGCGAATGACGGGCGTGCAGCTGTCGGGCTGCTGCACCATGCGGTTCCACAAAGGTGTGAGCCAAGGCATCACAGCTGTGGCTTCGACGCTGAGCTTGAGCATGCGCTGGGCTGCATGCAGCACCACTTCGGGCTGGCTGCGCTCGGTATCTTCCAGCGCATCCCACGCGCGTTGCAACTGGGCGCTGTCGTGGGCTTCATTCAAACTGGCCACAGCCAATTCGCGCAACAGGGTTTGCGCAGCTGCCTGAGAAAAAGCACCATGTTTGGCCAACAAACGCGCCGTGTCCAAAGCCAAGGTGTGTTGCTGGTCCAAGCGCGTGGCTTTGAGGCGCATGCGCAGCGCCAAGGTGCGACGTGCGGGGCCATGACGCAGGCCATCCAACCAGCGCAAGGCTTCTGGCGCATCACGGTCGCTCAAGGCCCAGCGGGCTGCGCCCAAATAGGCGGATTCCATGGCCGCTTCCACCGCGTCGTCTTTTTGGTCATGGCCCAAGGCCATCACCGCTTGCAGGTGCGACACGCGTGCATCGCGGTCACGCAAAGCGTGTGCGCTTTCGGCAGCCACCAAATGCGACAAAGCGCGCAGCTGCTGTGTGTGTCGCAAGGGGACGTCATCGGCGGTACGCACCGACGTCAGCAAGGCCTCCAAAGCCAAAGCTTTGTCAGCCGACTTCACGGCGCGCACATAACGGCCACTCCACAACTCAGACAAGGCATCCAAAAACGCAGCATGCATGGCACGCTCTTTTTGTTGCAAGCGCCAGCGGCGGGCTTGGTGCGGCAACTCAAACAAAGCCGACATGGCACGCCAAGCCAAATGCAGCATGACAAACAACACCACAAGCACCAACAACACCAAGTTGAGCGACAGGTCCACGCGGTGAGGTGACCAAAACACAGTCACCGTGCTTTGGTTCACACCCGCTAACAAGGCAGATGCCACGGCCACACCAAACAAGGCCACAAACCAGAGAGCGGCTTTCATGTCAGCGCCCCGCTGCAGCCGTGGTGAGGGCCGCGATGGTGTCGTCCACGCGCGGAATCTCAATTTGCTTGGATTGCGCCAACACCTCACGCGCCAGCGCCAATGTGGTTTGGCCTTGGCGGGTTTGCAGGTCGAAGTACTGCGCCAAATCGTCGTTGGCTTGTTTCATGTCGGACTGCACCACATCAAAGTGACGGGCCAACAAACCCAAGCGGGCATTGAGCAATCGCAGCTTGAGATTCTCACGGACAAAGTAGCTTTGGTCGGGCGCGAGCATGCTGGCTTCGGGCTTGTCGATGCGGCTGACGCGAACCAAGTTTTTGGCGTCGTCCCAGACATCGGCCAGCACCTTTTCCCACCAGCTCATGCTGATGGCTTTGGCCCAGCTGGTGGCGGGGACGGCTTGCACTGGCTTGTCCTTGTTGACCACACCCACAGCATTGAGCATAGGCAAGGCATCCACCGCGCGCACCAGCTCATCGAGCTTGAACAGCAAGGCCGGTGTGTCTGCCACAGCCGTGGCCTTGATGCGTTCCATATCGCGGGTCACCGCGCGCAAGACAGGCGCCAAGCGGGGCTGCCCCACTTTGGTGAGGCGTTGCTCGGCCGAGTTGAGTGCGGCCAGCAAGGGCTGCACGCTGCCAGTGAGCTGCGCTTGTTGCTGCGCCAAGCGAATGGCGGACTCAATATCGACCACCAAGTTTTCGTCACGCGAGCGCGAGAGGCTTTGCATGAGCTCTTCGAGTTGGCTGCGCTGCAGCGCCACTTCGCTGAGCTTGGCGTCGGTCACCGACAAGCGGGCGGCGGTTTCGCGCGCCAGCTCTTCGGCTTGCTTGGAGGTGAGCCGCGCCTCTACCGCTTGGCTGCCCGTGTCGGCACTTTGACGCGCCAGTTGTTCTTGGATGCCCGAGAGCTTGGCCCACATCAGACCCATGCCCACAGCCCCCACCACAGCCAGGACGCCGATGCTGCGCATCAGCCAGTTGCCTGTTTCCGTGGTGTGGGCCGTGTTTGTGCGGTTGAACTCACTCGCACTGGCAAGCGGCTCCGTCGTGGGGCCCAAGGGCGCAAGGTGGGGGGTGTCGTCGTGCTCTGGCTTCATGCCAGAGATTCTAATGAGGCCAATAAGTCCGGCAATGACGGCTTAGCCATCTGAACCTCACCAAAACCCAAGTTCTTCGCTGTTTGGGCAATGCGGGGATGGGTGGCCACGCAACGGGCCTGCGCCCAACGTTGTGCAGACAAGATGTGGGCGAGGTTGTCAATGGCTTGCGAACTGCTGAAGCACCACACACTGCCGTCCACGGCAGCTGCGGATGCGTGGGCTTTTTGTTCAGCCGACCACACGGGTGCGCGGCGCTCATAAGCCACCACAAACTGCGCCGATGCGCCCGCGGCGTGCAGCTGTTGGGCCAGCCAATCACGGCCTGTGCCGTTTATCGCAGCGTCCGGTTGGGTGTCCACATCTTGGCCACGCACGATCAACACGGGCTTGCCCGCTTGCACCTGCGACCGCACGCGTTGCCACAAGGCTTCCGAGTCAAACTGCAAGGCGTCAGCGCCAGGGCTGTCAATGCACGCCTCGGGCACACCTGCTTGCAGCAAGGCTTTGTGCGTGCCAGGGCCTGTCGCCCAGCATCGCGGGCCATTGGCCCCAGCTGCAAAAGCCTCGGCTTGGCTGTCGAAAAAATAGCGCACGGCTTGGGCGCTGACAAACATCGCCGCTTGAAATTCAGACCACTGGGTCCACGCTTGCACCACAGGCTGGAGATGCGTGGCAGGCCCGACCTCAATCAAAGGCAAGCGCAAGGCCTGATGGCCGGCTGCTTGCAGAGCATCCACCCACGCTTGTGCATCGCCTGCGGGTCGGGTGATGACAACGCGCATGGCAGACCGCGCCGCTTAGTGCGCGCCTTGGGCGCGCAGCTGGATGGCTACCGATTCGCCCAACAAATTGGCGGCATCGCGTGACTTGGGGTCCGTGGCATCCAAGGCTTGCTTGACTTCAGCACGCAACAACACCGGCGCACCCGATGGGTCGCCCCACGCGGCTTGCAGGTGCAGCACGCCATCGGTCAACGTGGCGTGTGCGGCCAAAGGCATGGAGCAGCTGCCTCCCATGGCACGGCTCACAGCACGCTCGGCGGTCACCGTCAGCCAAGAGGCGGCATCGGCCAAGGGGGCCAAGGCTTGGGCCACATCGGCGCTGTTGCTGCGCACCTCAATGCCCAAGGCACCCTGCCCTGCGGCGGGCAACATTTCGGTGGTTTCAAAAATGTGGCGAATGCGTTCACCCATACCCAAACGCTTCAAGCCCGCAGCGGCCAACACAATGCCGTCGTACTGGCCTTCGTCGAGCTTGCGCAAACGGGTGTCTAGGTTGCCTCGGAGGGGCTCGATCTTCAAATCGGGGCGCAAGGCGCGCAGCAGCACAGTGCGGCGCAGGCTCGAGGTGCCCACCACCGCGCCTTGTGGCAAATCGTTCAGGTGTGCGTAGGTGGATGACACCCACGCATCACGCGGGTCTTCGCGCGCCATCACGCAGGCCAACTCAAAGCCTTCGGGCAAATCCATGGGCACGTCTTTGAGCGAGTGCACGGCCAAATTGGCACGGCCTTCTTCGAGGGCCACTTCGAGTTCTTTCACAAACAGACCCTTGCCGCCCACTTTGCTGAGACTGCGGTCCAAAATTTGGTCGCCCTGCGTGGTCATGCCCAGCAGCGCCACGCTGTGGCCTTGGGCCTGCAGCAAGGCCTGCACATGCTCGGCTTGCCACATGGCCAAGCGGCTTTCGCGGGTGGCGATGGTCAGGGAAACGGGGGAAGTTGAGGCAGTGGACAAAACAAAACTCGCTTTTTCTGGGCCACGCAGCGCGTGGCGAAATGAATGGCAACAAATGTTAGCAGGCGCACCTTGCCGTTTGGCTCGCCGTTCAGGCGTGGCGCGAAGTGTAAAGCCAAGCGTCTGAACGGGGTGCCGCCGCCAGCCCGATAAAATCTACCACTTATGACAAACCAACTCGACAAAAAATCCCAAGCGTGGTCCGCCCTGTTTTCTGAACCCATGAGCGAGTTGGTCAAGCGCTACACCGCCAGCGTGTTCTTTGACAAACGTTTGTGGCAAGCCGACATCACCGGCAGCTTGGCCCACGCCGAGATGCTGGGCCACCAAGGCATCATCGGCAAAGACGACCAAGCCGCCATTGAAAAAGGCATGGCGCAAATTTGGTCCGAAATTGAATCGGGCCAGTTCGAGTGGAAGCTCGACCTCGAAGACGTTCACCTCAACATCGAAGCACGCCTGACGCAGCTGGTGGGCGACGCGGGCAAGCGCCTGCACACGGGCCGCAGCCGCAACGACCAAGTGGCCACCGACGTGCGCCTGTGGTTGCGCAGCGAGATGGACCTGATCATTGACTTGTTGGTCGATTTGCAAAAGTCACTCGTGGAAGTGGCGGAGAAAAACGTCGAAGTCATCATGCCCGGGTTCACCCACCTCCAAGTGGCTCAGCCTGTGAGCTTTGCGCACCACCTGCTGGCCTACGTGGAAATGTTTGCACGCGACGCCGAGCGCATGAGCGACGTGCGCCGCCGCACCAACCGCCTGCCTTTGGGCAGCGCCGCCTTGGCAGGCACCACCTATCCGCTGGATCGCGAACGCGTGGCTCGCACACTGGGCATGGTCGATGCACACGGCCACGCACAGGTTTGCCAAAACAGCTTGGACGGCGTGAGTGACCGCGACTTCGCGATCGAGTTCACCGCCGCTGCCAGCTTGTGCATGGTGCACATCAGCCGCCTGTCGGAAGAGTTGATTTTGTGGATGAGCCAAAACTTTGGCTTCATCCAAATTGCCGACCGCTTCACCACCGGCAGCTCCATCATGCCGCAGAAGAAAAACCCAGATGTGCCCGAACTCGCACGCGGCAAAACGGGTCGCGTGGTGGGCCATCTTGTCGGCCTCATCACTTTGATGAAAGGCCAACCCTTGGCCTACAACAAAGACAACCAAGAAGACAAAGAGCCACTGTTTGACACGGTGGACACGCTCAAAGACACGCTGCGCATTTTCAGCGAGATGGTGGGTGGACAAGTCAACCCAGCCACGGGGCAAAAAGAAGGCGGCATCACTGTCAATGCCCAAGCCATGGAAGACGCAGCCAAAAAAGGCTTTGCCACCGCCACCGACTTGGCCGACTACTTGGTGAAAAAAGGCCAGCCCTTCCGCGATGCCCACGAGACGGTGGCCCATGCCGTGAAGGCCGCTGCCAGCCACAACTGCGATTTGTCTGAGCTGCCACTGGACGTGCTGCAAAGCTTTCACCCCGCCATCGACAAAGATGTGTACGACTGCTTGAGCCTGCATGGCTCACTCAATGCGCGCAACACCTTGGGCGGTACAGCGCCAGTGCAGGTGCGTGCGCAGATTGCGCGCCATCACCTGCGACTGGCCTAATCTCGGCCCCACAAGATCCGCCTGGCGCCCTGTCTGATGGCTGT
>JAIXRH010000012.1 GCA_027485285.1 Comamonadaceae bacterium | reverse complement strand
CAGTTGCCCACCGCTGCGCACAACAGCTGCACAGGTGATGGGCCAGTGCCGGTGCCCAAAGGTGCGGGTTCGTCGCTGGTGAGCACTGGCATGTTGTCATCAAAACGAATGTCAAAGCGGTAGTCTGATTGCTGTTGCAAGTAAACAGTGATGGTTTTTTCGGTCATGATGTTTTCAGCGGATGACTTCAGGTGTCAAGGCTTGGATAGCTTGGTAGTTGGTTAAAAACACTTGGCCGTGCAAATGCGCCAAGAACTGTGTGGTGTTGAGTTTGTCCATCACCGGCCCTTTGATTTCCGAAAAGTGCAAAGCGATGCCCGAGTCTTTCAGACGGCTGGCGATGGCTTCTAAACTTTCCAAAGCGCTGGCATCAATGTCGTTGACGGCTGAGCATTGCAGCAGCACATGTTGCAGCTCTGGGCGGGCGGCTACCTCGGCGTTGATGCGATCTTCCACGCCCCGCGCGTTGGCGAAAAACAAGCTGGCATCCACCCGCAGGCAAACCAGCTTGGGACTGGTCAACACCTCGTGGCGCAGCACATTGCGGAAATGCTCGGTGCCTGGCACCAGGCCCACGGCGGCAATGTGGGGGCGGCTGGCTCGGAACAAAAACAGCGCCAAAGACACCACCACACCCAACACCAAACCCGTTTCCACACCCACCAACAAGGTGGCCAGCAAGGTGGTGGCCACGGCGATGAAGTCGAGTTTGGAGAAGCGCCAGGTGGATTTCAACATGCCGAAGTCGACCAAAGAGAGCACCGCCACGATGATGGTGGCCGCCAGTGTGGCTTGCGGCAGATAGTAAAGCGCAGGGGTTAAAAACAGCGAAGCCAGGGTGATGCCCACCGCCGTGTAGACGCCTGCTGCGGGTGTGACAGCGCCGGCATCAAAATTGACCACCGAGCGCGCGAAACCTCCGGTGACGGGAAAGCCGCCAGTGAAAGCAGCCGACAAATTGCTGGCACCCAAGGCCACCAACTCTTGGTCGGGCTCAATGCGTTGACGACGTTTGGCGGCCAAGGTTTGGCCCACCGACACCGATTCGACAAACCCCACCACGCTGATCAGCAACGCGGGCACCCACAACTTTTGCCACAAGGCCATGTCCCACAAGGGCGTGGTGAGCGGGGGCAAACCTTGCGGCACGGTGCCCACCAGTTTCATGCCTTGGCCTTGCCAGTCCAGCGCCCAAGCCAACACCGTGGTCAAGGCAATGGCGGCCACAGGCCCCGCCTTGGCCAGCACATCAGCCAACTTCGGCTTCAGGCCTGCAGAAATGAGCAGGGGTTTCAAGCCCTTGCGCACCCAGAACAAAAAAACCGTGGCGGCAATGCCCACAGCCAGGGTGAGCAGGTGCAGGTTAGAGGCTTGGTGCATCAGCGCAGTCAACAGCTCGACAAAGTTGTGCCCCTCGGCTTTCACACCCATGAGGGTTTTGATTTGGCTCAACGCGATCAACAAACCCGAGGCAGAAATAAAGCCTGAGATCACGGGATGGCTTAAAAAATTGGCCAAAAAGCCCAACCTCAAAAACCCCATGACCAGCAGCATGCCGCCCGATAAAAATGCCAACGTGATGGCCACTTGCCAATAAGCGTGCGTCCCCGCAGCGGCATGTTCTGCCACCGCCGCAGCGGTCATCAACGACACCACGGCCACAGGCCCCACAGCCAAGACACGGCTGCTGCCCAACACCGCATAGAGCAGCAAAGGCGCGACGCTGGCGTACAAGCCCACCTCGGGTGGCAAGCCTGCCCCCACCCCACAGGCCAAGCTTTGCGGGATCAACATGATGGTGACGATGAGGGCCGCCACCATGTCGTTGGTGAAGATTTCTCGGTTGTAATGGCGACCCCACGCCAACATCGGAACAGTGGGAAGCCAGCGTCTAAGTGCAGTCATCGGTCCACCATTTCAGCTTTGGATTTGTCTGTCGTGAGGTTCAAATGGCATTGAATTTGGCTTTGCGGGGGGCGTGCACGAAACGGTCCATCAACTCAAAGCCCAGCATGCCGACCAACATGGCCAAGACAAATACCAGCGCCTTGGGTTGGCCATCCGCCATCGACACCAGGGCCGGGCCAGGGCAAAACCCAGCCAAACCCCAACCTGCACCAAACATCAAGCTGCCGATCACCAGCTTTTTATCGATGTCCATGTTGGTGGGAAAGCGCAACACGCCGCCCAAAAAAGTGGTGGTGCGCTTTTTGGCGACGGTGAAAGCAAACACGCCCACCATGATGGCACCGCCCATGACCAGTGCGAGTGAAGGGTCCCAGGCGCCGAACAGGTCTAGAAAGCCAATGACTTTGCTGGGGTCGGTCATGCCTGAGAGCATCAAACCTAGGCCAAACAGAAGACCGACGATGAATTCAACGACGTGGTGGGCATGGTTTTTTTGAATCATGATGTTTTCCTTAAATGATGGCGAGATGGCGCATGACATAGACCATGGCAAAGCCAGTCCCCATGAAAGACAGGGTGGCGACCAAGGAGCGAGGTGAGAGGCGTGACAAACCGCACACCCCGTGGCCGCTGGTGCAACCCGAGGCATAGCGAGTGCCAATCCCCACCAACAAACCGGCGATCACCACCATCATGTCGGTGGCGTCAATGCGCGGCGCGGTGATGTAGTCAGCAGGCACCACGGCATGGAACACCGTGGGTGCGGCAAACATGCCCAGGAGGAAGGCAACACGCCAAAAGGTATCGCTCACTTTGGGTGGCAACAGTCCGCCCAAAATGCCACTGATGCCCAAAATGCGTCCGTTCACCAAGATGAAGATGGCCGAGGCCACCCCCAAAATGATGCCGCCGGTGAGAGATGCGAAAGGCGTGAAATGTGCCCAATCGATGTTCATGCGGATGCTCCTTCTTGTGGTTCGCAAAATTGCGCGAATAAAACGTTCATCACGGCCAGCGCTTGCGGGCTGGCAATTTGGTAGTAGATGTTTTTGCCATCACGGCGGGTGGTCACCAGCTCTTCGTCACGCAAGACCGTGAGCTGCTGCGACAAGGTGGGCTGCACGATGCCCAAGATTTCTTCCAACTCACCCACACGCTTTTCGCCCTGTGAGAGCTGGCACAGCAGCATCAAGCGATCGGGGTTGGAGAGCACTTTCATCAGGCGGCAGGCATGGCCGGCTGAGGTTTTCATTTTTTCTAGGTCCAGTGTGGTGGTGTCCATGGGCGGGTTTACCTGCTTTTCGATTAAGGATGAGAAATTATATTGACGAATAAAGTATTTGTCAATATACTATTGAAAACTTAATCAACAAGGGAGTTCTCGATGACCGCCACCCATATCCGTCCACTCGTTCACGGCATGTTTGACCCCGCCACGTGGACCGTCACGTATGTGGTCTATGAAAAGCTAGGTTCCGCTTGCGCCATCATTGACTCGGTGCTGGACTACGACCCCAAGTCGGGCCGCACTAGCCACACGTCGGCGGACAAAGTGATCGACTTTGTCAAAGCCAATGATCTGAAAGTGGAATGGATTTTGGAAACCCATGCCCATGCCGATCACCTGAGCGCCGCCCCTTATTTGAAACAGCACTTGGGTGGCCAAACTGCCATCGGCGACCACATTGGTGGCGTGCAAAAAGTGTTCAAGGGCATCTTCAACATGGAAGAAAGCTTCCAGCCTGACGGGTCGCAGTTTGACCATTTGTTCGCTGAGGGCGACACCATCACCATCGGCAACCTGAGAGGTCACACCTTGTATGTGCCTGGGCATACGCCTGCGTGTGTGGCTTACCAGTTTGGCGATGCGGTGTTTGTGGGCGACACCTTGTTCATGCCCGACGTGGGCACCGCACGCTGCGACTTTCCAGGCGGCGACGCCAAAACCTTGTATGCCTCCACACGCAAAATTTTGAGCTTGCCGCCTGCAACACGTTTGTTCATGTGCCACGACTATCCGCCCAACGATCGCCCTGTGAATTTTGAGACGACGGTGGCCGAGCAAAAAGCCAAGAACATCCATGTCCACGACGGCATCGGTGAAGCCGAGTTTGTCGCGATGCGCACCCAGCGCGACGCGACCCTGGACATGCCAGTGCTCATCCTTCCCGCGGTGCAAATCAACATCCGCGCCGGCGAGTTGCCACCCAAGGAAGACAACGGCATTGCCTACGTCAAAATTCCTTTGAACGCCCT
>JAIXRH010000053.1 GCA_027485285.1 Comamonadaceae bacterium | reverse complement strand
CTTCGATGTCGATCGCGGCACCAGAACCGTCGATGATGATGGTGTTTTCTTTGCCCACTTCGATGCGCTTGGCTTGGCCGAGGTCAGCCAAGGTCACTTTTTCGAGTGTCAAGCCCACTTCTTCAGCGATCACTTTGCCGCCGGTCAAGATGGCGATGTCTTCCAACATGGCTTTGCGACGGTCACCAAAGCCAGGGGCCTTGACAGCCACAACCTTCAAGATGCCACGGATGGTGTTGACCACCAAAGTCGCCAAGGCTTCGCCTTCAACTTCTTCCGCAATGATGAGCAATGGACGGCCTGCTTTGGCAACGGCTTCCAATGTAGGCAACAAGTCGCGGATGTTGCTGATCTTCTTGTCAAACAACAACACGAAGGGGTTGTCCAACAGAGCAGCTTGTTTTTCTGGGCTGTTGATGAAGTAAGGCGACAGGTAGCCGCGGTCGAATTGCATGCCTTCCACAACGTCGAGTTCGTTGTTCAAAGACTTGCCGTCTTCCACAGTGATCACGCCTTCTTTGCCCACTTTTTCCATGGCGTTGGCGATGATTTCGCCAATGCTGTGGTCGCTGTTGGCAGAGATGGAGCCGACTTGCGCGATTTCTTTGGTGGTTGTCGTGGCCTTGGTGGCTTTCTTCAACTCTTCGATCAACGCGTGCACAGCTTTGTCGATGCCGCGCTTCAAGTCCATGGGGTTCATGCCAGCGGCCACGTACTTCATGCCTTCGCGCACGATGGCTTGAGCCAGCACGGTGGCGGTGGTGGTGCCGTCACCGGCGTTGTCAGAGGTCTTGGAAGCAACTTCCTTGACCATCTGTGCGCCCATGTTTTGCAACTTGTCTTTGAGTTCGATTTCTTTGGCCACAGACACGCCGTCTTTGGTCACGGTCGGGGCGCCGAAAGAACGCTCCAACACCACGTTACGGCCCTTAGGGCCCAAAGTCACTTTGACCGCGTTGGCCAAAATGTTCACGCCTTCAACCATGCGTGCGCGGGCTTCGCCGCCGAAAATTACGTCTTTTGCTGCCATTTTGATAGCTCCTAATACTTGAAAAATTTAATCAGTTGAGGACAGAGCGGCTGGGCGCTGCGCGCGTCGGTCGGTCTGTCCCGCAAGTTATTCCACGACTGCGAACAGGTCTTCTTCTTTCATGACCAACAGTTCATCGCCAGCCACCTTGACGGTTTGGCCGCTGTACTTGCCGAACAACACGCGGTCGCCGACTTTCACAGACAGGGCTTTGGTCTCGCCTTTGTCGTTGGTCTTGCCTGGGCCGACGGCCAAGACTTCACCTTGATCTGGCTTTTCAGCCGCTGAATCAGGGATCACGATGCCAGAGGCGGTTTTTGTTTCGCTGTCGATACGTTTCACGATCACGCGGTCGCCGAGAGGACGAAGTTTCATTGCATCTCCAAATAAGAGCTAAGGGTTTGAAAACAAAGCGAACATCAGGTGTTCGCACGAAAAAGCCACTGGCGGTTTGCTGTTAGCACTCACCGCCATTGAGTGCTAATTTTAGGGTAACTCTGGTGTTTTCAAGTCCCACAGGCATGAAAAAAGCACCGGCAACGCGGTGCTTTTGAATGGACTGGCGCGTAGCACCAGGTTTGGGGCTGTTTATTGGCTGCGGTCTTGGGCGCAGCGGATGTCGGCCATGATGCGGGAGTCGGTCATGGCGCTTTCCCACATACGGGCATCGCGGTCGGCTTTGAGCCAAGCCAGCAATTGACGCTTGCTGCATTTGGCAAACACCACCAACAAGGCCAACACCGCGGCCCACAGCACCACCCATGCGCCCAACTCGTGGCCTTCTTGGGAAGCGCCTGCGATGTCGTACAGCGCAGCGAACAGGCTCAACGCGCCAAACAGGCCCAACACAACAGCGTAAGTGCTTTCTTGTTGCAGGCGTTGCAAGAGGTTGTCCAGCGTGGCAAATGCGCGCTCGAAGCGGACGACGCCGCGGTGCTGGGTCGGGTGACTGAGGGTGACGAAGGTGGTCATAGCGTTCCTTAAGGGGGTCGTTGTCAGACTGGGTAAGGTTGCAGTATAGGGATTACCCTAATCCCCTATGAGTACCTAGGGTTAATACTTATTTGCTGTGCTTGCAATCACGGCAAATCTAAATTTTCCGCAGGCGCGGCTGCATCACGTGGCCCCACCCAGCCCAGTTTGGCCTTGAGAGACTGCGGCTGGCCGGTGATGAGCGCGGCGTAGTTGGTGGTGTTGGAGAGCACTTTTTTCACGTAATCGCGGGTTTCGTTGAAGGGCACGTTCTCAGCCCAAATGGCGCCTTCGAGCACGGGGCCTGAGCCGCTATGAGGCGCACGCCAGCGGCGTGAACGACTGGGCCCGGCGTTGTAAGCGCCTGCCGCCAAGGGCATGGAGCCTTCAAAGCTGTCGAGCACCAGCTTCAAGTAGCCCGTGCCAATGGCGATGTTGGTGTCGCGGTCGTTGATTTGATCGGGTGTGAAGTTGGCCAAGCCAATTTTTTTGGCAGTCCATTTGGCGGTGGCTGGCATCACTTGCATCAGGCCCGATGCGCCTACATGCGAACGCGCGTCGGTGATGAAGCGGCTCTCTTGGCGGATCAGGCCGTACACATAGGCGGGGTCTAGGTTGATTTGGCGGCTGCGTGCAAGGACGGCGTCTTTGTGCGGCATGGGAAAGCGTTGCTCAAAGTCCACGCTCAAGCGGGTGCGTTCGCTGGTGTTGATGCAGCGGTCCCACACTTGGTTGTCGCAAGCATGTTGGGCGGCGGCCAACAGCTCGCGGTCGCTCATCATGCCGGCTTTGCCTTGGCCGTCCACCAGGTTGGTGGCGTAGTTCCACTCGCGCACGCCTTCAGCACGCAGCCCCATGCCAATGGCATAGAGCGCGCGTTGCAAAGAGGGATTGCGGCGAGCCGCGTCCATTTCGTCAGCAGTGGGGGCGGGTGGGCGTGCGGGGGTGGTGACTTTGCGGCCCAACTCTTCAAGCGCGAGTTGCTCGTAAAAACCACGCACACCAGCAATGCTCTCCAGCATGCCCGTGGCTTCTTGTTGCACGTGTGGCGTCATTTTTTTGCGGGCCAACAAAGCGCGCGCATGCCAATACACCCAGGTGGGGTCTTTGCGTGCCTCGGGGCTCATGGCGGCAATGGTGCTTTCAACCACGGGCCACTTGGGCGTGTTGCCAGCACGCAGGGCGGCGCGGGTTTTCCAGCCCAGCATGTCGTCGTTCAAATCTTTGTCGTGCGCCACACGGGCAAAGTGACTGAGCGCATCGTCGTCCAAACGCATGGCGGCTTGGCGGCCAATCACGCCCCACACCCAGTGGCGCTCTTCGGTGGTGAGGTAGGGCTGCCACTTGTTGCGCATCAGCTTCTCCGCTTTGTCTGCGTCGGCCGTCGCCACTTTGATGAGGGCCATGACCACCAACTCTTGGCGCACCTTTTGTGGCGCAGCAATGTGTTTGGCCAAAAACTTTTCGGCATTGTTGAAAGCTTCGGGCACCAGTTGGGCCGAATCAGGGGCGACGATTTGGACCGCGTTGCGGGCCGTGCGGGGGCGGTTTTGCTCCACCATCAAACGGGCTTTGCGCCAGATGTCCAAGGCGCTGAAGTGTTTGGTGAAGAACAAGCGGTCAGCCGCCAGGGTGCAGCCGTCGTCGGCTTCTTTCATGCCCATCCAGTTTTTGCGCACTTCATCGGCAATGGCGGGGTTGGCTTGTGAGCCTTTTTCCAGCAGCTCCACGGTCAAAAAGTAGCAACGCAGCTCGCGGTCATCGCGCATGCGGTAGTGCGGGTGCTCGTCGCTGAGGGTGGTCCAGTCGCGACGCTGGCCTAACAGAAGCAGCCAGTCGTTGCGCAGGCGATCTTCTTGGTAGGTCGCGGGGTAGCGGTTGAAGAAGGCCCGCACTTCTTGTGGCGAGGCTTCGTCTAGGCGGGCTTTGAGTTCCCAGTAAGCGGCCCAAGGCTCTAGCGTGTGGCCTTTGGCTTGGGGCAGCAGGGCCGTCAGGCGCTTGCGGTCGCCACGCTTGAAGGCTTGCGCCATGTCGGTGATGATGGCGTCGGCCTGCGCGTTGCTGGCCGATGGCGCTGCCACGCTGGGTTGAACGGCACCAAACGCAAGAAAAACGCTGGCAAACAATGACACAATGAATCGAAATTTCATGGCTTGATTATCTGTGGACAAAAAAACCTTGCGCCAGCAGCTCATTGAAGAGCGTTTGAACATGCCCGATAGGCTGGAACGGGCCGACATGTTGCAGCGCGTGATGCGCATTTGGTTGTTCAATCGGCCCGATACCGTCATTGGTGCTTATTGGCCCATCAAAGGCGAGTTTGATCCGTTGCCCGCTTTGCACCGCTGGAAAGAAGATGGCGAGTTGTCAGAGCAGCCGCAACGCAGGCGCATTGGGTTGCCCGTGATCGACAAGGCGCACAAAACGCTCACCTTTCATGCGTGGTATCCGGGCTGTCCGATGGAAGAAGATGCGTATGGCATTCCCAAACCCAAAGACACCGAGGTGATTGTTCCCACCTTGTTGTTTGTGCCCTGCGTGGGCTATGGGCCAGGTGGATTTAGGCTGGGCTACGGAGGTGGTTTTTACGACCGCACGCTGGCCACTTTGCAGCCCAAGCCCTTCACGGCGGGGCTGGGCTTTACCCACGGTTTTTTGCCTGACCTGATGCCCGAGCCGCACGACATGCCACTCGATGCCTTGCTCAACGACAACGGGGTGGTTTGGCCCATGGGCTGAGCCCTTATTTTTGTGCCATCAACGATTTGAAATCGTTTTCGTAGCTGCGCAGCGCTTCCACCATGCGTTGACGCTGAGCGGCCGTGGTGCTGTTGTGAAACTTTGCAAAACCCTCGCAATTTTGGTCCCACAGTTCGCGGCTGTATGCGCGGTAACGCTCGTTGGGTGAGTTGAAGGTGCGTTCGGTCAGGCCGCGCAACATGTTTTGCGCTTGCGGGGTGGGACTGCCTTCTTGCGCCATGCGTTGAAAGGTTTGCATGCTGTCGGCTTGCCGGCGTTCGCGCTCGGTGTAGCTCAGTGCAGGGTCAAATTTGGACTTGCTCAGCCACAGGTTCAGCGCTTCGCGCTGGGGTTTGTCGAGGCGACCATAAAAATCTTCCAAACGCTTGGCAGCTTGCTTGTTGCGGTATTGCAGGCGGTCTTCGGCGCTGGGGTCTAGCCAGTCTTCTTTCCAGGTCTTGTTGGTCTTGTCAAACCGTTGGCGGATGCTGCGCAACTGTTCGGGCTTGAGTTGGGTGGCCAGTTTGGTGTTGGCAGGTTCGACATAACGCAACAAGGTGACAACGCTGGTTCTCATGTCTTCGGTCACAGCACAGACCTGCGCGGGCGTGATGTCATTGGGTGCCAGGGTCTGGATGCGTTTGAGCAAGGCCACATAGTCAGGGAGCTGCTGTTGGCGATGCCAGCGCAGCAAATCTGCCAGCGCATCACGGGTGAATTGCTTTTGCCCGTCTTGTAAATCGGCGTAGCTGTCGAGCCACCAATACACCACGTCGTCGCTGTTGTTGTAAGCCACCTTGAGGGTGCTGCAGCCGCTTAAGCCCACGAGCGCTGCCAGTGCGAACCAGACAGAGGCTTGGCGGATAATTCTGCGCAAGATAAGGATGAATGACATGAAGGCTTTGGATGTGGTGATCATGGCTGCCGGAAAAGGCACCCGTATGAAGAGCAGTATCCCAAAAGTGCTGCACCGGTTGGCGGGTAAGGCTTTGGTGCAGCATGTCATCGACACGGCCCGAAGCTTGAAGGCCCGTCACACCATCGTCATCACCGGCCACGGCGCAGAGCAAGTCGAGCCCGCGCTGGCCTTGGCCAATGCGGCCGATCACCTGAAATTCACACGCCAAATGCCCCAGCTCGGTACCGGCCACGCGGTGCAACAAGCCGTGCCCTTGTTGGCCGATGACGCGGTGGTGGTGGTGCTCTCGGGCGATGTGCCTTTGACGCAAGCCAGCACCCTGCAGGCCTTGGTGGATGTGTGCGATGGCAAGCAACTCGCGCTCCTCACCATCGACTTTGCCGACCCCACTGGCTACGGCCGCATCGTGCGCAGCCCCAGCGGCCAAGTGCATGCCATCGTGGAGCACAAAGATGCCAACGCCGAACAGTTGGCCATCCACGAGGTCTACAGCGGCATCATGGCCGTGCCTGCCAAGTTGCTCAAGCCTTGGTTGGCTCGCCTGGACAACCGCAATGCGCAGCAAGAGTTTTATTTGACCGACGTGGTCAAGTTTGCCGAGGCTGACGGCGTGCCAGTGGTGGCGCACAAAATTTCAGACGCCGCGCAAGTGGCCGGCGTCAACAGCCCCACCCAATTGGCCGAGCTAGAGCGCACGTTTCAGTTGCGCCAAGCCCAAGCGTTCATGGCCGACGGTGTGCGCATCATGGACCCCGCACGCTTTGATGTGCGCGGCCATTTGAGCTGTGCGCAAGATGTTGAGATTGATGTGAACTGCATCTTTCAAGGCTGCGTGTCGTTGGGCCAAGGCGTGAAGATTGGCGCGCATTGTGTGATCGCCAACTGCACCATCGAAGCCGGTGCGGTCATTCACCCCTTCACCCACATCGATGGCGAAAAGCTCGGCGTCACCGTGGGCGAGGGCTCGCTCATTGGCCCGTTTGCGCGCTTGCGTCCTGGCGCACAACTGGCGGCTGAGGTGCACATTGGTAACTTTGTGGAAGTCAAAAACGCCACCCTCGCCAAAGGCGCCAAAGCCAACCACTTGGCCTACTTGGGCGACGCCACCGTGGGCGAGCGCGTCAACTTTGGCGCAGGCAGCATCACCGCCAACTACGACGGCGCCAACAAACACCGCACCGTCATCGAAGCCGATGTGCACGTGGGCAGCAACTGCGTGTTGGTGGCCCCGGTCACCCTTGGTGCAGGCGGCACGGTGGGCGGTGGCTCGACGATCACCAAGAGCACCGAGCCTGGCGCATTGAGCGTGGCACGGGGCAAGCAGGTGAGCATTGCCAACTTCACGCGTCCTGAGAAAAAGCCAAAGTCTTAAATCGTGGTGTTTCGCAACACGGGCCATGTGCTGGTGAACTTCGCCCGCTTGGTGGCAAAAAAAGCTTTCACATTCCGCACATTGGCATCTTGCGTGAGCAGGCGTTGCGTGATGGCCAGATAGTCGGGCATGTCAGCCGCTTGCACCACCAACACAAAGTCAGGTCCAGGCGACACGCGCCAACATTGCTGCACGGCGTCGTCGGCGCACGCGCGTTGCTCGAAGGCGTCTAGGTGTTCCGTGCCTTGCGCGTCTAGCGTCACCTCCACCATGGCGGTGAGGCCGTGGCCCAGTGCAGCGCCCAACTTGTCGGCGTTCAACACCGCGATTTCTCGCTCTATCCAGCCCTCATCCGTCAGGCGCTTGACGCGCCGCAAGCAAGTGGGCGGCGAGATGTTGAAGCGCTCGGCCAAGGCCACGTTGCTGAGCGTGGCGTCGTGCTGCAAGGCGTCGAGCAGCTTCAAATCGGTCTCGTCTAGAAATTCTTGTTTCATAAAGTTAATTATATTGAAATAAAATTCCAAAATATGGAGTTGATGGAATTTTCGTTCAAATATTAGAAAAAATGAACAAGAAATTTCTATTCGGGGTGCTTAGTATCTGGGCAACCCAATTCAGGAGTGCTCTTCATGTGTGGCATCGTCGGCGCCGTTTCTACCCGCAACATCGTTCCCATCCTCGTGCAAGGCTTGCAGCGGCTGGAATACCGTGGCTATGACTCCTGCGGCGTGGCGGTGCATTCAGCCAGCCTTGGCGCTAAGCAGGGCGGCTTGCAACGTGCACGCAGCACGGCCCGCGTGTCTGAGCTGATGGACCAAGTCAAGGCCGACCACATCGAAGGCGGCACAGGCATTGCACACACACGCTGGGCCACGCACGGCGCGCCCGCGGTGCACAACGCGCACCCGCACTTCAGCCATGGCACGGGGGCTGGCGCGGGTGTTTACACAGGCGATGTGCCTAACAAGGTGGGCCGTGTGGCGCTGGTGCACAACGGCATCATCGAAAACCACGACGAGCTGCGCGCCACGCTGCAAGCCAAGGGCTACGAGTTCTTGAGCCAAACCGACACCGAGGTCATTGCCCACTTGGTCGACAGCCTCTACAACGGCGATTTGTTTGAGGCCGTCAAAGCAGCCATCGTTCAGCTGCAGGGTGCTTACGCGATTGCCGTGTTTCACAAAGACGAACCGCACCGCGTCATTGGCGCACGCGCAGGCTCACCGCTCATTTTGGGCGTGGGCAAAGCGCACAGCGAAACTTTCCTCGCCAGCGATGCCATGGCTTTGGCAGGGGTGACCGACCAAATCGTCTACCTTGAAGAAGGCGATGTGGTGGACATTCAAATCGGCAAATACTGGGTGCAAGACCGTCACCACAAAGCCGTCACACGCGACGTCAAAACCGTGCAAGCGCACAGCGGCGCGGCTGAGTTGGGGCCGTATCGCCACTACATGCAAAAAGAAATCTTCGAGCAGCCGCGCGCCATTGCCGACACACTCGAAGGCATTGAAGGCATCACGCCCGAGCTGTTTAGTGACGGTGCATACAGCGTGTTCAAAGCCGTCGACAACGTGCTCATCCTCGCGTGCGGCACCAGCTATTACAGCGGTTGCGTGGCCAAGTATTGGATTGAAGCGATTGCCAAAATACCTTGCCAAGTCGAGATTGCCAGCGAGTACCGCTACCGCGAATCCGTGCCCAACCCCAACAGCTTGGTGGTGACCATCACGCAAAGTGGCGAGACCGCCGACACCTTGGCCGCGCTGCGGCATGCGCAAAGTTTGGGCATGAACCAAACCCTCACCATTTGCAACGTGTCCACCAGCGCCATGGTGCGCGAATGCAAGTTGGCTTACGTCACACGCGCGGGCGCCGAGATTGGCGTGGCATCCACCAAAGCCTTCACCACACAGCTGGCGGGTTTGTTCTTGCTCACCTTGGCCTTGGCACAAACCAAAGGCCGTTTGAGCGACGAAGAAGAAGCGATGCACATCAAAGACATGCGCCACCTGCCCGCCGCGCTGCAAGCTGTGCTGGCGCTAGAGCCGCAGCTCATCGCCTGGTCACAAGACTTTGCCAGCAAAGAAAACGCCTTGTTCTTGGGTCGTGGCACGCACTACCCCATCGCGCTCGAAGGCGCGTTGAAGCTCAAAGAAATCACCTACATCCACGCCGAGGCGTATGCCGCTGGCGAGTTGAAGCACGGCCCACTGGCACTCGTGACCAGCGCCATGCCCGTGGTGACGGTGGCACCCAACGACGCCTTGCTGGAAAAACTCAAGAGCAACATGCAAGAAGTGCGCGCCCGTGGCGGCGTGTTGTATGTGCTGGCCGATGGCGACACCAAGATTGAAAGCAGCGAAGGCGT
>JAIXRH010000060.1 GCA_027485285.1 Comamonadaceae bacterium | reverse complement strand
GCGACCCTGGACATGCCAGTGCTCATCCTTCCCGCGGTGCAAATCAACATCCGCGCCGGCGAGTTGCCACCCAAGGAAGACAACGGCATTGCCTACGTCAAAATTCCTTTGAACGCCCTATGAACACTCAAACCCTGCAGTTGGTTTGCTCCCCATGCAATGCCACCAACAGGGTGTCCAAAGACAAGTTGCAAGCCGAGCGCAACTGCGCCATTGATTCTGAAAGGCTGACAAGGTCTAGAGATGTCAACCGTTATCCTATGTCTTTTATTGTTGGGTCTTTATGAACCGTCATCTGGTATTGCTCTCTATCGCGCAGGGCCTGTTCTTCACTAACAACGTCACCTTCATCGCCATCAACGGTTTGGTGGGTTTGAGTTTGGCCCCAGAGAGCTGGATGGCCACGCTGCCCGTGATGGGCTATGTGGTGGGTGGTGCCCTGAGCACAGGCTTGGTGGCCAAATCACAGCAACGTTTTGGACGCAAGGGTTCGTTTCAGTTGGGGCTGTTGGTGGCTTTGTTGTCAGCGGCTTTGGGCGCATTTGCGGTGTTGACGCAATCGTTTGGGTTGTTGGTCATGGCCACGTTGGTGGCGGGCTATTACAGCGCCAACGGTCAGTTGTATCGCTTTGCTGCTGCTGAGCTTTGCAAGCCCGATTACCGTGAGAAGGCAGTGTCGTTGGTGATGGCAGGCGGTTTGATTGGCGCGGTCATTGGCCCGAACTTGGCCATTCAAACCAAGAGCTTGTTTGGCATTCCGTTTGCCGGCGCCTATGTCGCCTTGATGGGAGTGGCTGCAGTGTCGATGGCAGTGATGAGCAAGATTGACTTCCCACCCGCACCCGTAGTCAAAGCCGATGAGGCAGGCGGCCGACCCATGTCAGAAATCATGCGTCAGCCTGTGTTTTTCATTGCAGCCTTAGCGGCTGCCTTGGGCTATGGCGTGATGAACCTGTTGATGGCGGCCACACCCTTGGCCATGCAAGTGTGTGGGTTCCCATTTGAAGACACAGCTTGGGTGTTGCAGTGGCACGTGATTGGCATGTTTGCCCCTGGCTTTGTGACGGGGCATCTCATCAAACGCTTTGGTGTGTTGACCATCATGGGCGTGGGCGTGTTGCTGAACATTGGATGCATTGCCATGGCTTTGTCGGGCGTGGACTTACACCAATTTTTGTTTGCACTTTTCATGCTGGGTGTGGGATGGAACTTTTTGTTCACAGGCAGCACCACCTTGTCGATGCAAGCTTACACACCGCAAGAAAAAAACCGCGCACAGGCCGCCATCAACTTTTGTGTGTTTGCCACCATGGCGGTCACCTCGTTTGCCTCGGGTGCATTGGTGACCACGCAGGGGTGGACGTGGTTGAACTGGGGGTCGTTGGTGCCCGTGCTCATCACTGGCGCAGGCTTGATTTGGTTGGCGCGTCAAAAGACGCAGCCGCTGGATACACGCTGACGTCTTCGGGTGCTCAATCGCGCTTGAGCCAAATCTCTGGCTCAGAATCTATAAAGCTGGCTAGGGTTGTCTATCAGCACCTGCTGCTGTACTTCTGTGTTGGCAAGCCAATGCTCGCGCTCATCAGCGAGCGATTCGCTCGTGATGGCTCGGTAGCGGCTGACCTCGTGTGGGCCTTTGCCCGGTTCTCGGTTGGTGTGTGGCCAATCGCTAGCCCACAGCAAACGGTCGACTCGGGTGGCCAACAGGCGATGGCTCAGGGTTTGTAAAGCAAGGGCGTCTTGGATAGGGCTGCGATAGCTGGCAGACAGCTTGATATAAACCTTGCCCAGTTCTAGCAAATGCAACAAGGTGGTGGATTCAAGCGATGCGCAGCTGGCATCTGCCCAGAGCGAAAAGTGGTCCAGCACCACAGGGACAGGCAATTCTTTGATGAGTGGCGCACAAGCCACGGTCACGGCCAACGGTGCATAGACTTGGATGTGCCAACCTAAGTCAGCCAAGCTTGGTGACCAAGTCTGCAGAGCTTTTCGCAACATGTCTGCGTTCAAAGCGACATCGCTCGCGCCCGAGCTTTCTAGGTTCAGTCGAATGCCTCGTACGCCTTGTGCGTCCATGGCTTGCAGAGCTGCCATGGGTGTGTTTGTGTCGAGCACCGCGACACCTCGTGCCTGTCCTTGCATGGCGTGCAAGGCATCGAGCATGCATTGATTGTCAGTGCCGTACACGCTGGGTTGGATGATGACGGCGCGTGTCATCCCTTGGCGTTGCAGATGTGTTTGCAGCGCTGACACGGGGGCAAGCCCAGGTGTGTATTGCCGCTCAGCCACCATGGGGTAGGTCTGCACGTCCCCGATGATGTGAACGTGCGTGTCGCATCCACCCGTGCGCATCATGCGTGTTGTAGACGCTTCACCACGGCTTGGCCTGTGGTTTTTGTGCCCAGCATTCCGCCAATGTCTCGGGTGGATTCACCTGCGGCAATGCATGCGGTGATGGTGTTTTCAATGGCACGTGAGGCGTGCAGGTATGACGCCTGGCCGCTACGCTGCGCATGCCAACTCAGCAACATGGCTGCCGACGTGATCAGTGAAAACGGATTGGCAATGTCTTGGCCCGCAATGTCAGGGGCCGAGCCATGCGCCGCTTGTCCCATGGCATGGTTCAAACCGGCATTGAGCGAGCCGCCTAAACCTAGGCTGCCTGACAGCTCGGCCGTGAGGTCAGACAAGATATCGCCAAACATGTTGGTGGTCACAATCACGTCAAAACGGTTGGGCGCGCGCACCACGTGGGCCATCATGGCGTCGACAATGAAATCATCCACGGTCACTTCGGGAAAATCTAAAGCCACACGGTGGCATGCATCTAAAAACATGCCGTCTGTGACTTTCAGGACATTGTGTTTGTGCACCAGCGTCAGGTGCTTGCGGCGCTGCATGGCCAGCTGAAATGCGCTTCGAGCTATGCGCTCGCAGCATTCACGCGTGATGCGGCGCAATGAAATAGCCACATCGGGTGTGACCAAAATTTCGCTGTTGCCAGATTCCACATTTCGGTCGGCATAAAAGCCTTCGGTGTTTTCGCGCACCACCACCAAGTCAAACGGAGAAGTGATGGTTTTCACGCCGGTGAAGGTGCGAGAGGGTCGGATGTTGGCAAAGAGGTCGAGACTCTTTCTGAAAAATTTCGAAGGGTTGATTTCCCCTTTGGCTTCATCTTTGAAGTCATAGGTGGCCATGGGGCCCAACATGAGGCCATCCGCTTGTTTGACCTTTTCTAGAAGCTCGGGTGTGACGGTGGCGCCATGTTTTTTCAAACTCTCATGTCCCGCGATGTCGTGTCTCAATTCCAGATTCAGTCCAAATCGAACAGATGCTGCTTCCAAGACATCGACTGTGACGGCCATGGTTTCTGGGCCAATGCCGTCACCAGGGAGAACAACGATCTTCATATCACTGATCAACTTTCACGTTTGCATCTTTGATGAGTTTTTCAAATTTCGCCGACTCAGATTTCACATAGTCTGCAAACTCCGTCGGCGTGTTTTTAGGCACAGCGACGTTGTCAGCTTCAAGGCGGGCACGAATATCGGGTTGCGCGAGAAGCGTGTTGACTTCGCGGTTCAAGCTGTCAATGGCAGAAGCAGGTGTGCCTGCTGGGGCAAATAAGCCACCCCATAAGGTATAGCTGAAGCCTGGCAAGCCGCTTTCTGCAATGGTGGGCACGTCTGGCAATGAGGACATGCGCTTAGGTGTTGTCACGCCCAGTGCTTTGAGTTTGCCGCCTTTAATTTGGGGCATGGCCGCAGAGGCGCTGCTGAAGAACGCTTGCAAGCGTCCAGCCATCAAGTCAGACAGCAAGGGGCCAACGCCTTTGTATGGCACATGCACCATATTCAGTTTGGCACCCAGGCCCAAAGCTACGGCAGACAAATGTCCAGGTGTGCCTGCACCGACTGTGCCGAAGCTAAATTCGCCCGGCTTGGCCCGTGCCATTTGGATGAATTCATTCACCGTGTTGTAAGGCGCATCGGCAGGAGCCAGCATGACCAAAGGTGCATTGCCAATCATGACCACCGGCACCAGGTCTTTCAGCGGGTCATACCCCATATCTTTGATCAACAAGCGGTTGACAGCAATCTCACCGGTCTGCCCAAGCAGCAAGGTGTAGCCATCGTTTTTGGCTTTTGCCGCCGCGCGTGTACCCACTGTGCCTGACACGCCGGGTTTGTTGTCTACCACCACGGGCTGTTTGTAAATTGTTGTCAGTTTCTCGCCCACCAAGCGCGCAAACACGTCACCTTGTCCACCGGGTGCATAGGCCACGATGATGGACACGGGTTTGGTGGGGTAGTCTGGTTCAGCAGCAAAAGCCGTAGAGGTGCCGATGATGATGGAGAGCAAGGTTGCAATTTTTTTCATACAAGTTTCCTGAGGGGTGTGAAGCCAATTTACGCGAGCAAACGTTGGCGAATGTCGAGCGGTGACAAAACTTCCAGCGGCTCAGCGCCGCCGTTTGGAATGCCCACTTGTGTGGCATTGAGGAGCATCGACACCATCACATAGGTGCCCGACAGCACGGTGAGGTCGACCACCGCTTGCTCGCCCATTTCGGACACGGCTTTTTGCCATAGCGCATCAGGCACACGGTGGTTGAGGGAGAGTTGGATGCAAAAGTCGTAGACCAAGGCTTCGTCGGCTTGCATGCCCTCAGGGCGTTTGCATTGACGCAGCTGTTCAATGATGTGGGTCGACAAACCTGCACGTTGAGCAATGGGGTCGTGTGCCCACCACTCGTATTGCGCGTTGGCAATGCGGGCTTGAATCAAGATCGCAAATTCATTCAGCCGCTTGCTGACTGAAGTTTTGAATCGCAGGTAGTCCAGGAAGTCAAAGCAGCGACGCGCCATGTCTGGGCTTCGCAGCAAGGCGTTGTAGGGGCCGCCTAGTGCTGCACTGGAGACTTTCAGAATGTCATCCGCCAATGGGCGCACCTCGGGGGCGAGATCGTCGTAGCTGATTTGTGTGAAGCGTTCAGTCATGAGGGAAGGGTTCTGTGGTGTGAAACATGGTTCGCAGGGTATTTGTGAAGTGGGGGCGACACACGTCGCTCCAAGCCGAGCCGCGTACGGCAAGCCACGGAGCGGTGCTCAACACCTCAGGGTTGTGCAGATCGTAGCAAGCAAATGAGCGGGGGCGATGGTCAAGGTTAAGGTAGCGGCGTGCCACCACGCATCCGGGCACGCGCGCCAGACCTGGCATGTGTTCTTCGTCGTACCACTTGTAAATTTCTGGGGCCCAACCTTCTTCTGGATCGGTTTCGACCACGTAGTGAACGCCCATGGGTGTGTTGCTGTATGGCCCGTTTAGGTGCATGACTTCTTGCAGTCGTGACACTTGAGCTGCGAGCCCTGTCAAGGTGAGCCAGATTTTTTCAAACGACGCACAGTCATTTTCTTGGATGTCCGTGGGTTTTGAAAACCGCAAATAGACATGCTGCATGGGTAAGCCGTTTTCGGCTTTTGGCGTGAAGGCGGTTTGCAGGGTGTGCGGCACGTGCAAGGCATGGGCCACTGCGTCTTGCCAACGCTTGGCCGAGCCAGTGGGGCATGCAGCAGCGCATTTCAAAAGCAGGGCGTGGCAGTTGGAGAGGGTGTGCATGTCAGTGTCCGATGTGCAGGGCCACCAACACGCGTGACACCATGTTGTAGGCACCAATCGTGATGCACAGGTCCAGCAGTTGTTTGCCTTCGTAATGCTGCGCCACTTGCGCAAACAAAGCGTCGGGTACGTCGATGTCATGGGTCATGGCGTCGGTCATGTTCAACACGATGCGTTCAAGGTCACTGAATACGGCAGCGATGTGTGGCGCTTTCACGGCATCAATCTTGGCTTGCGGCAGACCTGCTTTGAGGGCGTGTTCAATGTGCGCCTCATATTCGTAAGGCGCACGGTTCAACACGGCCACGCGCAGGATGATCAATTCGCGCAAATCGGCGGGCAGGCTGTTGCGCTGGCGTACCGCGCTTAAAAACTCCTCCCAACCTTGCGCCATTTCAGGGCTGTTGAGCAAGTGTTGGTAAAGCGGTGTGATGCGCCCGCGTTTGGCAATGATTTTGGCTTCTAGATCCGCCAGCTCTGGGCGTGTGCCGAGAGGGATGGGTGAAATGCGCGCGGTGGTGGTCATGGTGGCCTCAATCTGCTTTGACTTTTTTGTCACGAATGACGCGGCTCCATTTGGTCATGTCGTTCTTGAGCAAGGTGCTTAATTCTGCTGAGCTGGATGCCGAGGGTTCTGCGCCTGAAGCCACCAGCTTGGTTCGCACCGCTTCATTGGCCAAGGTGCGACGAACAGCTTGGTTGATGCGCTCTAGGTCAGCCGCCGAGGTGTTTTTGTGTGCAAACAAGGCGTACCAGTTGTCAGAGTCCACGCCTGCCACGCCAATCTCTTGGAATGTTTTGACGTCAGGAAACAATGGATGGCGACGCGTAGAGGCCAGTGCCACCGGCTTGAGTTTGCCGCTGCGAATGTGGCTCATCAAACCAGGAATGTCACCAAAGAAACCGTCCACATGGCCAGCCATGACATCGGTGATCGCGGGCGCAGCGCCTTTGTAGGGCACATGAATCAAGTTGGTGCGCGTGGCATCAGCCAACAATTCCATGGCCAAGTGTGGCACGCTGCCCGTGCCTGACGACGCCATGGTGGTTGGCTTTTGCTTGGCGGCCGCAATGAACTCTTGTGGTCCGTTGACGGGGTTGTTGGGGTTGACCACCAACATCTCTACGTTGTTCACCACCAGCGACACGGGAGCCAAGTCGCGCACTGGGTCATAAGGGAGTGCAGGATAAAGCGAGGGATTGATGGCCACTGCACCGACACTGGTGAGCCACAGGGTTTGGCCGTCGGCAGGTGCTTTGAGTAGGGTGTCGGCTGCAATTGCGCCGTTGGCACCCGCCCTGTTTTCGACCATCACTTGATGACCCAGTTCTTTGCTGAGCTGTTCGGTGAGTGTGCGGGCTACAAAGTCAACTGGGCCACCGGGTGGAAAGGCCACCAAGATGCGTGTTGTTTTGGTTTGCGCTGAAGCGAAAGTGGCCACACCTACCAAGGCAAGGGTAGCCAGTGTTTTGAAGAAATGATGACGTTGCATGAGTTAGCTCCTTTAATCGCATCGGGCCGACATGCCGCCGTCCACGATGATTTCTGTGCCTGTGATGAAGCGCGCTTCATCGCTGGCTAAAAACAAAACGGCATTGGCCGTGTCCTGACCGTCGCCCATGAAGGGCAATGGAATGCGTGCTTGTCGTTGTGTGAGCAAGGTTTGCACATCGCCTCCTGTGCGCTGCTTGGCTAAACGTACATCCACCATCGGGGTGTGTAACTGGCCGGGCACCACGGTGTTGACGCGAATGCCTTGCTTGGCATATTGCACCGCCACCACGCGGCCGAGTTGAATGACGGCGGCTTTGGTGGCTGCATAAGCCACTTGTGCCGACCCCGTCCAGCGTATGCCAGAAGTGGACGAGATGTTCACCACCGCCCCTGCACCTTGTGCTGCCATGATTGGCAAGACGTGTTTGCACATCATGAAGACGCTTTTGAGGTTGTGGTCGATCTGGGCGTCCCACACGTCTTCGCTCATCTCCACAGGCCCACCTGGGGCTGATCCGCCGACGTTGTTGATGAGCACATCGATGCGACCAAAACGCTTGAGTGTGGCCTGCACGGCAGCTTCGATGGCGACGGTGTTCGTGACGTCGCAGGTCATGGATTCAATCTTGCCGCCGTTGATTGGGCTGGTCTCATGGGCGCGTGACAAGGTTTCTTCCAGTCTGTCTGGGTCCCGATCCAAGGCCATCACCTTGGCACCTTCTTGCACCATGCGCACGGCAATGGCGCGGCCGTTGCCCCAGCCTGGTCCCACAGAGCCAGCGCCTGTGACGAGCACCACTTTGTCTTGCAATCTTCCAGCCATCTTGAGTGCGTCTCTTTTTTAAAAACGATACAGCGCTTGGGGGTTGTCCACCAAAACAGCTTGCATCAAATCTGCAGTGGGCGCGATGTGTTGCAGCGCGTCGACCAGCACCGCCTCATCTGGCATGTGCGTGTGGTTGGGGTGAGGCCAATCGGTGCCCCATACACATTGGCGTGGAAAGCGCGCCACCAAATGTTGCGCCAAGGCAATGCCATGGGCATACGGCGGCACATCCAAGGGCACCGACGCATCGATGCGGTCAATGCCACTGACTTTGACATGAAACTTGTCATCGTCCAGCAAGCGACACAAGGCTTGGAAATCTTCATGCTGAATGCCTAAGCGGGCATCGACGCGCCCCATGTGGTCGATCACCACTGGCACTGCAGACTTTTGCAAACAGGGCCCAAGCTGGTGCACCAAACTGCTTTCGAAATGCACTTGCAAGTGCATGTGATGTTCGGCCAAACGCTGCGTCAATGCCAGCAATTCGTCAGGCGTGGCTCCCATGCCCAAATGCTTCATGAAGTTGAACCGCACAGCACGAAAGCCTGCAGCGGCCAAACGTTTGAGCTCGATGTGGTCCACATCGGGTTTGACCAGCGCCACGCCCAAATAGTTGCCAGCGCCTGCAGAAATGGCGTCTTCGACCACGGCATTGTCCAGGCCGTGCACCATCGACTGCACGATCACACAGCGTGTGACGCCCAGCTGTTGGTGCAGGGCAAACAGTTTTTCTTTGGGTGCTTCGGCAGGCTTGTTTTGGTGTGCGAGAGGGAATGGGAAACGGTCATAGGGTCCGAACACATGCACATGGGTATCGCATGCATTTTTAGGTAAATGCAGGGTCGACTTGGAGGTTTGCATCATCAAAGTTGCTTTCGGGGCAAGATGCGGGCGAACGCAACCTTATAAATAAAGAACAGAAAAACTACCCAGTCAGCGCCTGAAAGTATGGGCGAAATGATGCGCCACAACCCTTTAGTGATTACCCTGTATCAGTCTTCTTTGCGACTCGAATGCCTGACCACTTTTATTTACCAGGCTTGCACATGGCACAAATCTTGTTGCCCGATGGGTCGCGCAAATACGCGATGTAGTAACTAAAGGCTGGGTTGGTGCGCAAGCCCGGTGGGTCTTCGCAGGTCACGCCGCCGTTGGCCACACCAGCTGCGTGAAAGGCGTTGACTTCGGCTTCGGACTTGGCTGCAAAACCAAAGGTGCTGCCATTGCCAAAGCTGGCAGCTTCACCGTTCACAGGTGTGGTGATGCCAAAGGTCCCTGTGGCTGTGCGGTACACGTATCGGTTGCCTGTGCTTGCGCCGGGTGCGTGGCCCAAAGCGCCGAGAGCGGCGTCATAAAACTTGCGTGAGGCTTCGAGGTCTTGAGCGCCTAAGAAAACGTGAGTGAACATGGTGGTTTCCAATGAAAAGCAGACGTAAAAAAAGCGGCTCGGTGACCCGATGCCGCTTGTGTGCGTGAACGCGAAGAATTACTTCTTCTTGGTGTTCACAGCAGCTTTGAAGGCTGCGCCGGCAGTGAAGCGAGGCACCACAGCAGCTGCGATTTTCAAGGCTTCGCCAGTGCGTGGGTTTTTGCCAGTGCGTGCAGCGCGAGCAGCAGCTTTGAAAGTGCCGAAGCCGATCAATTGCACGTCGTCTTTTTTCGCAACAGCGTGCGTGATGACGTCGATCATGGCATTGACAGCACGACCAGCATCGGCCTTTGTCAATTCTGTGTGAGCTGCTACGGCTTCGATCAATTCAGTTTTGTTCATGAGTAGGTTCCTTGTTAAAACGGGTGAATTGTGCCATTTTTGGCAAGTGTTTAGCATGATTTAGCTTTTGATTTTCATGAATTTTTCGGCGCAAAGTCGGCACAGGTCAAGGCATGTGGCCATTTATTGGTGTTCACCCTAATTTGAAAATGGATGAATGCGCTGGCTCATCAAAATTAGCCTGCCACCCACACTGGGCTGAGTTGCTTCTTTGATACAAAGAAAGCCATGGATATTCAACACTTATTAGTTCAATGTGTCAGCCGCAAGGCATCCGACTTGCATGTGTCATCGGGTATGCCTGCCATGTGCAGAGTCGATGGCGACTTGATCGCAGCCTCCGATGAGGTGCTGACGCACGAAGCGGTTCAAGCGGCTTTGATGAGCATCATGTCATCTGCGCAGCAATCAAATTTCAAGCAAAGCATGGAAAGTGACTTCGCCATAGACCTTGCCAATGTGTCACGCTTTCGCGTGAATGTGTTTCAACAAGCGCGGGGTGTGTCGGCGGTGTTTCGGGTCATTCCTCATCACATTCCCAACTTGCAAACCCTGCATGCCCCCGCCATCTTTGCTGAAATGATGCAGAAGACGCGGGGCTTGGTGTTGGTCACGGGACCCACGGGGTCTGGCAAGTCCACCACCTTGGCCGCGATGGTGGATGCGCTGAATCAAACCCAGCGCAAGCACATCGTGACGATTGAAGACCCGATTGAGTTTGTTCACACGTCGCAGCGGTGCCTCATTCAGCAGCGCGAGGTCGGTGCGCACACCCAAAGCTTTGCCAACGCCTTGCGAGCCGCGCTGCGCGAAGACCCCGATGTGATTTTGGTGGGTGAGCTGCGTGACCTAGACACCATCCGCCTTGCCATCACCGCCGCTGAAACAGGGCACTTGGTGCTGGGCACACTCCACACCGCAAGTGCTGCCAAAACCATGGACCGCATCGTCGATGTGTTTCCCGCTGAAGAAAAAGACATGGCACGCAGCATGTTGTCCGAGTCGCTCAATGCCGTCATCTCGCAAGTGCTGTGCAAACGCAAAGACGGGGCAGGGCGTGTGGCCGCCTACGAAGTGATGGTAGCCACACCCGCAGTGCGCCACTTGATTCGCGAAGGCAAAGTGGCGCAGCTGTATTCGGCCATTCAAACCGGCCGAGCAGTGGGCATGCAGACCCTCAGTCAAAGCATGGCCGCACTCGAGCAGCAGGGCTTCATCAACTCAGGTGAAGCCCTGTTCAATTGATGAGATGTGTTCAGTCTTGAACCACACCTGCCACTTGAACGGCCTTGGCCATCTTCTCGGCTTCAACTTTCATCAATGCGGCAAACTCGGCAGGGGTGCTGTGCATGTCTTCTGCCCCAGCGTTGGCCAGTGTCAACTTCATTTCTGGGCTGGCAAGTGCTCTTTTTACTTCTGCACCTAAGCGCTCAACGATGGCAGGTGACATGCCCTTAGGCCCCATCAAGCCGCTGTAAAGCAACACTTCTAGTGGCACGCCTACTTCTTTTAGCGTTGGCACATCTGGCGCTGCACTGACGCGCTTGCCTGAGGTCACGGCGAGTCCATAAATTCTGCCCCCCTTGGTTTGTGTCACTGCAGGCGGCATGGTTGAGAAGGTGTACAAGACCTCACCTGTGATGATGGCTTGCGTTGCGGGTGCGCTTCCCTTGTAAGGTGCATGCAACGCCTGCGTATCGGTCAGTTGTTTAAACGACTCACCGACCAAATGCGTGATGGCACCATTACCCGAGGAGGCATAAGCCATCTGGTCTGGTTTTGACTTGACCAGTGCCACCAAACTTTTCACATCTTTTGCCCCTGAAGACAAGCTAGAGACCAGCATCAACGGCGTTGAAGCTACCAAGCTGACCATGGTGAAGTCGTTCCAAGAATCGTATTTGAGTTTTTTGTAGGTTGCCGCGCTGATGGCATGCGTCGTCATGTCTTGAAAATAAAGTGTGTAACCATCGGGCGCAGCATTTGCTACAAATGCAGATGCAATCGTGGTACCAGCACCAGTTTTGTTCTCAACGATGACGCTTTGTCCCATTTGCGCTGTCAGGCGGGCTGCCAAGGCGCGAGATAAAACATCTGAAATACCACCCGGCGCGAACCCAATGACCAGTGTGATCGGCTTGTTGGGGTAGTTCGCTGTTTGTGCCATCGCGTTCGACGTCAAGAAAATTGAACTCAAGGCAACAATCCCTATAGAGTAGAAAAGTGGCTTCTTCATGCGTAAATCCTTTGGGTGCAGAGAATAAATAACGATGCGGTGACCCCCTCGAATATCAAGCACTGTTCAGTTTTGATGCGAAGGTTGAATTCATACTAAGTGGGCTGCAGTTTTTGTGTCAAGGCAATTTTGAAAGAGCCCACGCTGCGTACACGGCACCTGCTTTTGCCATGCACTCAAATCGATCACATGCGCTGTGTGTGCACACCTGTAGGGTGCGGCGTCACCGAGGTGTCTGAATAACGCACCAATAGAAAACTCAAACGTCAAAGCATTGATTTGTGAATTGACATGGTTTCTAGTGCGCGATTAGGATGAAATGGACGCTTTCAAGAAAGATCACACATGACTCGACCACTCCTTCCTCGTCACAACCGCTACGATTACGTTCCTTTGAATGAACGCAAAGATTACGATTGGCCAGGCGGCGCTCGCTTGGCTTTTGTGATCACCACCAACATCGAGTGCTTCGCATTCGGTGCTGGCAATGGCCATGATCCTGCCAAAACGGGCGAACCACAAACTCACCGCAATTACTCGTGGCGCGACTACGGCAACCGCATTGGCATCTGGCGTTTGTTTGAACTGCTTGATGAGTTGCAAATTCCTGCAGGTCACAACGTCAATAGCCTGGTGTACGACTACGCGCCACAAATCATGGATGAAATTCGCCGTCGCGGCGACGAAATCGTGGGCCACGGTCGCACAAATGCTGAAAACCATCGCGGGATGTGGGAAGCCGATGAGGAACGCATCATCCAAGATGTGATTGGCAAGTTCGTCGCCCACGAAGGCAAGGCTCCCACGGGTTGGATGGGCTCAGGTGCTTATGAGACAGCACACACCCCCGATTTGCTCAAAGAAGCGGGCTTCAAGTACCTCATGGATTGGCCCATGGATGACCAACCCATCTGGATGCGCACGCGCAGCGGCCCCATTTTGTCGGTGCCCTATCCGGTTGAGCTCAACGACTCACAAATCATCACGCATCGCAGACAAGATTCGTCTGACTTCTGCGACATGATCGTCAACCAGTTTGATGAAATGATCGAGCAGTGTGCTCGACATCCGCTGGTGATGAACATCTCGGTGCATCCCAACATCTTTGGGCAGCCGTTTCGGCTGCGGCAATTGCGCAGCGCCTTGAAGCATTGTGTGCAAAGCCCACACCGCTCAAAGGTATGGTTGGCACGTCCGGGTGAGATTGCCGACTATTGCTACAGCCTCCCACCGGGTGTGATTCCTGGCAGCTAAGTGGTGCCCCCGACAGGAATCGAACCTGTATCACTCCCTTAGGAGGGGAGAGTTCTATCCATTGAACTACGGTGGCAGCCAGGAGGTATTTTACGTGGCTACTTACTCAGCATCCGCATCGCATCTTCCAAGCCTTTGAGCGTCAGCGGGTACATGCGGTTGCCCATGATTTGTTGAATCATGTCAATGCTTTGGCGGTATTGCCACACGCCTTGCGGCTCGGGGTTGATCCATGCGTATTTGGGAAACGCGTGCAGCAATCGCTGCAGCCACTCTGCGCCGGCTTCCTCGTTGTTGTATTCCACGCTGCCGCCGGGCTGCACAATTTCATACGGACTCATGGTGGCGTCGCCAATGAAGATGAGTTTGTAGTCTTTGTTGTACTTGCGAATGATGTCCCAGGTTTCAAACTTCTCGGCATATCGGCGTTTGTTGTTGCGCCACATGAAGTCGTACACGCAGTTGTGGAAGTAATAAAACTCCAAGTGCTTGAACTCGGCCTTGGCTGCGCTGAACAGTTCTTCCACGCGTGCAATGTGGTCGTCCATCGTGCCGCCCACGTCCATCAGCAATAACACTTTGACGTTGTTGTGGCGTTCGGGGCGCATCAAGATGTCTAAAAAACCTGCGTTAGCTGCCGTCTTGTGGATGGTGCCTTCCAGGTCTAGTTCTTCGGCTGAGCCTTCGCGTGCAAAGCGGCGCAGGCGACGCAGCGCCACCTTGATGTTGCGCGTGCCCAGCTCTTGGGTGTCGTCGTAGTCGCGGTAGCTCCGCTGGTCCCACACCTTCACGGCACTTTTGTTGCCACCCTTGCCGCCAATGCGAATGCCTTGTGGGTTGTAGCCACCATTGCCAAAGGGTGATGTGCCGCCCGTGCCAATCCACTTGTTCCCGCCCTCGTGGCGTTCTTTTTGTTCTTCGAGACGTTTCTTTAGTGTCTCCATCAACTCTTCCCAGCCCATTTTTTCGATGGCGGCTTTTTGCTCGGGCGTGAGTTCTTTTTGAAGAATCTTCTCTAGCCAATCGCGAGGTACGTCCTGGGTGAAATCGGTCAGCAGCTCCACGCCTTTGAAGTACGCGCCAAACGCGCGGTCAAATTTGTCGTAGTGCTTTTCGTCTTTGACGAGGATCAGGCGGCTTAAAAAGTAAAAATCGTCCAAGCCGCACGCCTCGCTGCCTGGGCCCACCACTTGTGCCTGCAACGCTTCTAGCATCGTGAGGTATTCCTTCACCGACACCGGCAACTTGGCTGCACGCAGCGTGTAGAAGAAGTCGATCAGCATGGGCGTGGTTTATTCGGCGTCAGCCTTGGGTGAGCGGAAGTAGCGTGCCGCTTGCAAGCCCATGCCACCGCCGATGCCCACCAACACAATGGCAATGATGCTGTTGGTGCCGTAGCCAGGGGCAAACAAGTCCAAGCCAAACGTCACGCCCAAGCCATAGCCCAGCAGTGCGCCCACCACAAAACCGATGGCGTCGGTCAGGCCTTCCATGAGAGATGCAAACATAGGTGTGTCTTTCTTTTTTGGTGGATCAGCGGTGACGGCTTTGCATGAACACCAGTTTTTCAAACAGCGTGGTGTCTTGCTCGTTCTTCAGCAGTGCCCCGACCAGCGGCGGAATGGCCACTTTGTCGTCTGCGGTTTGCAGCGCTTCAAGGGGGATGTCTTCAGCCACCAAGAGTTTGAGCCAGTCAATCAGCTCGCTGGTGGAGGGTTTTTTCTTCAAGCCGGGTAGGTTGCGTATGTCAAAGAAGGTTTTCATCGCCACGCTCAGCAAGTCTTGCTTGAGGGTGGGGAAGTGCACCTGCACAATCTGGCGCATGGTGTCGGAATCGGGGAACTTGATGTAGTGAAAGAAGCAGCGGCGCAAAAACGCGTCAGGTAGCTCTTTCTCATTATTGGAGGTGATGAACACCAAAGGGCGATTTTTGGCCTTGATCAGCTGGCGCGTTTCGTAGCAATAGAACTCCATGCGGTCGAGTTCTCGCAGCAAGTCGTTGGGAAACTCAATGTCGGCCTTGTCAATCTCATCAATCAGCAGGGCGACAGGCTCATCCGCAGTAAAAGCCTGCCACAGCACCCCTTTGAGGATGTAGTTGTTGATGTCTTTTACCCGCTCGGCACTGTCGGTATCGGCCATCTGGCTGTCACGCAACCGACTGACCGCGTCGTACTCGTACAGGCCTTGCTGCGCCTTGGTGGTTGATTTAATGTGCCACTGCAACAAGGGTAAACCAAGGGCTTGAGCCACCTCTTCTGCTAACATTGTCTTACCTGTGCCAGGCTCACCTTTGACCAACAAGGGGCGCTTCAGTGCAATGGCAGCATTGACTGCCAACATCAAATCTTGGGTTGCAACGTAGTTGTTTGTGCCTTTAAATTTCATGTTTTTTCCGTCTATTATTTGACCAATATCAACCTCTAGGGATTGTGGTTTCGCAATGAAAAAGTTTGTTTCAATCGTGTTTGCTCTCACCGTATCTGCTGTCTCTTCGCTGACTTACGCGCAAGATGTCAAAGGCGATGCTAACGCAGGCGCTACCAAAATTGCCATGTGCATTGGTTGCCACGGCATTGCCGGCTACCAAGCCAGTTTTCCTGAAGTTTACAAAGTTCCCAAAATCTCAGGCCAAAGCGAAAAGTACATCTCTACTGTGTTGAGCGCCTACAAAAAAGGCGAGCGTAAGCACCCCACCATGCGCGGTATTGCTGACAGTCTGAGCGACCAAGACATGGCCGACATCGCTGCCTACTACGCCAACCACGGCAAAGTCGAAGGGGCTGACTTACCAGCCAAAGCCACTGAGCCAAACGCCAAGGTGGCACCCTTGCTGGCCAAAGGCGCTTGCGCGTCATGCCATGGCGAAAACTTTGCCAAGCCCATCGACCCCAGCTATCCCAAAATTGCAGGCCAACACGCCGACTACCTGTTTGTGGCTTTGAAGTCCTACAAGGTGGAAGGCAACGCCACTTGGGGCCGCAACAACGGTGTGATGGGGGGGATTGCCAAACAGTACAGCCACGCCGAACTCAAAGAGCTGGCCAAATACATGGCCGCCCAACAAGGCGATTTGAAGACCGTCCCACAAAGCAAGTTCCGTTAAAATAAACCTGCTTCCAAACAGCCCGCTTTTTCAAGCGGGCTTTTTTTTGCTGTCACCAACGCATGCAATAGGCAATAGCCGCTTGATATTTGAGCCTTCAGTGCGCTGTCGAACAGATGGTCTTATGCAACAAAGTTAGCCTTGTCTGTACCCCTAAGTACGAGGCCGAACATAGTGAAAAATCCCTTGATTTCCCTACACTTGATGCAGTCCTTGTCACCTGTATCAACTGAAATTGGAACCCCTGTGTACCCCTTGTTGAATGGCTTGATTGCGCAGCTTGACGCTGCCGATCAAGCGCTGTTATTGCGCCGCGCAAAGATGGTGGCGCTGCATGTTGGGGATGTGTTGTCTGCACCGAATGCCACCACATCACAGATTTATTTTCCGCTCAGCGGCGCCATTGCTTTGTATGTCGGGAGTCTAGGCAAGGCAAGGTCAATGTCATCGGGCTTAGCGGTTGGCTTGATAGGCGCGGAAGGTGCGGCAGGCCTGCAAGCGGCCTTGGGTTTTGGCCCTGGTCATTTGCAGCTCATCGTGCAGTCGCCTGGCCAAGCATGGGTGGTGGAGGGCGCGGTGGCACAGCGGCTGGTGCAGCGCCGACGTGCCATCTTGTTGCAGTTCTCGCGCTATTTGTGGACGGTGTTTGACAACATCGCCGCCTTGGCCTCACGCCCTCTTACCCAGGACGTCAAAGTGCGATTGGCCCATTGGTTGTTGCTCAGTGCACAGCGCTGTGCGCCTGACCGATTGACGCTGACCCATGCGCACATGGCCCAGATGCTGGGTGTGCGACGTGCCAGCGTGTCGATTGCCGCGCGTGAAATGAAGCTCAAGCGCTACATCAGCTACAGCCGAGGGCACATTGCCTTGTTGAATGAGCCAGCACTGCAAGCGCTGGCCAACGTGGTTGTTTAAGACTTGGCTTTGTGCGTCAGCGAACAGAAGGAAGGCATTGAATCTGTCACATTGCAAGCATGGAGGGCTTGCATGCTTGACTGTTTTGGAGTGAAAGAAGGCGACTACGGCCGCATAGAGCGGCTCAGGCACCATCACGATTTAGTGATGCGCGCGCATGCTCAGTCACATTTTGCTTTCTGGGTGTATGGCGGAGAGGCTACTTCTCAGGTCGGCAATCACACCGTGACGATGGGTCCTGATGTTGATTTGGGTGTGAGCAGCAATACATCGCATGATCAGCGATGGGCGGACACAAAACATGTGGTTGTCTTTTTGAATTTGTATCTCAATGACGATTGGCTCGATGCGCAATTCAAAGGACTCGCCCATTCAGTGGTTTTGCCTCATGCGTGGATTCAAACCAAGCCGAGTATTCGTGAGGCTTGTGCGCATGTGGTCAAGCAATTTGCACTTCTTCTGAGTGAGCCACTGTTTCTCTTGAGACTGACGTGGCGTCATTGGGGAAATAACCATCGCGGCGTCACGCCAAACACTCACAGACGCGTGTGCCATGCGCACTGACCCATTGAAAAAATTATTCTTTCCACTCGTTTGTTCGCTGTGCTTATCGTTTGGTTCCAACACGTTGCATGCGCAAAACGCCTACTACCTGTGGCCCACGGTGTTGTTTGTCAAAGGCCAAGACTTGTGCCAGTTTGGAGAAAGTTTTGGTGCAACGCGCAAAGAGCAAGTCAACGACATGGCGTCGCAGCTCAAAGACTTGATGCGCCATGGCGCTTCCACCCAAGAAGGCATGCAAGCCTTGTTTAATTTAGATGCCATGGTGGACAAAAACCGGGGCCAAGCCACCGCCTTGTCGCGCATGGATGTGACACTAGAGGCTAGCCTGAAGGCTTATTTGGACCGGATGTATTTGGGCTTCAACGCGCAAGACATCAAGTTGCAGTTTGTGGACCCCAACCCTTTGAGTGATCTGATCAAACAGCTGCGTGACCAAGCGCGACAAGACACGGTCGATGTGGCGCAGCTTGCGTTGCTCAGCGGCATTGCGTGGGGCACGTATGCCTACGGTCCCGGATGTCGCGGTGATGTGCTGGTGACCCTTCACATAGAGTTAAACAATGGCACCACCGTGAGCTTTTAGGCGCAGGGCAAGCCTGAGTCGGTCATGTTGGCCATTGCCGCTGACATCGTGCGGTATTTTCAGCGCACCACGTTTCCCACCATCGTGATGATGGGGGACAAGCCCTTGGTGTTGTTGGGCGCAGCTGGCAAGCCGATCAATCTTGCGCCCACGCCAGCGATTGCAGAGCGGTCTTGCGTGCTGATCAAAGCCCGTTTGCCCACGGTGGACGAGTATGAGTTTTTGTCCATTTTGGGTGATTGGAACAACGGTGTGTCGCTGGGTCACCTGCTGTGGGCGCTCTCAGGCAATCGGGTGCTCAACCCCGACACACGCAACCCATCGCCTGTGCGCACACCCGCCGAGGTCAACCACGTGCCTGTGAATTTTTATTGCGTGCGGTGAGTGGCGCTCAGTCTTGGGTGGCGCGCCGTTGCACGGCGTCAATATAGGCGTGGCCATCGGGCGGGCGGCCGCTGCGCTGACTTTCCCAAATCATTTGGCCCAGCGCGTCCATGGTTTCGTGGTGCGCGTCGTGCAGTGAGTCACGCCTGGCGGTGAGCAGCTCCACCGCTTGGCGAATGCCGCGCGGTTGGTCGATGGAGCATTGCTCGCTCACCGACAGGTGCATGGACAAATGCAAGAAGGGGTTGGTTTGGCCGTCTTTCACGTCGTACATGCGCGCGAGGGCGGCATCGGCGTCTGAGAAATCGGCGTGGTATTCGGGGTGCTCGGCCACCCACTGGCTGGCAAGTGTTTCGAGGGCATCCATGGGTTGGGCATGGCGCCACTTGGCATAGACCGAACAGAAGAAGCGCCGAACATCGGCTTGGCTGGGTTCAAACATGGGTGTGATTGTGGCTCAGCGTTGCATTTCCGAGGTCAAGCAGCTGGATTCGTTACAGTCAGAGATTCACAGCTGAGACAACAAGGGGTGCCATGATCAATAAACTAACCGATTCCATTGCGCAAGCGCTGCAAGGTTTGACCGATGACATGACGGTCATGGTGGGCGGCTTTGGCACGGCGGGCATTCCCAGCGAGTTGTTAGACGGCATGGTGCAAGTCATGGCGGACCAAAACGTGTCTGGCCTCACGGTGGTCAATAACAACGCAGGCAATGGCGATACGGGCTTGGCGGCTTTGCTCAAAACAGGGCGGGTGCGCAAAATTATTTGCAGCTTTCCTCGCCAAGCGGACAGCCATGTGTTTGATGCCTTGTACCGAGCTGGCCGGGTGGAGCTAGAGCTGGTGCCGCAAGGTAATTTGTCAGAGCGCATTCGGGCGGCAGGGGCGGGCATTGGTGCATTTTTTACACCGACGGGTTACGGCACTCAATTGGCCAAGCACGCCGATGGGTCAGCCAAAGAAACCCGTGAAATCAATGGTCGCATGTATGTGTTGGAGTACCCCATTCATGCCGACTTGGCATTGATCAAAGCCGAAAAGGGCGACCGTTGGGGTAACCTGACCTACCGCAAATCGGCACGAAATTTTGGGCCTGTCATGGCAGCAGCCGCCAAACGCACCGTGGCTTCGGTGCACGAGGTGGTGGCGTTGGGTGAGCTGGACCCAGAGAGCGTGGTGACGCCTGGCATTTATGTGAGCCATGTGGTACTAGTGCCCAGGCAAGCGACCCAAGGTGCAGGTTTTAAGAAAGCGGCTTGATCATGACCTACACACCTCGCACCAAAGACCAAATGGCCGCCCGCGTGGCGCAAGACATGCCCGATGGCGCTTATGTCAACCTGGGCATTGGCATGCCCACCTTGGTGGCCAACCATTTGCCGCAAGGGCTGGAAATTATTTTGCATAGCGAAAACGGCATTTTGGGCATGGGTCCCGCGCCCGACAAAGCGCATGAAGACTTTGACTTGATCAACGCTGGCAAACAGCCGGTCACGCTGTTGCCCGGCGGTGCTTACTTTCACCACAACGACAGCTTTGCCATGATGCGTGGTGGCCACTTAGACATTTGTGTGCTGGGCGCGTTCCAAGTGAGCGAGCGCGGTGATTTGGCCAATTGGCACACGGGCGAAGCCGATGCCATACCCGCTGTGGGCGGCGCGATGGACTTGGCCATCGGTGCCAAGCAAACCTGGGTGATGATGGATTTGTTGACTAAGCAAGGTCAAAGCAAAGTGGTGCGTGCGTGTACGTATCCGCTGACAGGATTGGCGTGTGTGAGCCGCATCTACACCGACCTCGCCACGCTAGAGGTGACCGACCAAGGTTTGAAGTTGATCGATGCTGTGGTTGGTTTGTCCCACGCTGATTTAGAAGCCTTGATCGGCCTGGCGATTCAGGCTTAATTCAGTTAGCTAGGAGTTACTGCTCAACGAACGCGCGTTCCACCACAAAGTCGCCAGGGGTGGTGGTGGAGCCTTCTTTGAAACCGCGTGCTTCCAGCAAGGCGCGCATGTCTTTGTTGAGCTCAGGGCTGCCGCAAATCATGATGCGGTCGTTGGCGGGGTCGATGTTGGGTAAGCCCAAATCTTGGGTGAGCTTGTTTGACGTGAGCAAGTCAGTCACACGCCCTTGGTGTTTAAACGGTTCGCGGGTGACGGTGGGGTAGTAAAGCATTTGCGCGCTGACCATCTCTCCCAAGAACTCGTGCTGGGGCAGCTCTTCGCTCAAGTAGTCGTGGTACGCCAGTTCTTTGACTTCGCGCACGCCGTGCACCAAGATGACTTTTTCAAAACGCTCGTAAGTCTCAGGGTCACGCACGATGCTCAGAAACGGTGCCAAACCCGTGCCGGTGCCAATGAGGTAGAGGTTTTTGGCGGGCAACAAATAGTCGATCAGCAAAGTGCCCGTGGGCTTTTTGCCGACCACAATTTTGTCGCCCACTTGGATGTGTTGCAGCTTGGAGGTGAGGGGGCCGTCTGGCACCTTGATGCTCAAGAACTCCAAATGTTCTTCGTAGTTGGCGCTGACGATGCTGTAGGCACGCAGAAGGGGTTTGCCGTTGTCGCCGCGCAAGCCAATCATGGTGAAGTGGCCGTTGGAGAAACGCAGCGAGGTGTCGCGCGTGGTGGTGAAGCTGAACAGGCGGTCAGTCCAGTGGTGGACGGACAAAACTTCTTCGTCGAGGAAAGCGCTCATGAATGGGATAAATCGATATAAATCAAGCGCTCTAGTGTAGGCGAGGGCTTAAAACCTCGGGCTATATGTTTGGATGCCAAGCGCTATAAGCCTTGGCTTGGCTCACTGGCCTTTAGGCCTTGCCAACAAAGCCGTTTTGTCGCCAAGCCTCGTAGGTGATGACAGCCACTGAGTTGGACAAGTTCAAGCTGCGCTGGTCAGCCCGCATAGGCAGGCGCAGGCGCTGTGTGAGAGGAAAGCTTTCGCGAATATCCACTGGCAAGCCGCTGGTCTCAGACCCGAACACAAACCAATCGCCTGGTTGAAAGGCGGTGTCGTGGGCGGTGCTGGAGCCTTTGGTGGTCATGGCAAATAGGCGGGCGGGGTCTGGTTGGGCGTTGCTCAAGAAGCTGGCCCAGTCGGCGTGACGCAGCACGGGGGCGTACTCGTTGTAATCCAAGCCCGCGCGGCGCATGTGTTTGTCGTCCATCGAGAAGCCCAAGGGCTCTATCAAATGCAAGGTGCAACCGGTGTTGGCTGCCAATCGGATGACGTTGCCCGTGTTGGGCGGAATTTCGGGGTGGACGAGGACGATGTGAAACATGGGTTCATTGTCCCGCATCGCGCGCTTCAGTCCGTGCCAACACCACCCCCGTGATGTGCGCCGCGCCTGCTGCACGCAAGGCCCGAGCCGCTTCATACAAAGAGGCGCCCGTGGTCATGACGTCGTCTATCAGCACCACAGCTTGGCCGCGCACCGCTGGTACACGATCGGGCGCCACCCAAAATACATCACGCACATGGTCGAGACGTTCTTGGCGTGATGCGCCTACTTGATGGGCCGTGTCACCACGTCGCAGCAGGGTGAGGGCATGGGTTTTGAGTGGCGCCAAGTGGCGGGCCAGCTCTAAGGCTTGGTTAAAGCCGCGTTCACGCAGGCGGGAGGGTGTGAGCGGCATGGGAACGACGAGGTTGGCTGCGTCTAGCGCAGGCTCAATCCAGGGCGCGTGGCGCATGAGATGGGCCAAGGTGCGGGCCAAGCTGGGGTCGGTTTGGAATTTGAAGCGGGCAATGCACTCGGCCCAAGGAAAGGAGTAGCTCACTGCGGCAATGCAGGCGTCCAGTGGGCTGGGATGTGCAGCGCAATTTTTGCAATGCACGGTCAGTGGGTGGTGTGGGTTGTGGGGAGCGTGGCGCTGTGTGAGGGCGCAGGTGGGGCAGCGCAGAGTCGGTTGCGCAAAGCGCTCCACGCAGGGCGAGCACAAAGGCTGGCTGGGCCAGCGGCGGCAAATGTGACAAAGACTGGGCCAGCGCAACATGCGGCTATTTAAAAGACACAGCGCCAATTTGGGTTGAAGCGCCGTGCAATGTTTGCGAAGGGCGCGGTATCGATAATGGTGGCCATGTCAACATCTTCTCGCTCCGAACGCCCCCCCACCTTGGACCCAGTGGCTTGTCGCCGTTGGGCTGCTTGGCCGCATGCGCAGTCACCGTGGTTGCACGAGGAAATTGGCCGTCGCATGGAAGACCGCTTGCAGTGGATCCGCTTGCAGCCTAAGTCTTGGGTGGATTGGGCGCCTGTGAGTGGCGGCTTGCAAACCCATACCAAGCTTCGTACGCGTTACCCACAGGCGCAATGCACGGTGGTGGAGACTTCGGTTGCGCGAGAGGGTTTGGCGCGTCAAGCCTTGCAAGCGCCATGGTGGAAACGATGGCTCAAACCAGATGCTTTGACGTTTGGTGCGCCGACGGCTGACAGTGCCGACATGGTCTGGGCCAACATGGCGTTGCACACCAGCGACGACCCTCAGGCTTTGTTGCAGAAGTGGCACAGCGCGCTGGCTGTGGATGGTTTTTTGATGTTTTCCTGCCTCGGGCCAGACACTTTGCGTGAGCTGACACAGCTGTATCAAAGTCAAGCTTGGCCACCCGCCACGCAGGCGTTCACAGACATGCACGATTGGGGTGACATGCTTGTTCAGGCGGGGTTTGCCGAGCCTGTGATGGACATGGAGCGCATGACGTTGACCTACGCCAATGCCGAGGCCTTATTGGCTGAATGCCGCATGATGGGGCGTAATTTGCATGCCGATCGCTTTGCGGGCTTGCGGGGCAAGCAGTGGTTGGCGCAGTTAAAAACGGCTTTAATGGCTTTGGCCAAACCCGACCAAGATGGGCGACTCACCCTGACGGTGGAAGTGATTTATGGTCACGCTTTAAAGCCCTTTCCGAGGTTAAAGCCTCAAAACCATAGTACAGTGTCACTACAAGAGATGAAAACCCTACTGGGGCAATCCCTTAGTGCCCGATCTGTATGATTTTTGAACAAACTTGTAGCGCAAATCACACAAAAAACACCTCTAGTTAGACCAGTGTTTGGCGGATTTGTAGTCCTAAAGATGAATATTGAGGCGATCAAATTGAAGAAGAACAATCTTTTCCAAAAGTTGACTTCAGGTGTGTTGTTCCTTGCCGCATGGGCAAGTACGGCAGCTTGGGCAGTGAACGATTTGCCAGGTGGTCCTGGTGTTCGACAACTGAACCTGCAACCTGGTGCAAGCAAAATTGCCGTTGAGCAGGGTTGGTTGCATTGGTTCATGCTGATTATTTGCACGGTCATTTTTGTGGCGGTGTTCGGTGTGATGTTCTATTCCATTTGGAAACACCGCAAATCTGTGGGCCACAAGTCGGCCAGTTTCCATGAGTCGGTCAAGGTTGAGATTGCATGGACGGTCATCCCCTTCATCATCGTGATTTTGATGGCGCTGCCCGCCACCAAAGCGGTGGTGGCCCAAAAAGACACCTCCAACGCCGACCTCACCATCAAAGCCACGGGTTACCAGTGGAAGTGGGGCTACGACTACATCAAGGGCCAAGGCGAAGGCATTGCTTTCATCTCGACTTTGGACAATGAGCACCGTGAAATGTCGAACAACGGCGCCAAAGGCGTGGACATCGACAACTACTTGCTGAAAGTGGACAACCCCTTGGTGGTCCCCGTCAACCAGAAGGTTCGCATCATCACAACTGCCAATGACGTGATTCACGCGTTTGCAGTGCCTTCATTGGGTGTGAAGCAAGACGCCATTCCCGGCTTTGTGCGTGACACCTGGTTCCGCGCTGAAACTGTGGGCGATTACTACGGTCAGTGCCAAGAGTTGTGCGGTAAAGAGCACGCTTACATGCCCATTCACGTGAAAGTGGTCAGCGCGGCTGACTACAGCGCATGGGTGGACGGTGAACAAAAGAAAATGGCCGCCAAGCAAGACGACCCTGCCAAGGTTTGGAACCTGGCTGATTTGTCCAAGCGTGGTGAGAAGGTGTATGCCGCCAACTGTTCTGCCTGTCACCAACCAACTGGCAAGGGCGCTGGCCCAATCAAGGCCCTCGATGGCGCAGCCGTGGTGTTGGATGCCGACATGAACAAACAAATCATGGTGCTTTTGAAGGGGCAAGGCAATGGCGCCATGCCAGCTTGGAAGCAACTCAGTGATACTGACATTGCAGCAGTCATCACTTACACCAAAAACAATTGGTCTAACAAGACCGGCCAGCTGGTTCAGCCTGCCGATGTCAAGGCCGCCCGTTAAAAGCTAGCGTTTAGAAGGAACACATCATGAGCGCAGTCCTCGATTCCCACACTCACGGTCACGATGACCACCACGGTGCACCTCACGGCTGGCGCCGCTGGGTGTATGCCACCAACCACAAAGACATCGGTACTTTGTACCTGTTGTTTGCCTTCAGCATGCTGATGATCGGCGGTGTGTTGGCCTTGCTGATTCGCGCCGAGCTGTTTCAGCCTGGCTTGCAGTTGGTCAACCCTGAGTTGTTCAACCAGCTCACCACCATGCACGGCCTGATCATGGTGTTCGGCGCCATCATGCCGGCCTTCGTGGGCTTTGCCAACTGGATGATCCCGCTGCAAATTGGCGCGTCAGACATGGCTTTTGCGCGCATGAACAACTTCAGCTTTTGGTTGATGATCCCTGCCGCGGTGATGTTGGCTGGTTCGTTCTTCATGCCCGGCGGCGCACCCGCTGCAGGCTGGACACTCTACGCACCGCTGAGCCTGCAAATGGGCCCATCGATGGATGCCGGTATTTTTGCCCTGCACATTTTGGGCGCATCGTCCATCATGGGTTCGATCAACATTGTGGTCACCGTGCTCAACATGCGCGCACCTGGCATGACCTTGATGAAGATGCCCATGTTCGTTTGGACTTGGTTGATCACGGCTTACTTGTTGATCGCCGTGATGCCTGTGTTGGCTGGCGCGATCACCATGACGCTGACAGACCGCCACTTTGGCACGACCTTCTTCAACCCCGCTGGCGGTGGTGACCCTGTGATGTACCAGCACAGTTTCTGGTTCTTCGGTCACCCCGAGGTGTACATCATGATCTTGCCGGCCTTCGGCATCATCAGCCACATCGTGCCAGCCTTTGCGCGTAAGAAGCTGTTTGGTTATGCCTCCATGGTGTACGCCACTTCGTCGATCGCGATTTTGTCGTTCATCGTTTGGGCCCACCACATGTACGCCACAGGCATGCCTGTGACAGGACAGCTGTTCTTCATGTACGCCACCATGCTGATCTCTGTTCCCACAGGCGTGAAGGTGTTCAACTGGATTGCAACCATGTGGAAAGGCTCAATGACGTTTGAGACCCCCATGTTGTTTGCTGTTGGCTTTATCTTTGTGTTCACCATGGGTGGCTTCACAGGCTTGATCTTGTCGATGGCGCCGATCGACACCCAAGTTCAAGACACGTATTACGTGGTGGCTCATTTCCACTATGTGTTGGTGGCGGGCTCGTTGTTTGCCATGTTTGCAGGTTTTTACTATTGGTGCCCCAAGTGGACTGGCGTGATGTACAACGAAACGCGCGGCCAAATTCACTTTTGGTGGACCCTGATTTCGTTCAACGTCACCTTCTTCCCCATGCACTTTTTGGGCTTGGCTGGCATGCCACGTCGCTACGCCGACTACCCCATGCAATTTGCCGACTTCAACGCACTGGCCTCAGTGGGGGCTTTCTTCTTCGGTTTTGCTCAGGTGTATTTCTTCTTGTTCGTGGTGTTGCCAGCGATGCGCGGCCACGGTGAAAAAGCTGCTGCCAAGCCTTGGGAAGCTGCCGAAGGTTTGGAGTGGGAAGTGCCATCGCCTGCACCGTTCCACACCTTTGAGAACCCACCCAAGCTGGATGCCACGGCAACTCGCGTGATTGGTTAATGATGATGACGCCAGAGCAGCGCAAAAAGAACCTCCGCATGGGCCTGATCTTGGCCTCTGTGGCGGTGGTGTTTCTTGTTGGCTTCTTTGCCAAAGTCGTTTTGTTGAATCGCTGAGACCATGTCTGCACCACGTCGTAACCTGTTGATGTTCAAAAAGTTGCTCGTCGTCACGGCAGGCATGTTTGCATTTGGTTACGCGCTGGTGCCGATGTACAAGGCGATTTGTGAGTTCACTGGCATCAACATCTTGGCCTTGGGTGAGCGAGAAATTCCTGGTTCTGGCAACGCACGTGCAAAAGCCAAAAACACGCAAGTCGACGCCAGCCGTACCATCACGGTCGAGTTCGATGCCAATGCGCGTGGCCCTTGGAAGTTCAAGCCCGCTCAAAGCTCTTTGCAAGTTCACCCTGGCGAGATGATGACGGTCATGTACGAGTTTGAAAACGTGCAAGACCGTGTCATGTCGGCTCAAGCCATTCCTAGCTATGCGCCACGCCAAGCGGCAACGCATTTCAATAAGCTGGAATGTTTTTGTTTCAACCAATACACCCTTGCCCCCGGTGAAAAGAAGGAGTGGCCTGTGGTGTTTGTGATTGACCCCAAGTTAGCGAAAGATGTGACCACCATCACGCTGTCGTACACCTTCTTTGAAGTGGGCTCCAAAACTCCCGCAGCACCTACCGCTGCATTGGATGTGCCGAACAAAGCAGGGGCGGGCGTATGAGCACCAAGGTGTCTCTCATGCGTTCTGTCAAAGCAGTGGCATGGTCATTTTTGGGAATTCGCAAAAGTAGCGAGTTCCAAGAGGATATAGACAAGATCACGCCCTTGCATGTGCTTGGGGTGGGCTTGGTTGCAGTTTTTTTGTTTGTCATCAGTTTGATCGTTTTCGTCAACCTGGTCGTTGCTAAATAATGAAGGAATGGATATGAGCAGCACCGCACACGGCACAACGCCTTACTACTTCGTACCGCATGAGTCACGCCACCCGGCACTGGCTGCATTGGGTTTATTTTTTGTGATTCTTGGCGCAGGTCAGTGGGTCAACGGTGCCGAGTGGGGCATGTACAGCTTGTTCTTTGGCTTGGCATTTTGGCTGGTCGTGTTGTACCAATGGTTTGGTGATGCGATTTCTGAGAGTGAAAGTGGTTTGTATGGTCACAAGGTTGACCTTTCATTTCGCTGGAGCATGAGCTGGTTTATTTTTTCCGAAGTCATGTTCTTTGGCGCCTTCTTCTCTGCTTTGTGGTGGGCGCGTTCGCACTCAGTCCCCATGCTGGGCAACCTCGAGCACGCTCTTTTGTGGCCTGACTTCAAGGCGGTTTGGCCCACCATGGCCGCAGGTGTGACGGCTTCACCGGCCGCCATCATTGAGCCCTTCCAATTCATGACGCCTTTTTGGTTGCCCACCATCAACACAGCTTTGTTGTTGACATCGGGCGTGACCTTGACCATTGCGCACCATGCGTTGATCGAAAACAAGCGTGACACCACGATCAAGTTCATGTGGCTCACAGTGGCGTTGGGCGTGGTGTTCTTGTTTGTGCAAGGCTACGAATACGCACATGCTTACAGCGACTTGAACCTCAAGCTTTCTTCGGGTGTTTATGGCTCAACCTTTTACATGCTCACTGGTTTCCACGGCTTTCACGTGTTCTTGGGCATGTTGATGTTGTTGGTCATCACGTTGCGTTTGCAAAAAGGGCACTTCACCTCAGACAAGCACTTTGGCTTTGAGGGTGCAGCTTGGTACTGGCACTTTGTGGACGTGGTGTGGTTGGGGTTGTACATCTTGGTCTACTGGATGTAAGCAACACGAAGACACAACAAAGGCCGCATGTGCGGCCTTTGTCTTTGGTGGGCTGAGCTTATTGACCCGCTTGAATGCCCGTGGGTTGGATGTAGCCCAAGTGCCAGCCAATCAAAACACAAATAAACAAGACAATCGACACACCGACGCGAAGCCCTAAGGCTTTGACCATGTGGCCCGACTTGGTTTGATCACTGCGCCCATTGCGCATCATGAAGACCAAGGCAGAACCCAAGCTGGCGAGAATGGCTAAAAAGGCAAGTGCAACAATGAATTTCATGCGCAACATTATCTCCCTCCCACGCCCCCGTGGATTTGCATGGGTGACATTGGCCATGGTGATAGGTGTGTTGTTGACGGTGCGTTTGGGTTTCTGGCAGTTGTCACGTGCTGCGCAAAAAGAAGAACGCCAAGCAGCCATCGTGTCGCAAATGGAGGCTGGCGTGTTGAACACCTCGGCGCTACTGGCAACCCCTACAAACTTTGACCTCATGCACCAACGCGTGAGCTTGGAAGGGCAATGGTTGCCCCAGCACACGGTGTACCTAGATAACCGCCCCATGAATGGCCGTGCGGGATTTTGGGTGATCACGCCGCTGCAACTCAATGCCGATACCCGCGTGCTGGTGCAGCGCGGTTGGGTGCCTCGTCATCAGTTAGACCGCACCCTGTTGCCAGAGATTCAAACGCCCGCAGGCGTCGTAAAGCTTCAAGGCCGCATTGCCCCGCCTCCATCGCCCTTGCTGTCGCTCACCGCTGGCGCTACTTTTGACAACACGGACTCAAAGGTAAACCATATTCGGCAAAATCTAGAGCTTGATGCTTTCGCTGTGCAAGTGGGGGGCTCGTTTGCTGCCACGGTGTTGCAAACAGACGCACCCTCCGAAGGTTTGTTGCGCGACTGGCCAGTCATCACGGCTGGCGTTGAGAAAAACCTCGCTTATGCCTTCCAGTGGTTTGCACTCGCTGCGCTTCAGTTGATGCTCTACATTTGGTTCCAATTCATTCAACCCTATCGCCATGCAAGACGCCTCCCGACCTCAAACTGACCAACCGCTTGGCATGACGGTGTATGACCTGCCTTCCCCCATAGACGCGGTGCAGGGCGATGCCAAGCGCATAGGCAATGGGCGCTTGCGCATGTTGCTGGTGCTGTTGGTGTGTGCCGCGCCCGTGGTGGCTTCGTATTTCACTTACTACGTGGTGCGCCCCGAGGGACGTCGTAATTTTGGTGAGTTGATTGAGCCGATACGTGCTTTGCCCGACGTGACTGTGCAGAGTTTGTCAGGTGTGACTTTGCAATTGCCTGAGCTCAAAGGCCAGTGGTTGTTGGTCAGTGTGGCGGGCGGTGATTGTCAAGCCGAATGCCAGCACCAGTTGTATCTGCAGCGCCAAATCTTGACGAGTTTGGGCAAAGAGCGTCCGCGAACCGAGTGGGTGTGGCTGGTCAACGATGCGGCAGCCGTGCCCGCCAGCATCTTGCCGGGTTTGAAAGAAGCCACTGTGCTTCGTATGCCTGCTGAAGCGCTGGCGCAATGGCTGCAGCCCGCTGAGGGGCAGCAGCTGCAAGACCATTTGTATTTGGTCGATCCCCGTGGCCATTGGATGATGCGCTTTCCCGCCAAGCTGAGCACGGAAGGCGCTTTGAAAACCAAGCGCGATGTGGAGCGTTTGTTACGCGCGTCAGCTTCTTGGGATGAGGCTGGCCGATAAAGCCAAAACAGATGACAGACAGTCTTTACAACCTTTCCCCCATGCTGCACTTGCTCATCATGGGCGCGCTCGTGGCCATGCTGCCTCTGTGCTGGGTTTGGCTTCGCAATCCACAGGCGTCCACCACGCGCCGTGTGCAATTGCTTACTTTGATGACTTTGTTCATCACCTTTGACTTGGTGTTGTTCGGCGCATTCACACGTTTGACCGATTCCGGCCTGGGATGCCCAGACTGGCCCGGCTGCTATGGCCACGCCAGCCCATTGGGTGCGCAGGCCGCCATTGCAGCAGAGCAAATGCAAATGCCCGATGGCCCTGTGACGCACACCAAGGCCTGGATTGAAATGATTCACCGCTACATGGCCATGGCAGTCGGTGGCTTGATTTTGACGCTGGCCGCGTTTGCATGGCTCAGGCGTTGGCGCGGCGACGCCAGTGTGAGCTTGCTTTGGCCTACCTTCACTTTGTTGTGGGTGTGTGTGCAAGGTGCGTTTGGTGCGCTGACCGTGACCATGAAGTTGTTTCCTCTCATCGTCACCTTGCATTTGATGGGGGGCATGGTGCTGCTTGCCCTGCTGACGATGCAGGTGCAACGCCAGCGTCTGGCCAGCGCGCGCAGCCAAGCGATTTTGATTCGCCCCATGCTCTATGCGGCAACGCTCTTTGGACTGCTATTGTTGACGGTTCAAGTGCTTTTAGGCGGCTGGGTCAGCACCAACTATGCGGTGTTGGCGTGCAATACCTTTCCGATGTGCCAAAACAGTTGGTGGCCCTTGATGAACTTTGAACAAGGCTTTACCTTTTGGCGTCATTTGGGGTTGGACGCCAACGGCCAGCCCTTGGTGTTCGAGTCGCTCACAGCCATTCACTATGTGCACCGCTTGGCGGCTTATGTTGTGTTGGTTTATTTGGCATGGCTGGCATTTGCCTTGCGGCGTGTCCGCGCGATGACCACGGCATCCAACTGGCTGTTGGCGGGCTTGGTGGTGCAGTTGCTCACGGGCTTGTCGAATGTGCTGTTGGAATGGCCGTTGTTCTCAGCGGTGATGCACACCGGTGGCGCTGCAGCTTTGGTGGTGGTGCTGGTGTGGATGTTGACTGGTTCGCGTGCCTCTCACAGCACGGTGATGAATTGATTGTGAAAAGACTTTGTTTATGAGCCTCGCTTCCCCGCTTTTGACACGCTTGCGCCAGTTCAATGCACTGACCAAGCCACGCGTGATTCAGCTCATCGTGTTTTGTGCGTTGATTGGCATGGTGCTGGCGGTGCCCGGTGTGCCGTCTTGGCCTGAGTTGGAGTTGGGCCTGTTGGCTTGTTTGGGTATTTGGTTTGTCTCTGGTGCGGCTGCGGCCTTCAACTGCTTGGTTGAAAAAGGCATTGACTCACGCATGAAGCGCACCGCCTGGCGACCCACGGCCAAAGGCGAGTTGAGTGACTTCGAAACCCTGCTGTTTTCGACCTTGATGTGCTTCATTGGCTCTGCCATTTTGTATGTCTGGGTGAACCCGCTCACCATGTGGCTAACCTTCGCCACGTTCGTGGGTTATGCGGTGATTTACACCGTGATCTTGAAGCCGCTCACGCCACAAAACATTGTGATTGGTGGCGCTTCGGGTGCGATGCCGCCGGTGCTGGGTTGGGCTGCCATGACTGGAGAGGTGGGCCCTGAGTCTTTGATTTTGTTCCTCATCATTTTCTTGTGGACGCCGCCTCATTTTTGGGCCTTGGCGCTGTACCGCGTGGAGGACTATCGCAAGTCAGGCTTGCCCATGTTGCCTGTGACGCATGGCAATGAATTCACGCGTTTGCAAATCTTGCTCTACACCTTTGTGTTGTTTGCCGCCTGTTTGATGCCGTTCGTTTACCGCATGAGTGGTTGGTTCTACTTGGTGAGTGCGGTGATTTTGAGCATTGGATTTTGTGGCTACGGATGGGCCTTGTGGCGCAACTATTCGGACGAGTTAGCGCGCAAGACTTTTCGCTTTTCTTTGATTCACCTCAGCCTGTTGTTTGCAGCGCTGTTGATTGACCATTACTTGTGGTGATTGAGATGACACGTCGTTTTTTATGGGCCGCGTTGACGGTGTTGGCACTGGCTGCTTGTAGCCCCGAGAAGCCAAAATTCAACAGCATTGACGTCACGGGGGCCGACTATGCCAAGGGTTTCACCCTGACCGATCACAACGGCCAAAGCCGCAGCTTGAGTGATTTCAAGGGTAAGGCGGTGGTGCTGTTCTTTGGCTACACACAATGTCCAGATGTGTGCCCCACCTCGATGGCCGAGCTAGCCGAAATCAAGCGTTTGCTTGCCAGCGACGGTGACAAACTCCAAGGCGTGTTTGTGACGGTCGACCCTGCGCGTGACACCACGGAGTTACTCAAGGCGTACATGACCAACTTTGACCCTAGTTTTGTGGCTTTCACACCGACCCCTGAGCAACTGTCGGTGGTGGCAAAGGACTACAAGATTTATTACAAAAGGGTGGAGGGTCAAACACCCACCAGCTACAGCATGGACCACTCTGCTGGCAGCTATGTGTATGACACGCAAGGCCGTCTGCGCTTGTACAGCCGTTATGGCATGGGCGCGAAGTTACTCGCCCAAGACATACAAACTTTGTTGAACACTGCGCCTTGATGGTCTAGGCGCTGATTCGGTGGCGCTTTGAGCGCCATCCCGTATAAGCTTTAAGCAAACTCAGCCAAGGCGGCTTTCATTTTCTTCATTGCAGCCACTTCGATTTGGCGGATGCGTTCGGCGCTGACGCCGTATTCATGGGCCAAGTCGTGCAGCGTCATGCCACCTGAGCCGTTGTCTTGCACTTTGAGCCAGCGCTCTTCCACGATGCGGCGGCTGCGCTCGTCGAGCACGTTCAGGGCGGCGGCAATGCCGTCAGACGCCAACACATCGCGCTGGTGTGCGGCCATCATGGCGGTCGGTTCGTGGTTGGTATCGGTCAAATAGGCGATGGGGCCAAAGGCATCGTCGCTGTCTTCGTTGGGCGTGGGGTCTAGCAGCACATCGCCGCCAGACATGCGCATTTCCATCTCCAACACCTCTTCTGGCTTGACCTTGAGCTTGGTGGCCACGGTGTTCACCTCATGCGCATTGAGGGTGTTGCGGTGTGTATCGTCGAGTGCGTCGGACTTGAAGCCCTGCTTCATCGAGCGAAGGTTGAAAAACAGTTTGCGCTGCGCTTTGGTGGTGGCGACCTTCACCATGCGCCAGTTTTTGAGAATGTATTCGTGAATCTCGGCCTTGATCCAGTGCATGGCGTAGCTCACCAAGCGCACGCCTTGATCGGGGTCAAAGCGTTTGACAGCTTTCATCAAGCCAATGTTGCCTTCTTGAATCAGGTCGGCATGGGGCAGGCCGTAGCCTAAGTATTGGCGCGAGATGGACACCACCAAACGCAAGTGAGACAGCACAAGTTTTCCAGCGGCTTCTAGGTCGTTGTTGTTGCGAAGCTGACGTGCAAATTCCTGCTCTTGTTCAGGGGTGAGCATGGGCAAGCGGTTGGCAGCCGTGATGTAGGCATCCAGGTTGCCTAAGGACGGCACCAGAGCCCAAGGGTTGGTGATGGCGAAGGATTGGTGGGTCAACGAGGTCATGAAATTAGTCCTTTCGGATAACTAAAACGTATATTAGCACTCCAGCAGGAAGAGTGCTAATCCTGGCTAGATTTGTGGGTTAACCCTTGGTGGTGTGCATGGCTGCTGTCGGTGCAGGCCTGAAAGCTGGGGCAGTGTTTTGAAGCCTTAGCCCAGCAGGGCGTCGGCAAACTCTTGGGCGCTGAAGGTTTCTAGGTCTTCCACAGCTTCGCCCACGCCGATGAAATACACAGGCACTGGTGCGCCACCAGTCGCCGCGCGGCTTTGGCCCCACAACGCAATGGCGGCCAGCACGCCGCCTTTGGCGGTGCCGTCGAGCTTGGTGACGATCAGACCGGTCAAACCCAGCGTTTCATCAAAGGCCTTCACTTGGGCAAGGGCGTTTTGGCCCGTATTGCCGTCAATCACCAGCAGCACTTCGTGCGGGCCAGTTGGCTCTGCCTTTTGCACCACCCGTTTGATTTTTTTCAGTTCTTCCATCAGGTGCAGCTGCGTGGGCAGACGGCCAGCAGTGTCGACCAGCACCACGTCTTTGCCACGTGCGCGGCCTGCGGTGACGGCGTCAAAGCTCACCGACGCAGGGTCGCCCCCTTCTTGGCTGACGATGTCTACGGTGTTGCGTGTGGCCCAAACGGCCAGCTGTTCGCGCGCAGCCGCGCGGAAGGTGTCGGCGGCCGCCAACAACACCGAAGCGCCACTGTCGCTAAGGTGGCGAGTGAGCTTGCCAATGGAGGTGGTTTTGCCTGCACCGTTCACGCCTGCCACCATGATGATGGTGGGCTTGTGCGCGCCAATGGCGAGGGGTTTTTCCAGCGGCTTGAGCAGCTGTGCGATGGACGCAGCCAACAATACTTTGACGGCTGAAGGCTCAGTCGTGGCTGTGACTTTGACGCGTTTTTTCAAGTCGGTCAGTAAATATTCGGTGGCTTGCACACCCGCATCGGCCATCAGCAAGGCGGTCTCGAGTTCTTCGTAGAGTGCATCATCAATCTTGGTACCGGTGAACACCGTGGTGATGCTCATGCCCGTGCGGCGCAGACCTTGGCCTAAGCGGGCTATCCAGCTGGCGCGAGGGCGCTCTGCAGGCATCACCTGTGCGGTGTTTGTGTCAGGCTGACCCGTGATTTTTTTCTTGAAGAAGCTAAACATGTGTGGGTGTTTCTAGAATTAGGCCATTCTATGAAAACCCGTACACCTACTCCCCACGTCGCCACCCCAGTCAAACCTGTTGTTGAAAAACGGCATAAAGGCGCTGGCGAGGTGCGCATCATCGGCGGCGAATGGCGCCGCACCAAGCTGCCCGTGGCCTTGAAACCTGGATTACGTCCCACGCCCGACCGCGTGCGCGAAACTTTGTTCAATTGGTTGGGCCAGTCGCTGATGGGCTGGCGCTGTGTGGACCCGTTTGCTGGCACAGGCGCCTTGGGAATTGAAGCTGCGTCACGCGGCGCAGCCCATGTGCAGCTGTGCGAACTTGACCCTGCCTTGGTTGCACAGCTCAGCGTTCAAGTGGCCCGTCTCAAGGCCACCAATGTGCATGTGCTGCGCACCGATGGCGTGGCGTGCTTGAAGCAACTCAGCGCTTCGAGCGTGGACTTGATTTTCATTGATCCCCCGTTTGACGGCGCCTTGTTCGAGCCGGCGCTGCAAGCGGCGGGTCAAGCGGTGAAGGCCGATGGCTTTGTGTACCTCGAAGCTCCCTTCGCGTGGACAGACGTGCAACTCGCGCCCATGGGTCTGTTGATACATCGCCATCTCAGGGCTGGCGCGGTGCACGCGCACTTGTTGCGCCGAATTGCATAATGGGTTGTGAGATTAGAACTACAGAGGAGCGCCTATGTCCAAGCCAGTTGTTGCCATCTATCCCGGCACTTTTGACCCCATCAGCTTGGGCCACGAAGACATCGTGCGGCGTGCAGCGGCCATGTTTGACAAAGTCATCTTGGCAGTGGCCACAGCACACCACAAAAAAACCTTGTTCAGCTTGGACGAGCGCATGGACATGGCGCGTGAGGCCATGTCGACCCACCCACAGGTTGACGTGGTGGCCTTCAGCGGTTTGGCGCGTGATTTTGTGCGTGCCCACAATGCCACCGTGATGGTGCGCGGCGTACGCACCGTGACCGACTTTGATTACGAGTTTCAACTTGCTGGCATGAACCGAGAGTTGATGCCAGAGGTAGAAACTGTGTTCCTGACCCCCAGCGCCAAACACCAATTCATCTCCAGTACGTTTGTCCGTGAAATCTCTTTGCTGGGGGCTGGGGACGATGGGAAAAACTTGGTGTCGGCAGGCGTTTACGAACGTTTAATGGCCAAAAGAGCAGCAACGTCCTGATTCAACCCAGAGCCTCTTTTGACCCCTAAGCCTCCCCCTACCAACAAGCCCTTGCCATGACCGACTTTTTGCTGATCCGCCACGGTGAAACCGCTTGGAACCGAGAGCTGCGTTTTCAAGGTCAGCTGGATGTGCCGCTCAACGACTTGGGGCTAGAACAAGCGCAGCGCCTCAAGGCGCGCATCGCGCAAGCCTTGGTGGCATGGCAAGCACAAGGCCGAGTGCCCACCCAAATTGTCAGCAGCGATTTGCTGCGTGCACAACAAACCGCGCAACCTGTGGCCGACGTGTTGGGTCAGCGCTGCCTCTTGCATGCGGGTTTGAGAGAACAGGGTTATGGGATGTTTGAAGGTTTGCGCAGCCCAGACATACAAGCCCAAAACCCGCAGGCTTGGCAGCGCTGGCTGGACTTTGATGCCGATGTGGCCGTCGAGGGGGCTGAAACTACGCGTGCGTTTCATGCCCGTGTGATGGCCACCTTGCAAGCCTTGGCCTCGCAATATGCAGGTGAGCATGTGGTGGTGGTCACGCACGGCGGCGTACTTGACATGGTGTGGCGTCATGCGCAAGGCCTGTCGCTAAGTGGCCCGCGTGAGTGCGACATACCCAACGCAGGCATGAACCAAGTGACTTGGCGCGACGGTGCCTTGCACATTCAAGCGTGGGCCGATGCCACGCATTTGGCCGATTTGCCAGAGCAGCCGGTGTATAGCCAAAAGCGGTTATTGCAAGCGCGGGATAATTGAGGCTTTAGCCTTCGGACGGATTTTTTATGG
>JAIXRH010000049.1 GCA_027485285.1 Comamonadaceae bacterium | reverse complement strand
TCTATGTTTTGCGCCTAAGTGCGGGGCACTGCGCTGGGTGCGCGGTGCGTGATGCCGGTGTTTACTTGAAACCCACGCGGTCCAACATTTGTTGCACCTTGATTTGGTTCATGCCCACGGCGCTGATGGGTACCAGCTCGCTTTTGAAGCTGCCGCCCGTCATGGCTTTGAGGGCTGGGTTGTCCAGCTTTAGGCCTTTGACCACGGGCCACTCGTTGTTGCCGTTGGCAAAGTGGTTTTGTGCTTCAGGGCTGACGAGGTATTCCAAAAACTTCACGGCGTTCGTTGGGTTCTTCGCGTAACGCGCCACGGCGCCACCCGCCACGTTCACATGCGTGCCCCAGCTTTGTTGGTTGGGAAACACCACGCCCACGCGCTCGGCCACGGCTTTGTCGGCGGGGTTGGTGGCGCGCATCAAGCGCGCCAAGTAGTAGGTGTTGGTCACGGCCATGCCGCACTCGCCGCTGGCCACCGCTTTGATTTGGTCGGTGTCGCCACCCTTGGGTGCGCGGGCCATGTTGTCGACCATGCCTTTGAGCCAGACTTCAGTGGCCGCTGGGCCGAGGTGTTCGGTCATCGCCCCAAACAAACTCAGGTTGTAGGGGTGTGAGCCCGAGCGGATGCACAGCTTGCCTTTGTTTTTGGGGTCGGCCAATTCTTCGTAGGTGTCGACGTCTTCACGCTTGACCTTGAGCTTGTCGTACACCACCACGCGTGCGCGGGTGGACAAGCCGAACCAAGCGGTTCCCTCGTCCGTGGATTTAGCGCGCAGCTGCGCAGGAATGGCTGTTTCCAAAGCCTTGGACTTGACGGGCAGGAACAGGCCGTCCACCTCGCCACGCCACAAGCGGGCGGCGTCCACCAACAAAATGACGTCAGCGGGTGACGCTGAGCCCTCGGCTTTCAGGCGCGCGATGATGCCTGCGTCGTCTGAATCCACGCGGTTGATTTTGATGCCCGTGGCCTTGGTGAAGTCGCTGTACAGCGCTTCATCGGTGGGGTAGTGACGGGCTGAGTACAGGTTGATGACTTGATCGTTGGCCAAGACGGATGGGCTGAACAAGCCAGCTGACACAGTGGCAATAGCCAAGGACAAAACGGTGAGGGTGCGGCGCATGGAGCGGCTCCAAATTGAGAATCTTGAAGGCAGTGTACATCAAATGCGAATCATTCTCATTTGAGGCGGGTCAAACGCCCTTCCTGAAATCACAGGTTTTGTGGTGATGGCACCGCTTTGGCTCAGTGACGACCAGGTGGAGCCAAAACAGCTCCTCAGTGGCGACGCAGCGTACGGCTCAGCAAAATCACAGGCAACAGGCCCACCAGCACCAAGGCCAGCGAGGGCAAAGCGGCCTCGCCCAAGCGCTCGTCACGGGCGAGTTGATAGGCCATCACGGCCAAGGTGTCGGTATTGAAGGGGCGCAGCACCAAGGTGGCAGGCAGCTCTTTCATCACATCGACCAGCACCAGCAGCGTGGCAGCGGCCAGTGGTTTTTTCAACAAAGGCCAATGCACACGGCGCACCAGCGAGAAGCCTGAGGTGCCCAACATGCGCGCGCTGTCGTCCAGCGAGGCTGGCACACGTGCGTAGCCACTTTGCACCGATTGCAAAGCCACCGACACAAAGCGCACCAAGTACGCCCACACCAAACCCAGCACCGTCGCCGTGAGCCAAAAGCCCACGCCCGATTGCGGCCACGTGGCTTGCACCCAACCCACAGGCAACAGCAAGCCCACCACAATGACCGCGCCCGGCACGGCATAGCCCAAGCTCACCACGCCCATGGCTTGGCGCGTCAGCCAGTTGGGATTCAAGCGGGCTTGTGCCGCCAACAGCAATGCAGCACCCACCGCCAACAGCGCCGTCAAGCCACCCAGCGACAGGCTGGTGAGCGACCATTGCACAAAGCGTGACCAAGGCAAATCCATCACGGCGTCACCCTGCAGCAAGGCGCGAAACATGAACAACACGGGCAGCACAAAGCCAAACAACACGGGCAGCATGCACAACGCCCACACCCCAGCGGCAGATGCACCGTGCAACTTCAACGGTTGAGATTCACTGCCGTGGCGATCGACGCGCGCACTGGAAAAACGCAAGCGCGATTGCGCACGTTGCTCTGCTGCCAGTAAGACGACCACCACAACCAACAGCAAAGTGGCCAGCTGTGCAGCGGCAATGCGGTTGTCCATCACCAGCCACGCTTTGTAAATGCCAGCGGTGAACGTTTGAATGCCAAAGTAGCTCGACACGCCAAAGTCGGCCAGCGTTTCCATCAGGGCCAACGCCGTGCCCGCCGCAATGGCCGGACGCGCCAGTGGCAAGGCCACGCGCAGGATGCGACGCGACAGCGGTGCACCCAGCAAGCGTGCGGCCTCCATCAAATGGTTGGCGCGTTCAGACAGAGCCGTGCGAGCCAGCAAATACACATACGGGTAAAGCGCCAGGGTGAACACACATGCCGCGCCCCACACATTGCGCACCTCAGGAAACACGCGGCCTTCTAAGCCAAACGCCGCGCGAATGGCGGTTTGCAAGGGGCCGCTGAACTGCAAATAGTCGGTGTAGGCGTAGGCCACCACATAAGCAGGCATGGCCAATGGCAGCAGCAGCGCCCATTCCAAACTGCGGCGCATGGGAAAGTCAAACAGCGTCACCGCAGCAGCGGACACCGTGCCCATGCTGATCACGCCCACACTCACCAACACGCACAGCAGCAGCGAAGTGCCCACATAGTCAGGTAAGACGGTGCGGCCCATCTCAGCCAAGATGCTGGCGGAGGCGTCGTTCCACTGGGCCCACGAAAACAGCACAGTCAACACCGGCAGTGTCAACAACAATGCCAGCAAGACCAACACACAGCGTAAAAACAAGCGGGAGCTAAAAACCATGCGGCATTGTAGGTAGCCGCACAGCGTGTGGCGTTAAAGCCCGTCTCTACAATGGCGCCATGTTTTTAGATGTCGCCCAGCTTTCTGTCAGCTACCCCGAACGCACCCGCCCCTCCGTGGAACGCGTGACCTTGGGTCTGCGTGCTGGCGACATGGGCGTGCTCATTGGCCCGTCGGGCTGCGGCAAAACCACGCTGTTGCGCGCGGTGGCCGGACTCGAGCGTGTCAGCGCAGGCGAGATTCGCTTGGCCCAAACGGTGGTCAGCAATGGCCGCGTGCATGTGGCCTCTGAGGCGCGCCGCATTGGCATGGTGTTTCAAGACTACGCCCTCTTTCCCCATTTGAGCGTGCACGACAACGTGAGCTTTGGCCTGCACAAGCTGCCCCGCGCTGCGCGCGAAGTGCGTGTGCGCGAGGTGCTGGCGCTGGTCGGCCTGAGCAGCAGCGCACAGCGTCACCCGCACGAGTTGTCGGGCGGCCAACAGCAGCGCGTGGCCCTGGCCCGTGCGCTGGCACCCAAGCCGCAGCTGTTGTTACTCGACGAGCCATTCTCCAACCTCGATGTGGAGCTGCGCGAGCGCTTGGCGTTGGAAGTGCGCGGCATTTTGAAAGAAGCTCAAACCACCGCCTTGTTTGTGACGCACGACCAAATGGAAGCCTTTGCCATTGGCGATGTGATTGGCGTGATGTCCGACGGCCGCTTGCACCAGTGGGACGATGCTTACACGCTGTACCACCGTCCCGCCACGCGCTTTGTGGCGGAGTTCATTGGGCACGGCGTGTTCACACCTGCGACCTTGCGTGAAGAGAACAACCAAGTGGTGGTGCACACCCCCATGGGCGATTTGGTGGATGTGGCGGAGTGCCCGCTGCCCTGTACCTTTGCCTCGGGAGAATGCGACGTGTTGCTGCGAGCCGACGACATCGTGCACGATGACGATGCGCCCGTGAAGGCCGAGATCATTCGCAAATCGTTCCGTGGCTCAGAGTTTTTGTACACGCTGCGCCTGAAAACAGGTGAGTCGGTGATGGCCCATGTGCCCAGCCACCACGACCACAAGCTCGGTGAGTGGATTGGCATCCGCGCCGAGGTGGACCATGTGGTGACCTTCAACCGCGCCTGCCCCATCAATGGCAATGACTTGTGCAGCATGCCGTGTGCCGAGCATGAAGCGCCGGATGAACAAGCCTCCCCGCCTGTTCAAGCGCAAGCCATTCACTTCCATCAAAAGCCATAGGTTTCAGCCAACCTCATGGTGAGCCTGCGAAGGGCGCTTCGTTGACATCAAGCGGCTTGCGAGCCGCTTTTTCACGCCTGCGTATTGGAGAAGCGCACCGAGAATCGCGCACCCGGCATGGCCTTGCCAGGCGAGGCCTCTTCCAAGGTCACCACTGCGGCGTGTTGGTCTGCAATTTCCATCACGATGGGCAGGCCCAAGCCCGAGCCATCAGCCTCCGTGCCCAAGGCGCGGTAGAAAGGCAGAAACACCAAATCGCGTTCGGCTTCAGGAATGCCAGGGCCTGAGTCTTCCACTTGCAACACCACCACTTTGCCAAACTTGTCGGCCAGCAAGCGCACCGTGATGATGCCTGGGTTTTCTTCGGTGGAGGGCGTGTAGTTGATGGCGTTGTCCACCAAGTTGCGCACCATTTCTTTCAGCAGCGTGGGGTTGCCCATCACGCGCAGGCCCGTGGAGCCGGGCGCTGCGCCTTCGTAGCCAAGGTCAATGTGCTTGTCCAGGGCGCGGGGCAGTGAGTCTTGAATCACGTCGCTCACCAAGCTGACCAAATCACACGGGCTGCGCGCAATGTGTGTGTTGCCGCTTTCGGCGCGGGCCAGCGACAACAGCTGGTTGACGGTGTGGGTGGCGCGAATGCTGCCGCGGCCAATCAGCTTGAGGGATTGCTTGAGTTCGTCTGCACTCGAGTCTGCGCGTTGCGCCAAATCAGCCTGCATGCGCAAACCCGCCAGCGGTGTTTTGAGCTGATGGGCGGCGTCCGCCAAAAATCGTTTTTGCGTGGCGATGGATTCTTTCAGGCGCGTGAGCAAGTCGTTGATAGAAGCCACCAGAGGCGCCACTTCTTGGGGCACGGCAGACTCGTCCAGCGGGCTCAAGTCATCGGGCCTGCGCAAGCGAATGCGCTCTTCGAGTTTGTTGAGCGGGCGAATGCCACGTGCCAGGGCCAGCCACACCAGCAACACGGCCAGCGGCAAGATGACGAATTGCGGAAGCATCACGCCTTTGATAATTTCGGTGGCCAGCACCGAGCGCTTTTCTAGCGTTTCGCCCACTTGCACCAATGCCGGTTTGGCACCTGGCATGTCCACGCGCACCCAGGTGTAGGCCACGCGCACCTCGGCCCCACGCATCTCGTCATCGCGGATGCGCACCTCGCCGGGCAGAGGTTGTTCTTCGTCGGGTGGCAGCGGAAAGTCACGCTCACCACTCACAAACTCACCGCGTGTGCCCAGCACTTGGTAGTAAATCAAGTCGGCATCGTCGGCGCGCAAAATTTCGCGGGCAGGCAAAGGCAAGTTGAAGTACATGCGCGTCTGGTCACTCTTCACGAGCTGTGCGAGGGCTTGCACGTTGTATTCCAAGCCTCGGTCAAACGGGCGGCCTGCAATGTTTTGCGCCACCAGCCAGGTCAGCGCCAAACTGACCGGCCACAGCAGCAGCAGCGGCGTGAGCATCCAATCCAAAATTTCGCCAAACAGCGAATGTTGCTCGCGCCTAAACAGCTTTGCCATGCAAGTGTGTTGTTGGAATTAACCCGGAATTTTTTCGAGGCAGTAGCCCAAGCCACGCACGGTGGCAATGCGGATGGGGCCTTTTTCAATCTTCTTGCGCAGGCGGTGGATGTACACCTCAATCGCGTTGTTGCTCACCTCTTCGCCCCACTCGCACAAGCGCTCGACCAACTGGTCTTTGCTCACCAAGCGGCCGCTGCGTTGCAACAGCACTTCGAGTAAACCCAGTTCACGCGCAGACAGCTCCACCATCTTGCCGTCGATGGTGGCCACGCGACCCGTTTGGTCGTACACCAAGGGGCCATGTTTGATGGAAGACGAGGTGCCGCCCATGCCACGACGTGTGAGGGCGCGCACGCGGGCTTCGAGCTCTTGCAAGCTGAAGGGTTTGGCCATGTAGTCGTCCGCGCCGTAGTCCAAGCCTTTGACGCGTTCCTCCACGCTGTCCGCAGCGGTCAGGATGAGCACGGGCATGGAGGAGCCGCGAGAGCGCAAACGTTTGAGCACCTCAAGGCCGTGCATTTTGGGCAGGCCCAAATCGAGGATGAGCAAGTCAAACTCGTCGGTGGTCATCAGGGCGGCGTCTGCTTCAGTGCCACTGGCCACATGGTCAGCCGCAGCGCCAGACGCACGCAAGGTGCGCAATAGCCCGTCGGCCAAGACCAAGTCGTCTTCTGCAATCAAGATGCGCATGTGTTGTCTCCAGCTTTGTTCGTTTTTATAGAAGGATCAAGGCTGCGATTCTAGGCGCGTGTCGCCGCCTGCATAGGCCTCCAACCCGAGGCTGACCACAGTGGCCACGTCTGCGCCCACCTCTTGTCTGAACTCGGCTTCAGTTTGCGCCACCGCTTGCTCAAAGGCCCGCAGCCACGCTAGGCCTGTTTCTGTGAACACAATGCGCCGCGCGCGGGCATCGCTCGGGTCTGGCGTGCGCTGAACCAATCCCCATGCTTCACACTGCGTGACCAAGTCGCCCATGGCTTGCTTGGTCATGCCTGCACTGGCCGCTAAGTCCATCAGGCGCGAGCCCTCAAGGCTTAAGTGACGCGTGATGTGAATGTGCGCGGCGCTGACTTGGGCGCGGGCGGCGAGGTTGGACAGGGCCAAAGGCACATCCACGTGATGCGCCATCAGGTGTAGCACGCGGGCATCAAAGCGGCGCATGGCGTGGCCCAGCAAGCGACCCAAGTGAATTTGACGCCAGTCGTGTTGGGTGGAAAAAGTGGGTGCAGAGGACATGACTAAATGGTAAGGCAAACTGACCAAAAAAAGTATTTACAAGTTTTGACTTTGCGGTAAAGTACTGGTCAAGCATCCAGTTGTTGTTAAACACAGTCTCTGGATATTCTCGGTAAGCCCTTGTTTTAACGGAGATTTTTTATGAACAGCAAACCCATCGTCGCTGACAGCGAAAAAGCCAAAGCCCTGCAAGCCGCCTTGGCGCAGATCGAAAAACAATTCGGCAAGGGCACCATCATGCGCTTGGGCGAAGGCGAAGTGATTGACGACATCCAAGTCGTCTCCACCGGCTCTTTGGGCCTGGATATCGCCCTGGGCGTGGGCGGTTTGCCCCGTGGCCGCGTGATTGAAATCTACGGCCCAGAGTCATCGGGCAAAACCACCCTCACCTTGCAAGTCATTGCCGAAATGCAAAAGCAAGGCGGCACCTGCGCCTTTGTGGATGCTGAGCATGCGTTGGATTCGCAATACGCCCAAAAACTCGGCGTGAACTTGCAAGACTTGCTCATCAGCCAGCCCGACACTGGCGAACAAGCCCTAGAAGTGGTCGACAGCTTGGTGCGCTCAGGCGCGGTGGATTTGGTGGTCATTGACTCGGTGGCCGCACTCACACCCAAAGCCGAACTCGAAGGCGACATGGGCGATTCATTGCCAGGCCTGCAAGCCCGTTTGATGAGCCAAGCGCTGCGTAAGTTGACGGCTTCTATCAAGAAGACCAATTGCACGGTGATTTTCATCAACCAAATCCGCATGAAGATTGGCGTGATGTTTGGTTCACCCGAAACCACCACCGGCGGTAACGCGCTCAAGTTCTACGCCTCGGTGCGCTTGGACATTCGCCGCACGGGCACCATCAAGCGTGGCGACGAGGCTGTGGGCAACGAGACCAAAGTCAAAGTGGTGAAAAACAAAGTGGCCCCTCCGTTCAAGACGGCCGAGTTCGACATCTTGTTTGGCGAAGGCATCAGCCGCCAAGGCGAGATCATTGACATGGGCGTGAACGCCAAAGTCATTGAAAAGTCGGGCGCTTGGTACGCGTACAACGGAGAAAAAATCGGCCAAGGCCGCGACAACGCACGTGAGTTCTTGCGCGAAAACGAAGCCTTGGCGTTCGAGATCGAAAACAAAGTGCGCGAATCCTTGGGCATTCCTTTGTTGGCCGGTGGCGCAGAAGCGCCTGCGGTGAAAGAAGAGAAAGCGCCCAAGGCTGCAAAGGCCGCGAAAGAAGCCAAAGACGTCAAGGGCGCTGCTGACGCAGATGCCGATGGCGTGCTGGCTTAACAAACCAGCCTCGTGACACACGACGTGGATTCAAACGAAGACGAGAAACCTCCGGCGAAAAGGGCCAGGGGGTTTCAAATCTCGCTCAAAGGACGGGCCTTGCGCTTGCTGTCGCAACGCGAGCACTCGCGCTTTGAGCTAGAGCGCAAGCTCAAACCGTTTGAAGAAACGCCGGGTGAGCTCGCCGAGGCCTTGGATTTTTTGCAGGCCAAAGACTTCATCAACGCGCAGCGCGTGGTGGAGTCGGTGGTCAACAGCCGCGCTCGCAAGCTCGGTGCATCCCGGGTGCGTCAAGAATTGCAAGCCAAGGGGTTGCCTGTCGAGGCCATCGCCCAAGCCGTGCAAGAGATGCGCAGCACCGAGCTAGCGCGGGCCCGCGAAGTCTGGCGAAAGAAGTTTGGCGAGCCGCCTGTGGACCAAGCGGCGCGCGTCAAGCAAGTGCGGTTTTTGGTGAGCCGTGGTTTTGCGCCGGAGGTCGTGCGCAAAGTTGTGTCAGGCGCAGAAGACTTTTAAACGCCCAACATCAGCTGCAGGTTTTGCACCGCAGCGCCGCTCGCACCCTTGCCCAAGTTGTCCAAACGCGCCATCAGCACCGCATGGCGATGGGTTTCATTCGCGAACACACGAATTTCGAGTTGGTTGGTGTCGTTCAACAAGGTGGCGTCGAGCTTGCCGTTGTCGGTGGCGGGATGCACGCTCACCCAGCTGTGCTGTTGTTGGCCATAGTGCTTGGCAAGCGCGTCGTGCAGGTCCGCCGCTTTGGGTTTGCCAGGCAACATGTCCAAATGAATGGGCAGTTGCACCAACATGCCTTGGCGGAAGTTGCCGACCGATGGCACAAACAGGGGGCGACGTGTGAGGCCGGTGTAGGCCATGATTTCTGGGATGTGCTTGTGCTCCAGGCCAAGTGCATAGGCCTCAAACAGCGGGGCTTTGCCAGCTTCGTAGTCTTCAATCATGGTGCGGCCGCCGCCTGAATAGCCGCTGACCGAAGGCAGGGCCACGGGAAAGTCGGCAGGCACCAAGCCCGCATCCACCAAGGGGCGTAACAACGCAATCGCGCCAGTGGCGTAGCAGCCGGGGTTGGCCACGCGATCGGCGTTGATGACGGCATGGCGCTGGCCAGCGGCCAGTTCTGGAAAGCCGTACACCCAACCGGGGGCGACACGGTGCGCCGTGGAGGCGTCAATGATTTTGGGTTTGCGGCCAGTCAGGCCATCGATCATGGCGACCGATTCGCGGGCGTGGTCGTCGTGCAGACACAGAATGACCATGTCGACGCCCGCCATGAGCTCGCGTTTGGCCTCGGGGTCTTTGCGTTTGGCGGGGTCGATGCTGACCACGTCGATGGCTGGCATGCGGGCCAAACGTTCACGAATTTGCAGACCTGTGGTGCCGGCTTCGCCGTCGATGAAGACTTTAGACATGGTTGTCGCCAAAAAGTACAAAAAAGTGAGGCGTCGCTAGGCGCTTGTAAGGCAGTTAGAAGTTTGACGCGATGCCGCATGATACAGTCTCAAGGCTTTGTGGAGAGCGGCTCTTCGGTGCCGTAGACCACGCAAAACGTTACAAATCCACCGATTACTAAGAGAGATCTCATGAAGATTCACGAGTACCAAGGCAAGGAAATCTTGCGTCAATTTGGTGTGCCAGTGCCACGCGGTATCCCTGCGTTCACGGTGCAAGAAGCGGTGGAAGCCGCGCAAAAGTTGGGCGGCCCAGTGTGGGTGGTGAAAGCTCAAATTCACGCGGGTGGCCGCGGCAAAGGCGGCGGCGTCAAAGTGGCGAAGACCATCGATGATGTGAAGCGTTTGGCCGAAGAGATCTTGGGCATGCAGCTCAAGACCCACCAAACTGGCCCAGAAGGCCAAAAAGTGCGTCGCCTCTATATTGAAGACGGCGCCGACATCCACAAAGAATATTACGTGTCAGTCGTGACTGACCGTGCCACGCAAAAGATTGCCTTCATCGCATCCAGCGAAGGCGGCATGGACATTGAAGAAGTGGCCCACAGCACCCCAGAAAAAATCATCACCGAGTTCATCGATCCGTTGACCGGTTTGGGCGATGCACAAGCCAAGAAGATTGCAGACGCCATCGGCATGCCTGCTGACTCCACCGCGCAAGCCGTGGACATCTTCAAGAAGCTGTACCAGTGCTACATGGACACGGACGCCTCTTTGGTGGAAATCAACCCACTGAACCGCGACAGCAAAGGCAACGTGATGGCGTTGGACGCGAAGTTCAACTTCGATGCCAACGCTTTGTTCCGTCACCCAGAAATCGTGGCTTACCGCGATTTGGACGAAGAAGATCCTGCTGAAGTCGAAGCTTCTAAGTTTGATTTGGCCTACATCTCCTTGGACGGCAACATCGGTTGCTTGGTCAACGGTGCTGGCTTGGCCATGGCCACCATGGACACCATCAAGTTGTTTGGCGGCGAGCCAGCCAACTTCTTGGACGTGGGCGGCGGCGCAACAGCTGAGAAAGTCACGGAAGCGTTCAAGATCATGTTGGCCAACAAGAATGTCAAAGGCATTTTGGTCAACATCTTCGGCGGCATCATGAAGTGCGACACCATCGCCACCGGCGTGATCACAGCTTGTAAGGCCGTGAACCTGTCCGTGCCATTGGTGGTGCGCATGAAGGGCACCAACGACGAGCTGGGCAAGAAAATGTTGGCCGAATCAGGTCTGCCAATCATCTCTGCCGACACCATGGCCGAAGCCGCAACGTCTATCGTTGCAGCCGTGAAGTAAGGGAAACAACATGTCCATCTACATCAATAAAAACACCAAGGTCATCACCCAAGGCATCACCGGCAAAACCGGTCAGTTCCACACTGAAAAGTGCATCGAATACGCCAACGGTAAAAACTGTTTCGTCGCGGGTGTGAACCCCAAGAAGGCGGGCGAGTCCATCTTCGGCGTGCCAATTTTCTCGACCGTCAAAGACGCTGCCAAAGAAACCGGCGCCACCGTGTCTGTGATCTATGTGCCACCCGCTGGCGCTGCTGCTGCCATCTGGGAAGCTGTGGAAGCCGACCTCGACTTGGCCATCTGTATCACCGAAGGCATTCCCGTCCGTGACATGCTTGAAGTCCGTAACAAGATGAAAGCCAAGGAAGCTGCTGGCGGCAAGAAAACATTGCTCCTCGGCCCTAACTGCCCTGGTTTGATCACGCCTGACGAAATCAAAATCGGCATCATGCCTGGTCACATTCACCGCAAAGGCCGTATCGGCGTGGTGTCCCGTTCAGGCACCTTGACCTACGAAGCTGTGGCGATGTTGACCGAGGTGGGCTTGGGTCAATCCAGCGCCGTCGGTATCGGTGGTGACCCCATCAACGGTTTGAAGCACATCGAAGTCATGCAAGCGTTCAACGACGACCCAGACACCGACGCGGTCATCATGATTGGTGAAATCGGCGGTCCAGACGAAGCGGAAGCTGCACAGTGGTGCAAGGCCAACATGAAGAAGCCCATCGTGGGCTTCATCGCAGGTGTGACGGCCCCTCCCGGCAAGCGCATGGGCCATGCGGGCGCGCTGATCTCTGGCGGTGCAGACACGGCCGATGCCAAGCTGGCCATCATGGAAGCGTGCGGCTTCATCGTCACACGCAACCCCTCTGAGTTGGGCAAATTGCTCAAAGCTCAGTTGAAGTAATTTCCTTCGGGATTGACCCATGCAAAAGCGAGCGGTGTTTTCACCGCTCGCTTTTTTTTGAACTCGCGCCTCTCTCACGCCAACACAAGTGCTACCTAGAATGCCTGCCCAACTCTCAAAGGACAAGCGATGAAACACTCTCTGCAACGCGGCTTCACGTTGATCGAGCTCATGATCGTGGTTGCCATCATTGGCGTGCTGGCTTCGGTGGCCTTGCCCGCTTACCAAGACTACATGATTCGTGCGCGTGTGAGCGAGGGCCTAGGGCTTGCTTCTGCCGCCAAAACCAATGTGTTGGATGTGCTCAACAGCGGCAACATCACCACGGCTGCGTCAGGTTATCAAACAGGCTACACGTTTGGCGGTGCGACCAAGAACATCAGCAACATTGAAATCGCAACCAGCACGGGCGTCATCACCATCACCACCACAGCCGCTGCTGGCGGTGGCAAATTGCTGTTGGTGCCGTTCACCAAGAGTGGCACAACAGAGTCAGCATTGCCTGCCCCCAACGCGACCAGCGTGAGCATTGAAGGCGTTGTGCAGTGGAAGTGCATGGCGAAAGATGCCGCGATATTTGTGAATGTGTCTGTGCCCAGTGATGCGCTGGACAAAAAGTACGTGCCCAGCGACTGCAAATAAGTCGTCGCTGCTGCGCCAACAGGCGCTCTAGGGCGCCTTTGTTTTTGGGACATGTGTTTGGGTCATGGCGTGATAGAAAATCAGGCCATGCACCCGTCAACCCAATCCAACATCTTGCTGCGCAATGTCATCTTGGTGCTGTGTGTGGCCATGCCGTGGCTCAACCCATTTGCCAGCAGCCCGTCTACCGCCGTCATCCCTTTGTTGGTGAGTTGGATGTTGGCTGCGTGTGCGTTGTTGGCGGTGGTGGAGCTGCCACTTTTAAAACCTCAGTTTTCTCAGTCTCAGCCAGCCAAGCCGCTGTGGCGGCATCCATCGCGAGTCATGGCGACCGTGATGTTGGTTTGGTTGGCTGCCAGCTTGCTGTGGGTGCCGCAGGTGGTGGACCGTGCTTTGACGGCGGGTCTGGTGGCGTCGCTCACGTGTGTGTGGCTGATGGCATCTGTGGGTCGGCGTGCGGCGGTGGATGACAGCGTGTTGCGCTGTGTGGTGGTGGGCTTGTTGGCGGCGGCGTTGATCAGCGCGGTGCTGGGCGTGCTGCAGTATTTGGGCATGGCGCGCGAGTTGTCGCCTTGGGTCAATCAACCTTTGAAGGGCGATGCGTTTGCTAATTTGCGGCAGCGTAACCAGTTTGCTTCGCTCACCAGCATGGGCCTGGTGGTGGTGTTGGCGTGGGTGGCCGTGCATGGCCAGACGCGCACGATGTCTCGCGGCGGCTGGGCTTTGGCGCTGCTTTGCCTCAATGTGTTGGCCGCAGGTGTGGCGTGTTCCTTGTCACGGACAGGCGCGATGCAATGGGTGCTGGTGGGCGCGGTGATGGCGGTGTGGGCTTGGCGCGGCAGCCATCGGGAAGCGCCAAGTGGAAGTGCAAACGGCCATGTGATTTCAACAGGCAAAGGTTTGATGTGGCTCTCGCTCGCAGCGCCCTTGCTGGTCGCTGTCTGGTCGGTG
>JAIXRH010000122.1 GCA_027485285.1 Comamonadaceae bacterium | reverse complement strand
TTGAAGGCCAACACCTGGTGGGACATTGCCCCCATCTCGGCCGGTATCTTTGGTGTGCCACTGGGTTTTGCAGTGATCATCATTGTGTCTCTGCTGACCAAGGAGCCTGAGCAAGAAGTTCAGGATCTGGTGGAGAACGTCCGCTTCCCAAGCTTTGACGGCTCCACCTCTCAAGGTACCGCCATGCACTAAGTGACCAAAGTTTGCAAGGCTGCCTTTGCAAACTTGAGTCCACACATTAAAACCCCGGTCGCAGAGTGCGATCGGGGTTTTTTTCTATCCAATCAATGCCTGAAGAGTAATAGTGTAGGCACTCTGTTAAGTGAGGCTTGGAATCGCTGCCGCTTAGAAACGGTAGCCAATGCCCACACCCAGCAATACAGGGTCGAGTTTCAAAGTTCCGTGGTCCACGCCACTGACATAAACATGGGTATCCAAGTAAACTTTTTTCACATCCAAGTTCAATGACATCTGCTTGGTCAAAGGGATGTCCACGCCCGCCTGAAGTGCAGCACCAAAGCGGTTTTGACTCAAGGTGATGTTGGGTGTTCCACCTGCACCCGCCGAGCTCAGCGCCTCATTCGAGATGCGTGTGAAGTTCAAACCTGCGCCCACATATGGCTTGTAGCCAGTGAAATCCGTGAAGTGATACTGCACCGTCAGAGTAGGTGGCAAATGTTTGAAAGTGCCCAAATCTGTGCCGTATGCGTAGACATGCTGCTTCTGAGGGACCGTCAAGATCAACTCTGCAGCGATGTTTTTGGTAAAGAAGTAGCTGATGTCGACTTCTGCAATGGTTTTGTCATTGACAGACAGTCCCAAATTCAAATCAGTTGAATCCTGGTTTGCCATATTCAAATGGACTGCACGCGCACGCAACAACCATGGTGACTCTTGGGCAGCCACAGAACCAACGACCAACAGACCGACCGTCGCGGCGATGAGAATTTTTTTCATTATTTGCTTTCTTGAACTCGGGTCTATTCCCGTGCTGTTGATTTCACAGCGCTCAAGCAAGCAAGACATTGACCGCGATCAACCCTTGAGGCAAAGGTGTTTGACGCAGATCAAGCCATCGGGCGTTAGGTGGTCAAACCCAGGTTTTGACAAATCGCCAAGGTCGAGGCGCTTTGGTTCATGCTGTAAAAGTGCAAGCCAGGCGCGCCGCCAGCCCTCAACTGGTCACACAAGTCCGTGACCACCTCCAAACCAAACGCCTTGATGGAAGCAATGTCATCGCCGTAGCCCTGCAAACGCAAACGAATCCAACGTGGAATTTCTGCGCCGCACGCATCTGAAAAACGCAGCAACTGCGACGAGCTGGTGATGGGCATGATGCCTGGCACGACAGGAATGTGCACACCAAGCTTGTCCGCATCTTCTAAAAATCGAAAATACGCATCGCTGTTGTAAAAGTACTGGGTGATGGCTGAATCAGCGCCAGCTTTGACTTTGGCGGCAAAGGCTTGCAAGTCAGCCTCAGCCGATTTGGCTTGTGGGTGGACCTCTGGATACGCCGCCACTTCAATGCCAAAGTCGTCTCCCGTCTCAGCGCGGATGAAGGCCACCAAATCACTGGCGTAATGAAACTCACCGCCTGCGCCGTAGCCACTGGGCAAGTCACCACGCAAAGCCACCAAGCGCTTCACACCCATGGCTTTGAATTCGGCCAACTGTTGGCGCACGCTGTCACGCGTGGCGCCGATGCACGAAAAGTGCGAGGCGGCAGACATGCCCTCGCCCAAAATTTCTTTCAAAGTTGAGATCGTGCCGGCTTGGGTGGAGCCGCCCGCACCAAAAGTAACCGAGCAAAACTGAGGTTTGAGCGGGTACAAGTCTTGGCGCACGACGCGCAACTTTTCTGCACCCTCTGCCGTTTTAGGTGGAAAAAACTCAATGCTCAAGCTGTTGTTTGGGGTCATCTCTGTCTCACTTGTTGGCGCGTCATGCGTGACGCGCTCCAATCCAAAACTCGTGGTTGCCATCGCCACCGTCAATGGCGCTGGGCCAGTAGCCCAACACCTCTAAATGCAATGCTGCACACGCCTCGCGCAATCGCGCCTCGACCTGCACGTAACTGGCTTGATCTTTGACCAGGCCGCCTTTGCCAATGTCGCTGGGCTGCAGTTCAAACTGCGGCTTGACCAACATCAGCAGCGCCCCGCCCTGCTTCAACAAGGGCAGCAACGCGGGTAAAACCAGGGTGAGTGAGATGAACGACACATCACCCACCACCAAATCAAAACCAAGAGCGCCATCAGGCACACGCGCATCGTCGGCTGTTAGATCGCGGGCGTTGATGCGTTCCACGCACACCACACGCGCATCGTCGCGCAATCGCGGATGCAGCTGACCGTGCCCCACATCCAAACCCACCACTTGCGCAGCGCCTTGCTGCAACAAGCAATCGGTAAATCCCCCCGTGCTTTGCCCCACATCGAGGCAGCGCAAACCTTGGGCCGTGAGGCCGCTGCTGTGCAGCGCACCCTCAAGCTTCAAGCCACCCCGAGACACATAACGCGCCTCTGCCGTGTCCAGCAAGCGCAGCTCGCTGGGCAGCGGCAACTCGTCACCATTCTTGGTCACGCGTTGCCACGGCTTGGTGCCCAAGCGCCACTCCACGCCCGAGGTGATCAGCCGCTGCGCTTGAGAGCGCGAAGCGGCTAAACCACGGTCGAGAAGCAGTTGGTCAGCCCGCATCAATGCAATGCAAGGGCTTAGTAGCGGTAAGTGTCGGCTTTGTAAGGACCGGTCTTTGCCACGCCGATGTAGGCGGCTTGCTCGTCGCTCAACACCGTCAACATCGCGCCGACTTTTTCGAGGTGCAAACGGGCCACTTTTTCGTCGAGGTGCTTAGGCAACACATAGACCTTGCCAGATTCGTATTGGTCTTGCTTGGTGAACAACTCGATCTGAGCGATCGTTTGGTTTGCAAAGCTAGCGCTCATCACAAAGCTGGGGTGGCCTGTCGCACAACCCAAGTTCACCAAACGGCCTTTGGCCAACAAGGTGATCTTCTTGCCATCAGGGAAGGTGATGTGGTCGACTTGAGGCTTGATCTCGTCCCACTGCAACTTTTCCAGCGAAGCGACGTCGATTTCGTTGTCGAAGTGACCGATGTTGCAAACAATGGCTTCGTCTTTCATGGCGGCCATGTGCTCGTAGCGGATCACGTTCTTGTTGCCCGTGGCGGACACGAAGATGTCGCACTTGTCGGCGGCGTATTCCATGGTGACTACTTTGTAGCCTTCCATGGCAGCTTGCAAGGCGTTGATCGGGTCGATCTCGGTCACCCACACTTGTGCGCTCAAAGCGCGCAAGGCTTGGGCAGAACCTTTGCCCACGTCGCCGTAGCCGGCCACGCAAGCCACCTTGCCAGCAATCATCACGTCCGTCGCGCGCTTGATGGAGTCCACCAAGGACTCGCGGCAACCGTACAAGTTGTCAAACTTGCTCTTGGTCACCGAGTCGTTCACGTTGATGGCGCGGAACATCAGGCTGCCTTTGGCGGCCATTTCGTTCAAACGCAACACGCCTGTGGTGGTCTCTTCGGTCACGCCGATGATGTGCGCACCTTTGCGTGAGTACCACGTGGGGTCCACAGCCAACTTGGCTTTGATGGCGTTGAACAAACACGTTTCTTCTTCGCTGGTGGGGTTGGCGATCAACGAAGCGTCGGTTTCAGCGCGCTTGCCCAAGTGCATCAACAACGTGGCGTCGCCGCCGTCGTCCAAGATCATGTTGGGGCCTTCGCCTTCAGTTCCAGCCGCGCCGAATTCGAAAATGCGGTGGGTGTAATCCCAGTACTCGGCCAAGGTTTCGCCTTTGGTGGCGAACACAGGAATGCCCGCTTCGGCAATCGCAGCAGCGGCATGGTCTTGGGTAGAGAAGATGTTGCAAGAAGCCCAGCGCACATCAGCGCCCAAAGACTTCAAGGTTTCGATCAACACGGCCGTTTGAATGGTCATGTGCAAAGAACCCGTCACGCGAGCACCTTTGAGGGGCTGCGCTTTGGCGAATTCTTCGCGGATGGCCATCAAACCGGGCATTTCGGTTTCTGCAACTTTGATCTCTTTGCGGCCCCATGCGGCCAAAGACATGTCGGCCACGATGTAATCAGCGGCGACGTTGGTTTTAAGAACAGCGTTCATGAATCAATACTCCAAACAGTGGGTCAGACCAATGCCAGGGCGCAAGAAGCATCATGAAGAATCACGAGGTGCTCACCTCACGTTGACAGTGGGTGAGCGCGGTTGGAAACCCGAGCCTCGCCTGATGAATAGACCTGTTGCAGGTCCTCAGGCTGCAGCGCTCCTCGGATGGAATTGATTTTAGACGAAGTTCTGATAACCGTGCTCAGACTGAGGGTGGCGGCTATGATTCTGCCCTTTGACACCAAGCGCCCAGCAGGGCCATGCCATGAGCTCCTTTTTGAACGAAGTGCGCCGCCGCCGCACCTTTGCCATCATTTCTCACCCCGACGCGGGTAAAACCACGCTGACCGAAAAGCTGTTGTTGTTTTCGGGTGCGATTCAAATTGCGGGTGCTGTCAAAGGCCGCAAAGCCAGCCGCCACGCCACCTCGGACTGGATGGAGATTGAAAAACAACGCGGCATCTCGGTGGCCTCATCGGTCATGCAGATGCTGTATCGCGACCACGTCATCAACCTGCTCGACACCCCCGGCCACAAAGACTTTTCGGAAGACACCTACCGCGTGCTCACCGCCGTCGACTCAGCCCTGATGGTGATTGACGCGGCCAACGGCGTAGAAGCACAAACCCGCCGCTTGATTGAGGTCTGCCGTCAGCGTGACACGCCCATCATCACTTTCGTCAACAAAATGGACCGCGAAGTGCGCGACCCACTCGACATCCTCGACGAAGTCGAACGGGAACTCGGCATGCCCTGCGTGCCCATGACTTGGCCGGTGGGCCAAGGCAAGTTATTCGGCGGCATCATCAACCTGCGCACGCAAGCCATGACGGTGTTTGACTCAGGCTCCGAGCGCTTGCCGCAAGACTTTGAAACTCACCCACTCAGCGATCAAGCGCAATTAGCTGAGCGCTTTGGTTTGGAATGGTCCGCCGCCATGGAAAGCATGGAGCTGGCCACCGGTGCCTCGCCCCAATTCGACAAAGAAGCCTTCTTGGCGGGCAAGCAAACCCCCGTGTTCTTCGGCTCGGGCGTGAACAACTTTGGTGTGATGGAGGTGCTCGACGCCTTGGTCGACCTCGCGCCAGCGCCCCGCCCTCGTTTGAGTCATTTGGTGGTGAACAAGCAAGCGGTGGAGAAAACCATTCAACCCGAAGACGAAGGTTTTGCAGGCGTGGTGTTCAAGGTGCAGGCCAATATGGACGCCAACCACCGCGACCGCATCGCCTTTGTGCGCGTGGCCTCAGGCAAGTTCACCCCGGGCATGAAACTCAAGGTGCAACGCACGGCCAAAGAACTGCGTCCCACCAGCGTGGTGACCTTCATGTCGCAACGCCGCGAAGCGGTGGAAGAAGCCTATGCGGGCGACATCATCGGCTTCACCACCCATGGCGGCGTGCAGTTGGGCGACACCATCACCGACGGGCCCGCGCTGCAGTTCACTGGCTTGCCGTTCTTCGCACCTGAGTTGTTCATGACGGTGATTTTGAAAAACCCCTTGCGCACCAAGCAACTGCAACAGGGCTTGGACCAGTTGGGTGAAGAAGGCGCGATCCAGGTATTCAAGCCTGAAGCCGGTGGCGCGATGCTGCTGGGCGCAGTGGGCCAGTTGCAGTTTGAAGTGGTGCAGCATCGCTTGAAAGCCGAATACGACTGCGATGTGAAGCTAGAGAGCTGCCAGTACACCGGCGCGCGTTGGATTACTGCGGACACGCCCGCAGAGCTGCGCGAATTCAACCACGCCTACCCTCAGCGCATGGCTTTGGATGCGGCCAACACCTTGGCGTATTTGTGCACGTCGCCATACGACGTGCGACTGGCGCAGGAGCGGTTTCCCAAGATTCACTTCCATCCGTTGCGCGAGCATGCGGGACTGGCGCTTTCTACGGCTGGGTAATTCTTAGCTTGCAGAGAAGCGCAGCTCATTGCATTTTGTCGCGACGCGCCAAAGCAGGAAACAGCTTCACCCAAGCCACCGCCACCATCACGGTGCCCACGCCACCACTGACAACCGACACGACAGGCCCCCATAGGGCGGCCACGGCGCCGGATTCGAACTCACCAAGTTGGTTAGATGCGCCAACAAAAATCGAGTTGACGGCGGCCACGCGGCCACGGATGTCATCTGGTGTTTGCAGCTGCATCAAGGTCAAGCGCGTCACCACGCTGATGTTGTCAGCCGCACCCGTCACTGCCAGCGCCAACAATGACAAACCAAAGTGGTTGGAAAAACCAAACACCACCGTGGCGACGCCAAACACCGCCACCGCCCCAAGCAGGGTGTAGCCGACATGGCGGCGTATGGGCCATCGCAACATGACCAAGGACATCAACAGCGCGCCCGCTGCGGGTGCGGCACGCAGCACACCCAAGCCCTCAGGCCCGGTGTGCAAAATATCCCGTGCATAAATAGGCAGCAACGCCGTTGCACCACCCAACAGCACGGCGAACAAATCTAGGGAGGTCGCACCAAGCAATAGCTTGTTGCGCCAGACAAAGGTCACGCCCGCCATTGCAGACGCCCATGACACCGCCTCTTGCGTGGCGTGATGCACATAGCGAACCGTCAAGGTGAGAAGACTTGCCAACAACATCATGACCACGCAAACGGCGTACACCGTCAATGGGCCTTGCGCGTAAAGCACACCACCCAGCGCAGGTCCACCGATGGTGCCCGCTTGCAAGGCACTTGAGCCCAAGGCTACGCCGCGCTGCAGCAAGTTGGCGGGCAACAACATAGGCGCGAGCGCCTGTTGCGCTGGCATTTGGAAAGCACGCGTGCTGCCCAACACCACCGAGAGCACCAAGATCAAGTCCCGACTCACAAAAACGTCCAGCGTGGCCCAGACCATGCACGCCGCGACGGCCGCTTGAATCGCCATGCACGCCGCAAACAAACGCCCGCGGTGCACGCGGTCTGCCACATGGCCCGCAGGGAGCGTCAACACCAAGGCGGGCACAAACTGAAACAAGCCGACCAGCCCCAAGTCCCATGCGCTTTCGGTGATGTCGTACATCTGCCAGGCCAAAGCGACCATCAACATTTGGCTGGCCGTGATCACCAAGAATCGCGCACCCGTGAAGTGCACGAAACTGCGGTGCGACAGAAGATTTCGAAGCGTTGGCATGGTCACACCCTGGCCAAGACAGACTTCAAAGCCACGCCCGTGTGCGTCCCCAAAGCCACCACAGCCTCTGGCGTATCAGCCGCCACGATGCGTCCGCCACCATCGCCGCCTTCTGGCCCGAGGTCAATGATCCAATCGGCTTCGGCAACCACATCGAGGTCGTGTTCAATCACCACCACACTGTGTCCGCCATCCACCAAGCGGTGCAACACGCGAATGAGCTTATCCACGTCGGCCATGTGCAGGCCCACGGTAGGCTCGTCCAACACATACAGCGTGTGCGGCGCTTTGTTGCCTCGGCGCGTCACGTCGTCACGCACTTTGCTCAGCTCAGTCACCAGCTTGATGCGCTGCGCTTCACCGCCGCTGAGCGTGGGTGAAGGCTGGCCGAGGGTCAGGTAACCCAAGCCCACGTCTTTTAGTAGTTGCAACGGGTGCGCAATGTTGGGCATGGTGGCGAAGAAGTCCACCGCCTCGTCGACCTCCATTTGCAGCACATCGCCAATGCTCTTGCCGCGCCAGCTCACCGCCAAGGTTTCGGGATTGAAACGTGCGCCGAGACAGGTTTCGCATGGCACTTTCACGTCAGGCAAAAAGCTCATCTCAATCGTGCGCAGTCCTTGGCCTTCGCAGGTGTGGCAACGGCCTTCGCCCGTGTTGAAACTGAAGCGGCCGGCACCGTAGCCGCGTGCTTTGGCTTCCAGCGTTTCGGCAAACAGCTTGCGAATCGTGTCCCAAAACCCAATGTAGGTCGCGGGGCAGCTGCGGGGTGTTTTGCCAATCGGTGTTTGGTCCACTTCCAACACACGGTCAACGGTTTGGTAGCCATCCAGGCCCGTGCAGCCCACCCATGCCGGATGCTTGCCTTCTTCATCGAGCTTGCGACCCGCTTGTGTGGAACGCTGTGCCACGGCCGCCGCCACGTTGTGCAGCAACACATCACGCGCGAGCGTGGACTTGCCAGAACCAGACACGCCCGTCACCGCCACCAAACGCTTGAGTGGGATGTCCACACGCACGTCGTTCAAGTTGTGCAGAGAAGCCCCTTCGAGCGACAGCCAGTTCAGCACCAAGCCCTCGGAGGAGGCTGGTGTGTTGCCAGGTGACGATTTTGGCTTGCCGCATGAGGAACCCGGCAATACACCGTCCTCCGCAGCGAAAGACGCAACCGCTCGTCGCGCTTGCAGCGGATGTCGCATCGCATGCAACAAGTAGCGCCCAGTTTGCGACTCACCCTGTGAGGTAATGTCAGCGACAGACCCCTCACCCATCAATCGCCCGCCGCGCTTACCCGCACTCGGCCCAATGTCAATGATGTGGTCTGCGCGGCGGATGGTGTCTTCGTCGTGCTCGACCACCACCAAGGTGTTGCCTTTGTCGCTGAGCAAATGCAGCGCGTTCAACAAAATTTGGTTGTCCCGCGCATGCAAGCCAATGGTGGGCTCGTCCAACACATAGCAGACACCTTGCAAGTTGCTGCCCAACTGTGCAGCCAAGCGAATGCGCTGCGCCTCGCCACCGCTGAGGGTGGGTGCGCCACGGTCGAGCGTGAGGTAATTCAAACCCACTTGCTCTAAGAACTCCAATCGGCTCTTGATTTCTGGCAACAGGTCACGTGCGATGTCGCCGTCACGCCCCGTCATGGCCAGCTTCTCCACCCACTTGCGGATTTCGGTCACGCTCAAGCGGGCAATGTCGGTGATGCCCACGCCTGCAAACTTCACGGCGCGCGCGGTGGCGTTCAAACGTGTGCCTTC
>JAIXRH010000084.1 GCA_027485285.1 Comamonadaceae bacterium | reverse complement strand
CGCGACTTGGCGCACCTGATTCCCATGCAACGCGCAGGCACGGCAGAGGAGGTGGCGCAGGCCATCGTGTGGCTGCTCAGCGATGCGTCGAGCTACACGACCATGAGCTTGATGGACATTTCGGGCGGCCGTTAAACCAGCGCCAAATTTCAAGCGGCAAACCCTGCAGCCATCGCCTTGCGCAAGTAATCCACCAAGGCGGTCACGGCGCGTGGCACATGGGGTGAATACGGACGAATTGCAAAGATTTGTTCGGCAAAAGCACCCACGGGCTGCCAATCTGGCAAGACCTGCACCAGCTCGCCTTGTTGCAGCGAGGCTTGTGCGCTGAAGTCGGGCAGCAGCGCAATGCCTAAGCCTGTCAGTGCGGCTTCGCGCAAGGCCTCGCTGTTGTTCGCGGCGAGCTGCCCCGTCACAGGCACGGTGATGCGTTGGTCATTGGCATTGCTTTTGACTTTGGTTTTCACGCGGGCCAGCGTCCAAGTGGGAGTGTCTTGTGCACGCAGGTAATGCAGACAGCTGTGGTTTTGCAAATCGGCGGGCGCTTGCGGTGTGCCCGCACGGTGCAAGTAGGTCTTGCTGGCCACCAACACCGAGTGCGTGTGACACAAGGTCCACGCCACATGCGTGTCGGGTGGGCGCGCCGTGTGGCGAATGGCCAAGTCATAACCCTCTGTGGCCAGGCTGCTGAGGCGGTCAGACATGTCCAGCTCTAAACGAACGTCTGTGTACTGACTCAGAAAATCAGCCAAGCGCGGTGCCAATTGTTGCCGCGCAAAGGCCACGGGCGCCGTGACACGCAACAAGCCGCTGGGCACACCGGCCAGATCGCGCACTTGCGCAAAGCTGTGTTCAATCTGCTCAAACGACGCACGCGTGTCGTCCACCAAGCGCTGGCCAGCCTCGGTCAAGCGCACGCTGCGGGTGGTGCGCTGCACCAAGGGCACGCGGGCGGCACGCTCTAGCTCGGCAATGCGTTGGCTCATGGCCGCTTTGCTCACGCCCAGGCGGGCAGCCGCTGCGGTGAAGCTGCCTTGTTGCGCCAGCACGCTGAGCCAATGCAGGTGGTGCCAAAGCTCGCTGATTTTTTGGTCGTTCATGGCTTGATTGTTCACTATTTTGAACAATCAATTCAAGCTTTCGCGCTTGTTTCATACAGACAGCCTGCCTACACTGCGTCATCTTTTACACACCAGGAGTCACTCCATGACGCAAGCCCACATCGTGCATTACATCAACGGCGCTGTCGCCAACGGCAGCAGCACACGCACCCAGCCCGTGTACAACCCCGCCACAGGCGCCGTCACCGGCAACGTGAGCTTGGCCAATGTGGCCGATGTGAATGCCGCTGTGGCCGCCGCACAAAAGGCGTTCCCCGCTTGGGCTGACACCCCGCCCCTGCGCCGCGCCCGCGTGATGTTCAAGTTCTTGGAACTGATCAACCAAAACAAAGACAAGTTGGCCCACATGATCACCGCCGAGCACGGCAAAGTGTTCACCGACGCCCAAGGTGAAGTGAGCCGCGGCATCGACATCGTCGAATTCGCCACCGGCATTCCTCAGTTGCTCAAAGGCGATTTCACAGACCAAGTGTCCACCGGCATCGACAACTGGACCCTGCGTCAACCCCTCGGCGTGGTGGCAGGCATCACCCCGTTCAACTTCCCCGTCATGGTGCCCGCCTGGATGTTCCCTGTGGCCATCGCCGCAGGCAACACCTTTGTGTTGAAGCCAAGCCCGATTGACCCAACACCTGCCCTGTTCATGGCTGAATTGCTCAAGCAAGCAGGCTTGCCAGACGGCGTATTTAACGTCGTGCAAGGCGACAAAGAAGCGGTGGATGCGTTGCTGGTTCATCCCGACGTGAAAGCCATCAGCTTTGTGGGCTCCACGCCCATCGCCAACTACATTTATGAGACTGGGGCACACCACGGCAAGCGCGTCCAAGCCTTGGGTGGCGCAAAGAATCACATGGTGGTCATGCCCGATGCCGACATTGACCAAGCGGTGGACGCTCTGATTGGCGCGGCTTACGGCTCAGCTGGCGAGCGTTGCATGGCCATCAGCGTGGCCGTGTTGGTGGGCGATGTCGCTGACCGCCTCATGCCCAAACTCATTGAGCGCACCAAATCATTGAAAGTCCTCAACGGCGAAAACCTCGCCGCCGAGATGGGCCCGATCGTGACCGACACGGCGCACAAGCGCATCACCGGCTACATCGCGCAAGGCGTGCAGGAAGGCGCACACTTGTTGGTCGACGGTCGCAACTTTGACGCATCCACGGCTGGCGAAGGCTGCAAGGATGGTTTCTGGATGGGCGGCACCTTGTTTGACAACGTGACCCCCGACATGCGTATTTACAAAGAAGAAATCTTCGGCCCCGTGCTCAGCTGCATGCGTGTGGCCGACTTCGCGCAAGCGGTGGAGCTCATCAATGCCCACGAGTTTGGCAACGGCGTGAGCTGCTTCACCCGCGACGGCAATGTGGCACGTGAATTTTCGCGCCGCATCCAAGTGGGCATGGTCGGCATCAACGTGCCAATCCCAGTGCCGATGGCATGGCACGGTTTTGGCGGTTGGAAGAAGAGCTTGTTTGGCGACATGCACGCCTACGGCGAAGAAGGTGTTCGTTTCTACACCAAGCAAAAGAGCATCATGCAGCGTTGGCCTGAGAGCATTGACAAAGGGGCTGAATTCGTGATGCCTACGTCTAAGTAACTGTTGCGCTTTGGGGTTGGGCGGTTGCATGTGCATGGGCGCAGCAACCCTCACAAGCTACCATCCATGCACACAAACACAAAGAGTTGAGACATCTGCATGAGTGACACCCAGTTTGACTACATCATCGTCGGCGCCGGCACAGCCGGCTGCTTGCTCGCCAACCGCCTCAGCGCCAACGCCAGCAAGCGCGTGCTGCTCATCGAAGCAGGTCGCAAAGACGATTACCACTGGATTCACATCCCCGTTGGGTACCTGCACTGCATTGGCAACCCACGCACCGACTGGCTCTTCCACACCGCGCCCGAGGCCGGCCTGAACGGCCGCAGCTTGCGCTACCCGCGGGGCAAGGTGCTCGGCGGCTGCTCGAGCATCAACGGCATGATTTACATGCGCGGCCAAGCCCGTGACTACGACCAATGGGCCGACATCACAGGCGACGCCCGCTGGCGCTGGGACAACGCCCTGCCCTACTTCAAACTCCACGAAGACCACCATGCTGGCGCCAATGCCTCACACGGTGCCAAAGGCCACAAGAGCGACGTGCTCCTGGCCGACACCACCGTGTACGGCGAAACCTTGCGCCACCATATCGCAGGCGGCGAATGGCGTGTGGAGAAACAACGGCTGCGGTGGGACGTGCTGGATGCCTTTGCCCAAGCCGCCGTGCAGGCCGGTATTCCTGCCACCGACGACTTCAACCGTGGCAACAACGAAGGCGTGGGCTACTTTGAAGTGAACCAAAAAAGCGGCTGGCGTTGGAACACAGCCAAGGCCTTCATTCGCCCCACTTGCTACGCCCGTCCCAACTTTGAGTTGTGGTCGTCTGCGCAAGTCTCCAAGCTGAACATGCGCACCGACGCCGATGGCACACAGCGTTGCACGGGTGCAGAGGTGTGGACCGGCCAAGAACACATCACGGTCACCGCCAAACAATCGGTGGTGTTGTGCGCGGGGGCCATTGGTACGCCGCAAATTTTGCAGCTGTCGGGCTTGGGCCCCGCCGACTTGCTGAAGGAACACGGCATTGAACCCGTCATCCACTTACCAGGCGTGGGCGCCAACCTGCAAGACCATTTGCAAATTCGCTCTGTCTTCAAAGTGCAAGGCGTGGACACGCTCAACACATTGGCCAACAGCTGGTGGGGCAAAGCCAAAATTGGGTTGGAATACGCCTTCAAGCGCACCGGCCCCATGAGCATGGCGCCCTCGCAGCTGGGCGCGTTCACCCGCAGCAGCCCCGACCAGCCCTACCCCAACATCGAATACCACGTGCAGCCCTTGAGCCTGGATGCGTTTGGCGAGCCACTGCACAGCTTCAACGCATTCACTGCCAGCGTGTGCAACCTGAACCCCACCAGCCGCGGCACGGTCAACATCACCAGCGCTAATTTTGCGGACGTGCCCAAGATTGCACCCAACTATCTGAGCACACCTGAAGACCGCCAGGTCGCTGCGGACTCGCTGCGCGTGACCCGCCGCATCGCCGCGCAACCCGCGCTGGCCAAGTACAAGCCTGAAGAGTTCAAGCCCGGCGTGCAGTACCAAACCGACGAAGACTTGGCCCGCTTAGCCGGTGACATTGCCACCACCATCTTCCACCCCGTGGGCACCGCCCGCATGGGCCGCGTGGACGACGCCATGGCCGTGGTCGACCCCGAGTTGCGTGTGCGTGATGGGCGCGGCGGTGTGGTGCGCGGCCTTCGCGTGGTGGATGCCAGCGTGATGCCGACCATCACCAGCGGCAACACCAACAGCCCCACGTTGATGCTGGCCGAAAAGGCCGCACAGTGGCTGGCGCACGAGGCACAAAGCCACTGAACCTAGCGCCTAGGGTTAATCCTCAAGGGAATTTCCTAGTCGAGAGCGTACATAGCTGCACTTACAGTCTCAGCACTCAACACAGCGCTTGCGCTGCGTCATGAGGGTCTGAGGAGACAAACACAACAGACGCTTCCCAAGGCAGCGTCACCCTGGAAAAGGCACCGGTCACCCCGGTGCCTTTTGCTTTTGAGCGCTGACTTTCAGAGACCACAATCCACGCATGGAACTTTTCTTCACCACCTTTGCCTCTGCTTTGGCTGGCTTTGTGGACTCTGTCGTGGGCGGCGGCGGATTGATTTTGCTGCCCGCCTTGTTCGCTGCGTATCCGACCACCACACCCGCCACTTTGTTAGGCACCAACAAAAGCGCGTCCGTCTGGGGCACCGCATTTGCCACCTGGCAATACAGCCGCCGCATCCATATCAGTTGGTCTGCTTTGCTGCCCGCCGCGGCGTTCACCATGGTCGCGTCGTTTTTAGGGGCATGGCTGGTCACTCTGGTCTCGCCTGATTTTTTACGTCGCTTGCTCCCTTTTGTTTTGGTCGCGGTGCTTGTCTACACCTTGATGCGAAAAGACATGGGCCGCCACCATGCGCCACGGTTTCATGGCCGCACCGAGTTGCTGGCCACCAGCGCCATCGGCTTGGTGATTGGTTTTTATGACGGGTTCTTTGGGCCTGGCACAGGCAGCTTCTTTGTGTTTTTGTTGGTGCGGTGGTTGGGCTATGACTTTCTCAACGCCTCAGTGGCTGCCAAGCTTTTGAACCTCTCCAGCAACATCGCAGCGCTGGTGTTGTTCACCTACAAAGGCCATGTCTGGTGGCACATGGCTTTGCCTTTGGCCATGGCCAATGTGGCCGGCAGTTTGTTGGGCACGCGCATGGCCTTGCAACACGGTGCAGGTTTTGTGCGCGGCATGTTCATCGCCGTGGTGAGTGCGCTGATTTGCAAAACCAGCTACGACGCATTTTTGCGCTGAAGCGAACTAGCGAGCGCTGGGCACAGACGCTGGCTTGGTGGCTGCCGAAACAGCCTTGGCTGCCGCTGCCGCCGCTGATGCCGCTTTGGCGGCAGCCGATGCTGCCATCACAGGCTCTTCCACCGCCAGCTCAGCCGCTTTCGGCGGCCAAGGCACACTGGCCACGGCCCGTGGCTTGCCGATGGGGCGCGTGGCTTGACCCTTTTGCACAGCATCAATGTCTTCTTGCGAGGGGTACTGGCCCATGATGACAAAGTCAAACACGCGCCGTGCAATGGGCGCCGCGTTTTGTGCGCCAAAACCAGCGTTTTCTACCACCATGGCCAAGGCCACCTTGGGATCATCGGCGGGTGCAAACGCCACAAACAAAGCGTGGTCTCGCATGCGTTCGTCAATGGTGGCGGCGTTGTATTTTTCGTTTTGCTTCACCGTGAACACCTGAGCCGTGCCGGTCTTGCCAGCGCTCACATATTGCGCGCCCGCAAAGCTCGTGGCCGATGTGCCCTCGATGTTCACACCGACCATGCTCTTTTTGATGATTTCTAAGTTTTCAGGCGCAAAGGTCAGTTGACCCACTGGCTCTTTGGCAATCAGGGTGGAGGCTTTGGTCTCCACATCCACCACCTCACGCACCAAGTGTGGCTTCATCTTCAAACCGTTGTTGGCCACCGTGCCCATGGCATGCGCCACTTGCAACATGGTGAAGCTGTTGTAGCCTTGGCCAATACCCAACGAAATGGTTTCGCCAGAGTACCAGCGCTGTTGCTCTGGTTTTTTATAGGTGGTGCGTTTCCATTCCGTCGACGGCAGCACGCCGCGCGACTCGCCCAAAATGTCGATGCCCGTGATTTGCCCGAAACCCAAGGGCTTCATTTGGTCATGCATCAAGTCCACGCCCATGTCACGCGCCAGCAAGTAATAGTAGGTGTCACACGATTCGACGATGGATTTGTACATGTCCACCGTGCCGTGCCCGCCTTCTTTGTCATCGCGGAAACGGTGGTTACCAAACATGAAGTAACCCGGGTCTGAAATCATCGCCCTCTCTGTGCGCTTGCCAGTTTCCAAAGCGGCCAACGCCATGAAGGGTTTGTAGGTGGAGCCAGGCGGGTACGTTCCTCGCAAGGCACGGTTCAGCAAAGGCTTGTCCAAGGACTCGTTCAATGCAGCCCAGTTTTCAGAGTCAATGCCGTCCACAAACAAGTTGGGGTCGAACGTGGGCTTGCTCACAAACGCCAAGATCTCGCCCGTTTTAGGGTCTAGCGCCACCAAGGCACCACGCCGCTTGCCGTAAAGATCTTCCACCAGCTTTTGCAACTTGATGTCGATGGACAACACCACACTGTTGCCAGGCACCGCTTGGCTGCTGTTGAGGCGACGCACCGCGCGACCGCCCGCAGAAGTTTCCATCTGTTGCACGCCGGTTGTGCCGTGCAATTGTTTTTCGTAGCTTTGCTCGACGCCGAGCTTGCCGATGTAGTCGGTGCCGCGGTAGTTGCCTGCGTCGTCTGACTCTTCAATCTTGCCTTTTTCAGAAGGGTTGATACGCCCGATGTAGCCAATCACATGGCTGGCCGTCTGTCCGTAAGGGTAGTTGCGAAACAAACGCGCACGAATCTCAACCCCCGGAAAACGGTAGCGCTGCGCCGCAAAACGGGCCACCTCTTCGTCGGTCAAACGGTTGCGGATGGGCACCGATTCAAAGCTCTTGGATTCACTCAATTGTTTTTTAAAGCGGCGTTTGTCACGCGCCTGAATCTCAATCACACCCGACAACTGCTCAATCACCTCCTCAAGAGGCGACACCACTTTGGACGCGGTAATTTCAAGCGTGTAGGCCGAATAATTGGTGGCCAGCACAATGCCGTTGCGGTCCATGATGACGCCGCGGTTGGGCACGATGGGCACGATGGCCGTGCGGTTGCTTTCGGCTTGTGCATTGAACTCTTGGTAGCGCACCACTTGCAAGTAAAACAAGCGCGAGGCCAACAAGCCAAACAACAACAACACCGCCACCGTCACCACCAACATGCGCGACCGAAAGCGCAACAGGTCGGACTTGATGTCGCGAATCACGCTCATAGGGGGCGGTTCACATCAGGGCTAGGTGCACGGCGCTGGGGTGCCAACAAGAGCACGCTCACCAAAGGCCACAACACCGCCTCTAGCAGCGGTGGCAAAAGAATCATCCAACCTGGAAACAAAGCGCCCGACAACATGCGCATGGTCAGCTCCACGGCGTGTGTCATCGCAAACAGCGGCAACACCTGCATGGCCTGCGAGGGCACCGAGAACCACAACAAGCGGCGGTGCACCATGATGCCCATGAAGCCCAACGCGGTGTAACTCATCGCATGCTGCCCCAACAAGGCCGCTTGGTGGACATCGGTGGCAACGCCAAAAAAGAAAGCCACACCAATTCCCACCAAGCGAGGCTGATGCACGCACCAAAACGCCAACACCAAAGCCAAGAAGTCTGGCATCCAAGACGCATTGCCCACCAGGCTGATGTTGACCACCATGTTGGCAAACAAGGCCGCAATCAGGGTCAACAACACAAACAAAGGATTGGCTGGCAACAGCAGCTGTTGGCCGCGCGGCATGATCATCGGCGACCTCCTTTTTGCACAGCCACGGGCGTTTGCTTTTCAATGATCGGGCGGGCGGGCAATTGGTCGCTCAAGGGCTCTAGCACCATCACATGGCGAGCGCCTTGCACGCGACCCACTGGCTCGCACAAGATGCGCGCAAACACGGTTTCAGCACGGCGCTCTACTTTGGTCACCTTGCCCACCAACACGCCTGGCGGGTAAATGCCGTCCACCCCGCTGGTCGACAAAATATCGCCCACCTCAATGTCCGCATTGGTCGCCATGAAGCGCAGCTCTAACAGCGGCGCGCCGCCCGCTTCGCCATACGCCACGCCGCGTGCACCCGTGCGCGTGTTGAGCACAGGTATCGAGTGTTCGCGGTCGGTCACCAAGGTCACCTCACTCACCAAGGGCAACACATGGGTCACTTGGCCCAAGATGCCGTGCTCGTCCATCACCGGCGAGCTGGCTTTGATGCCGTCCAACAAGCCTTTGTTGATGATGAGTTTGCGGGTGTAGGGGTCAGCGGCGTCGTACAGCACCTCGGCGGTCATGCCTTTGGTCTCGAGGCGCTTGCTCAAACTCAACAGCTCACGCAGCTGTTTGTTCTCCAGCGCCAACTGCTCCACTTGGCCCGAGCGACGCGCTTGCAGCAACAGCTGTTCACGGGCCTCACGCTCGGAGGCTTGCGCCACATCGCGCGCTTGCATGTAGTCGCCCGAGTATTCAGCCAGCACTTGCGGGCGCATGGCCAACCACTGCACCGGATACAGCGCCACCGACAAGGCGGCGCGCAAAGGCTGGGTTACACCAAAACGCACATCGGCCACCATCAACAGCACGGACAAGGCGCTGAAGAAAAGTAATTTGGAGACGGCAGACGGGCCTTGCTTGAAGAAGGCCGGGGGAGTGCGATCGAGGGTGCCCAGTGGCACTGGGTTATTCGCTCGTGAAGATGGAGCCTAAACGCTCCATGCGCTCAAGGGCCAAACCGCAACCACGCACCACGCAGGTGAGAGGGTCTTCGGCCACCAACACGGGCAAGCCCGTTTCTTCGGCCAGCAAGCGGTCAAGGTCACGCAACAAGGCGCCACCGCCGGTGAGCATCATGCCGCGCTCGGCAATGTCTGCGCCCAGTTCAGGCGGCGTTTGCTCCAGCGCGTTTTTCACGGCAGAGACGATGTTGTTGAGGGGGTCGGTCAAGGCCTCCAAAATTTCGTTGGACGAAATCGTGAACGAGCGTGGCACACCTTCTGAAAGGTTACGGCCTTTGACTTCCATTTCCTTGACTTCAGAGCCAGGGAACGCGGAACCAATTTGTTTCTTGATGGCTTCCGCCGTGGGCTCGCCAATCAACATGCCGTAGTTGCGTCGGATGTAGTTGATGATGGCTTCGTCAAACTTGTCGCCCCCCACGCGCACGCTGCCCTTGTAGACCATGCCGCCCAAGGAAATGACGCCCACTTCGGTGGTGCCGCCACCGATGTCAACCACCATCGAGCCCGACGCTTCAGACACGGGCAGGCCTGAGCCGATGGCAGCAGCCATGGGTTCTTCAATGAGATACACCTCTGAGGCGCCAGCGCCCAAAGCGGACTCGCGAATCGCGCGACGCTCAACTTGGGTAGAACCGCAAGGCACGCAAATGATGATGCGGGGGCTAGGACGAAACACCGAGCGCGGATGCACCATCTTGATGAACTGCTTCAGCATTTGCTCGGTCACCGTGAAGTCAGCGATCACGCCGTCTTTCATGGGGCGAATGGCTTCGATGTTGCCGGGCACTTTGCCCAACATGGCCTTGGCTTCGCGGCCTACTGCTTGGATGGTTTTCTTGCCTTGGGGGCCGCCTTCATGGCGAATTGAAACCACCGATGGCTCGTCCAAAACGATGCCTTTGTCACGCACATAAATCAGGGTGTTGGCGGTACCCAAGTCAATCGCCAAATCGGTAGAGAAATACCGACGAAAAGATCCAAACATGTCTGTCCTCAAAGCTTGCCCGCGGGCGCGTACACAAAGGCGAGATAATACCGCATCGCCCGTAAACCGCGGGTTTTTCCCTCATCTATGTATGTCCCTGAATGACCAAGACATCAGCCGCATCGCCAACCTGGCCCGGCTAGAGCTTCAGCCTGACGAACAGGCCCGCATGCTTCACAAAATCAATGACTTCTTCGAGATCGTTGCGCAAATCAGCGCCGTCGACACCAGCGGTGTGTTGCCCATGGCCCACCCCGTGGATGCCATGCAAGGCGCACACATCGCGTTGCGCCTTCGCCCCGACGTGGCCAGCGAACCCAACCAACGCGAACTGAACCAACGCAGCGCCCCCGCCGTGGAGCGTGGTTTGTTCTTGGTTCCCAAAGTGATTGAGTAAGGCCACCACCATGACCGCATCTGAGACCCAATTGCACAACATGACCGTGGCCCAACTGGTCCAAACGCTCCAAACCAAACAGGCCAGCGCTGTTGAAGTCGCCACCGCCTTTTTGGCGCGCACGGGGGGTAATCCGCACAACGCGTTTTTGGACATCGACAGCGAAGTCACACTGGCGCAAGCACAAGCCAGCGATGCCCGCCTTGCCGCTGGGACAGCCGGCGCGCTGGAAGGCGTGCCGATTGCGCACAAAGACGTGTTCGTCACCCGCGACTTTGCCACCACCGCGGGCTCCAAAATCTTGAGCGGCTACCGCTCGCCGTTTGACGCCACCGTCGTCCAAAAGCTCGGCGCTGGCGTGAACACCCAAGGCGGCGCTGGCATGGTGACGCTGGGCAAAGTCAATTGCGACGAGTTCGCCATGGGCTCTGCCAACGAAAACTCAGCCTACGGCGCAGTGACCAACCCGTGGGACACCTCGCGCGTGCCAGGCGGCTCGTCGGGCGGCAGCGCTGCCGCTGTGGCGGCGCGTTTGGCACCCGTAGCCACGGGCACAGACACCGGCGGCTCGATTCGCCAACCCGCCAGTTTTTGCGGCATCACGGGCATCAAACCCACTTATGGCCGCGCGTCTCGCTACGGCATGATTGCCTATGCCTCCAGCCTCGACCAAGCGGGCCCCATGGCCCGCACGGCCGAAGACTGCGCGCTTTTGTTGAGCGCCAT
>JAIXRH010000116.1 GCA_027485285.1 Comamonadaceae bacterium | reverse complement strand
CGGGGCGATTGAGACACTTCAGCCAAGATGTCTGGGTTCTCTACAAACTTGAGCTGCGATAGCTGACCAGCGCCCTCTTTTTTGATCTTTTGCCCCGCCACATCGGCCACGCGCCAATCTGCCACCGCAGCGGTGGCCACAAACACAGAGGCAGCGCCCACATGCTGGGCCACAGCCATTTGCATGTCCAAAGCCGAGCACACATCCACGCGCTGCACGCCACGCGGTGTGGGCAGGTGCACGGGGCCAGCCACCAAGGTCACCTCTGCACCCGCTTCACGGGCTGCGCGGGCAATCGCAAAACCCATCTTGCCACTGGATAAATTGGTGATGCCACGCACAGGATCCATCGCTTCATAGGTGGGACCAGCGGTGACCAGCACATGCTGTCCGGCCAAGACCTTGGGCTGAAAAAAAGCAATCAAGTCTTCCAAAATTTCATCGGGCTCCAGCATGCGGCCATCGCCAGTTTCACCGCAGGCTTGCTCGCCTTGACCCACATCCAGCACATGCGCACCATCCGCCTTGAGCTGCGCCATGTTGCGCTGCGTCGCGGGGTGAATCCACATTTCTCGGTTCATGGCGGGGGCCACAATCAACGGCACGCGTTCGATGGGACGAGCCAAGCACATGAGGCTCAGCAAATCATCCGCACGACCGTGTAGCAGTTTGGCCATGAAGTCTGCACTGGCGGGGGCCACCACCATGGCATCGGCCTCGCGGCTCAAATTGATGTGCGCCATGTTGTTTGGCTCGCGCGCATCCCATTGCGAGGTGTAGACCGTGCGGTTGGATAAGGCCTGCATGGTCACGGGTGTCATGAACTGCGCTGCAGACTCGGTCATCACCACCTGAACCGTGGCGCCTGCTTTGACCAAGGCACGGCACAGCTCCGCCGCTTTGTAGCAAGCGATGCCACCACTCAAACCCAAAACAATGTGCTTATTTGACAGATCAGACATGGGTCGCAATGTAGCAGAGCGCCTATAATTGGTATTTCCACCTACCGAGAGATTGACCTCTCGATCTGGCATGACCCAATTTGTATTCGTCACTGGCGGCGTTGTCTCTTCCCTTGGTAAGGGAATTGCTGCCGCCTCACTCGCCGCGCTGCTTGAGTCGCGCGGCCTCAAAGTCACCCTGATCAAGCTGGACCCCTACATCAACGTAGACCCCGGCACCATGTCTCCCCTGCAGCATGGCGAAGTCTTCGTCACCGAAGACGGCGCAGAAACCGACCTCGACTTAGGCCATTACGAGCGCTTCATCACGACGCGCATGAAAAAAGCCAACAACTTCACCACGGGCCAGATTTACCAAAGCGTGCTCGACAAAGAGCGTCGCGGCGACTATCTGGGTAAAACGGTGCAGGTCATTCCACACATCACCAACGAGATTCAAGAATTCGTCAAGCGCGGCGCGGCCTATGGCACGCCTGAAGCAGTGGATGTGGCCATCGTTGAAATTGGCGGCACGGTGGGCGACATTGAGTCCCTGCCCTTCCTAGAAGCCGCGCGTCAAATGAACTTGAAGATGGGCCCGAACAACACCGCATTTGTGCATCTGAGCTATGTGCCTTGGATCGCTGCCGCGGGAGAGCTCAAAACCAAGCCCACGCAACACACGGCCCAAAAGCTGCGCGAAATTGGTATCCAAGCCGATGCGCTGGTGTGCCGTGCGGACCGCCCGATTCCTGAAGAAGAGCGCCAAAAAATCAGCCTGTTCTCGAACGTGCCCGAATGGGGCGTGATCTCCATGTGGGACGTGGACACCATCTACAAAGTCCCCCGGATGTTGCATGACCAAGGCTTGGATAACTTGGTGTGCGAAAAACTGCGCATCAGCGCCCAACCCGCCAACTTGCAACGCTGGGACGACTTGGTCCATGAAGTGGCCAACCCAAAAGAAGAAGTCACCATCGCCATGGTGGGCAAGTACGTGGACTTGTCTGACAGCTACAAATCACTCAACGAAGCCCTGCGCCACGCTGGCATGAAGAACCATGCGCGCGTGAAGATTGAGTACATCGACTCGGAAAACATCACCGCTGAGAACGTGAGCGACCTAGGTAAATTCGACGCCATCTTGGTGCCCGGTGGCTTTGGCATTCGCGGTGTGGAAGGCAAGATTTCTTCTGCCCAGTTCGCCCGTGAAAACAAAGTGCCCTACCTTGGGATCTGCCTGGGCATGCAAGTGGCAACCATCGAATACGCACGTCACATGGCGAGCCTCACAGACGCCAACAGCACCGAGTTTGTGCCCGACGGCCCCAACCCAGTCATCGCCCTCATCAACGAGTGGGAAGACGCGGATGGCAGCATCCAAACCCGCACGGCCAACTCCAATTTGGGGGGCACCATGCGCTTGGGCGCACAAAGCTCTGACGTGGCCCCCGGCACCTTGGCCCACAAGATTTACGGTGACGTGGTCACCGAGCGTCACCGCCACCGCTACGAAGCCAACGTCAACTACCTCGACGCCCTGCGCAAAGCGGGCTTGGTCATTTCGGCGCTCACGCAGCGTGAGCAACTGACCGAGATCATCGAGCTGCCACAAAGCGTGCATCCTTGGTACATGGGCGTGCAGTTCCACCCCGAGTTCAAATCGACGCCCTGGGATGGCCACCCGCTGTTCAACGCCTTTGTGAAAGCAGCGCTAGACCACCAAGCCTTGGCAAAAGCCTAACTTTCAGAAGACAGGACATCCCATGAAACTTTGCGGATTTGACGTTGGCCTGAACCAACGCTTCTTTTTGATCGCAGGCACCTGCTCGATTGAAGGCTTGGAGATGTCCATCGACGTGGCAGGCCAACTGAAAGAAATCTGCACTGGTTTGGGCATCCCGCTGATTTACAAAGGTTCGTTCGACAAGGCCAACCGTTCGTCTGGCAACACCCAACGCGGCGTGGGCATCGATGCAGGTTTGAAAATCCTGGATGAAGTACGTCGCCAGCTTCACCTGCCCATCCTCACCGATGTGCATGATGAATCGCAAGTCAAAACTGTGGCCAGCGTGGTGGATGTGTTGCAAACCCCCGCTTTTCTATGCCGCCAAACTGACTTCATCCGTGCTGTCGCGCAATCGGGCAAACCAGTCAACATCAAGAAGGGGCAGTTCTTGGCCCCTTGGGACATGAAAAACGTGATCGACAAAGCCCGCGACGCAGCCCGCGAAGCTGGCTTGCCCGAGGACAACTTCTTAGCTTGTGAGCGCGGCGTGAGCTTTGGCTACAACAACCTTGTCGCCGACATGACCAGCTTGGCCGAGATGCGCAAGTCAGGTGCGCCCGTGGTGTTTGACGTGACCCACTCTGTGCAAAAGCCCGGCGGCCAAGGCACGGTCAGTGGTGGTGCCCGCGAGATGGTGCCCGTGTTGGCCCGCGCTGGCGTGGCCGCTGGAGTAGCTGGCTTGTTCATGGAAACCCATCCGCGCCCCTCAGACGCTTGGTCAGATGGACCGAACGCCGTGCCCTTGGGCAAGATGAAAGCTTTGTTAGAAACGCTGGTCGAGCTCGATGCCGTGACCAAAAAACACGGCTTCTTAGAAAACAACTTTGAAGCCTGAGTGCCACGCACACAGACTTCAACCCTTTTTAAAACTTGAAATAGGAAAATACCCATGAGCGCTATCGTTGACATCGTTGCCCGCGAAATTTTGGACAGCCGCGGCAACCCCACCGTGGAATGTGATGTGTTGTTGGAGTCGGGCACCATGGGTCGTGCCGCAGTGCCATCAGGCGCCTCCACCGGTAGCCGCGAAGCGATTGAGCTGCGCGACGGCGACAAAAGCCGCTACCTTGGCAAAGGCGTGTTGAAAGCGGTGGAACATATCAACACCGAAATCTCTGAAGCCATTTTGGGCTTGGACGCGTCCGAGCAAGCCTTCCTCGACAAAACCTTGATCGACCTTGACGGCACAGACAACAAAAGCCGTTTGGGTGCCAACGCCATGTTGGCTGTGTCGATGGCTGTGGCCCGCGCTGCGGCTGAGGAGTCTGGCTTGCCTTTGTACCGTTACTTTGGCGGCATGCACGCCAACCAATTGCCAGTGCCCATGATGAACGTCATCAACGGCGGCGCACACGCCAACAACAACTTGGACTTGCAAGAGTTCATGATCATCCCCGTCGGCGCGCCCACCTTCCGCGAGGCCGTGCGTTACGGCGCTGAAGTGTTCCACGCCTTGAAGAAAATCATCCATGACAAAGGCATGAGCATTGCTGTGGGCGACGAAGGTGGTTTTGCCCCCAACGTCACCAGCCACGAAGCCGCCATCCAAATGATCCTGGACGCGATTGAGGCTGCAGGCTACACGGCCGGTGAGCAAATCGCCATCGGCTTGGACTGCGCGGCCAGCGAGTTCTACAAAGACGGCAAGTACCATTTGTCTGGTGAAGGCTTGCAATTGACCGCTCAGCAATGGACCGACATGTTGGCCACTTGGTGTGACAAGTACCCCATCATCAGCATCGAAGACGGCATGGCCGAAAACGACTGGGACGGCTGGAAAGTATTGACCGACCGCTTGGCCCAAAAGGTGCAAATCGTGGGTGACGACCTGTTTGTGACCAACACCAAGATCTTCAAAGAAGGCATTGACAAAGGCATTGCCAACTCGATTCTCATCAAGATCAACCAGATCGGCACCTTGACCGAAACCTTCGCCGCCATCGAGATGGCTAAGCGCGCGGGTTACACCGCCGTGATCAGCCACCGCTCTGGCGAAACCGAAGACAGCACCATTGCGGACATCGCGGTGGGCTTGAACGCCGGTCAAATCAAAACCGGCTCCATGAGCCGCTCTGACCGCATGGCCAAGTACAACCAACTCTTGCGCATCGAAGAAGACTTGGGCGACGTGGCGGTGTACCCAGGCCGCGAGGCCTTCTACAACTTGCGTTAAGCACGCGTGATGCTGCGTCCACTCCACCTCGTGCTGATCACCCTGCTGCTCGTGCTGCAGGCCCAGCTGTGGTTTGGTCGTGGCAGCATCCCTGACGTGATGCGCTTGCGTCAGACCCTGAACGATCACAAGCAGCAAAACGCTGCCGCGCAACTGGCCAACGACCGCCTGAGCGCTGAACTCCACGACCTCAAAGACGGTTTGGAAATGGTCGAAGAGCGTGCCCGCTCTGAAATCGGCATGGTCAAACCGAACGAAGTCTTCGTGCAAATCGCGAAGTGACCGAGCTCCTTTTCTCGACCGCCTTCACCCTTTGGGGCCTCGACACCTCTTGGCTAGAACTCATCGCCGTGCTGCTGGCCTTCGCGATGCTGGTGTGCAATATCCTTGAGTTGCATTGGGGCTGGCCTTTGGCCGCCATCAGCTCGGTGCTGTATTTCTTTTTGTTTTGGAGCCAACGTCTGTACGGCGAGGCCCTCTTGCAGGTGCTGTTCGTTGTCTTGACGCTGTGGGGCTGGTCGGTGTGGCAGCGTGGTGCACAAGGTGCGCCCTTGCCCATCACACGCATACCCACGCAGCAACGCTTGGTATTGGCTCTCAGCGGTTCTGTGCTGTGGCTGGCCACTGGCAGCGCGCTGTCGAATTTCACAGACACCGATGTGCCTTGGTGGGACGCCTTCCCCACGGCTTTCAGCTTGATCGGTCAATATTTGTTGGCCCTCAAACGCCTTGAAAGTTGGATCCTTTGGATCGGTGTCAACAGCGTGGCGGCTGGCCTTTTTGCATGGAAAGGCCTGTGGCTCACCACCCTGCTCTACCTTGTGTTCATTGTGTTGAGTGCGGTGGGTTGGCGCACATGGGCCAAACGCCTCCAACTGAAAACCGCATGAAGATCGCTCTGCTCGGCGCTGAAAGCACAGGCAAGTCGCAACTGGCTTTGGCCTTGGATGCGCGTTTGTGCCAATCAGGCTTGGCCGTGCATCGTGTGGACGAATACTTGCGCGAATGGTGCGACACACACCAGCGCACTCCGCGCCAAGACGAACAGTTGCACATCGTTGACACGCAAATCGCACGCGTGCTGGCGGCCCCCGAAAATGCAGTGGTGATTGCTGACACCACACCCCTGATGACCGCCGTTTACAGCCAATTGCTGTTCAACGATGACCGCTTGGATGCACGCGCCATGGCACATCAGGCTGTGTATGACATCACCTTGCTCATGGGCATGGATGTGCCTTGGGTCAGTGATGGCTTGCAACGCGATGGCCCACATGTGCGCGAGCCCGTCGACCAACGCGTGCGCCACTTGCTGGGGCTGGCTGGCATACCCTACCAAGTGGTGTACGGCACAGGCAAACAACGATTGGACAACGCGTTGTTTTGCATTGCCCGCCATGCACCGCATTTGGCCAATCAGCTAGAGCGCCCCGAGCCGCCCACAGGCTGGAGCGGCCCGTGTGAGACCTGCGGTGACGGCGACTGTGAACACCGCTTGTTCACCCGCCTCGTCAAAGGCTAAACCGCCTTATTGCAACGACGAAGGCGCAAGCGGGGGCGTGGGTGTGCCGGTAAAAATTTGCGCGGAATCCACCGCGTCGTAGCGGTATTGCTCGCCACAAAAATCGCAGCCTACCTCCACCTCGCCACGCTCGGCCAAGATGCTTTCCACCTCTTCGGTGCCCAAGCTGCGGATCATGTTGCTCACACGCTCGCGGCTGCACGAGCAGGCAAAGCTGGGCGTGAGTGGCTCAAAGCGCACCAGTTTTTCTTCCCAAAACAAACGGCGCAAAATCGTTTCAACATCCAAGTTCAGCAACTCATCGGCGGTCAGGCTAGAGGCCAAGATGGCGATGCGGTTGTAGTCTTCGTTGTGGCCAATTTCGTCTTCGTCTTCCATCGTTGCTTTGGCGGACAAGTTGCCTTCGCCTTTGATGGGTAAGCGTTGAATCAAGAGGCCTGCAGCCGTGATGTCGTTGGCGGCCAGCACCAAGGTGGTGTCGAGCTGCTCGCTTTGCAGCATGTAGTGCTGCAAGACGTCGCTGAACTTGTCGAGTTTGTTGCGGTGGTCATCAAACAAAGGCACCACGCCTTGATAGGCCTGCTGACCCGGCATTTTGTTGAGGGGGTCTAGCGTGATGGCGCAGCGGCCTTCGTTGTGGACATTGACCATCTCGGACAAAGTAGAAGCGTCGCCCAACTCACCCACCACTTTGGCTGTGGCTCGCAAGCTGAGGTTGGGGTTGACTTCAACCACAGCCAGTTTCAAGGGACCGTCGCCAAAGATTTGCATCACCAAAGCGCCATTGAATTTGATGTTCGATTGCATCAACACAGCAGCCGCCGTCATCTCACCCAACAAGTGGCGCACGGGCTGAGCATAGGGGCCGGTTTCGACATTGGCCGCGCGGCGCTTGAGCACCTCTTGCCACACATCGGTGAGCTGCACCAAGATGCCGCGCACGGGCAAACCATCGAACAAAAATTTATGCAACTGAGACATCAAGCCAACTTCTTCAACCCCGCTTTGAAGCGGTTCTTGTTGTTCACGTAGTGTTGCGCACTGCGGCGCAACCCCTCAATTTGCTCAGGTGTGAGCTGACGCACCACCTTGGCAGGCGTGCCCATAATCATGGAGCCATCTGGAAACTCTTTGCCCTCGGTCACCAGCGAGCCCGCGCCCACCAAGCAGTTCTTGCCAATTTTTGCGCCGTTGAGCACGATGGCACCAATGCCAATGAGCGACTCGTCACCCACCGTGCAACCATGCAACTGCACCATGTGGCCCACCGTCACATGATTGCCAATGGTGAGCGGCATGCCCACATCGGCATGCAACACACTGCCGTCTTGGATGTTGGTGCCTTCACCAATGTGGATGGTGGCCGAGTCACCCCGCACCACGCTGCTGAACCACACGCTGCTGTCAGCGGCCATGTGGACATCGCCCATCACTTGGGCGTTGTCTGCCACCCAAGCCGAGTCAGCCATCTGAGGCGTGAGCGTGTCGAGTTGATAAATAGCCATGAAAGTCTCCTGCAGTGTTTGGTTTTCTACAATTGTAAAGATGAGCCTTCGCCCTTTAGCCCTCAACGCTTTGTGCATCTGCCGCCCTGATGAAAAAGTTCAAGCGGTGCAGTCGCTGTGGGCGCAGCAAAGCCATGTGGCCTTTGACGCCAACGAACACATCAGCCCTGGCCCTCAGCTGACGATGCCAGGCCGACCCAGCTTGCCACGTTTGATTCCTGCCAAGGATGTGCCAACGCGCACGCCTTTCACGCCAGAAGGCTTGGCTGCGCTGATGCACGCGGTGTGCCACATCGAGTTCAACGCCATCAACCTAGCTTTGGATGCCGTTTGGCGCTTCCCCAACATGCCGACAGCTTATTACACAGACTGGCTGCGCGTGGCCTATGAAGAATCGCAGCATTTTGAGATGCTGCACACGCACCTCCAAGACATGGGCTATGCCTATGGTGACTTTGATGCCCACGATGGTTTGTGGCACATGTGCCAAAAAACAGCCAACGATGTGCTGGCCCGCATGGCACTGGTGCCCCGCACCCTGGAGGCGCGCGGCCTAGATGCCACGCCCTTGATTCAAACCAAGCTGCGCAAAGCCGCCACACCCGCCGCTTTGCAAGCGGTCGAGCTGCTGGACATCATCCTGCGCGAAGAGGTCGGTCACGTGGCCATCGGCAATCACTGGTACCGCTGGTTAAGCGAGCAACGCGGACTCGACCCTGTGTCACTCTACGGCGAGTTGGTGCAGCGTTACGAGGCGCCGAAGCTGCGACCGCCATTTAACGAAGAAGCCCGTAAACGCGCTGGCTTTACCGACACTGAGTTGAGCTATTTGCGCGGCGCTTGATGGCCGCTTCTGTCACCATGTGGGGCTTCAGCCACGCAGGTGGCCATTCACCCACGCGGGTGGTGCTGCCCATGCAAGCTCTTCAAGCGCTCACGGGCAATGTGCGTGTAAATGGTGGTGGTGGAAATGT
>JAIXRH010000100.1 GCA_027485285.1 Comamonadaceae bacterium | reverse complement strand
TCTTCGAAATCGCCAGAGTGATAGGCACGCGGCGCCCAATTGATTTCACCGCTGCAGCCCCGGAAATGCAGAACCGCCATCTGCCAACCACGCTTGTGTGTTGCTTGTGCGAAGGCTTGGGCGTAATGGCTGGCGGAAGAGCCTTCTAAGCCGTGAAATAGGGCCAGCAAAGGTGCAGCTTTTGACAAGTTGTCGTCACCGCTGTGCCAGTCGACATCCACAAAGTCGCCATCAGGTGTGTTCCACCGCTGACGCGTCCATTGAGGTGCAGACCCTGTGTAGCGACGCGCCAGTTTGGCAGCATAAATCGTTTGTGCATTGCCGCCTGGCAACCACCAGGGTGCTTGGTAATTCCAAATCAATGCAAGACCTGTGGGGCTTGGTGCACCTCGGCATGCGTGGGGGCTGTGCCGGGACTGGCATGATGCGCGACCATGCGCCAACCTTGCGCTGTTCTTTGGTAGACATTGGTGGCCACCACCACAGCTTCTTGCTCGCCGTCTGTGGTGAGCAAGGCCACGCGCTCAATCACATTGTGCATGGCGCTGGTGAGTGACTCGACTTTGCAAATGTGTTCTGGTCTTGCCGAGATGACACCGTTGCTGAACATGGCCTCAAAAGCAGCGCGGATGCTCGCACTGCCGACCAAACGTGGGCCGCCTGGGTGGACGCACACAATGTCGTCTTCGTCGGCCCAACACGCCATGAGTTTTTCGATGTCCCCCGTTTGCAGGGCCTCGTAAAACTGAGCCTCAATGATGTCGGCTGTACCGCCTACGGTGGCTGCTTGAAGTTTGGCTTTAGGCATGGTGAGAATTGTCCACTTATTTCAAGACAAAAAGCCCCAACCGCGAGGCAGGGGCTTTTTGAACGCGAGCGCGTAGGAGGCTTACTTGTGAGCGCGGTAGCGGCGCAAGGCCGACAACTCAGCAGCCAAGATATGCAGTTCAGAACGTGCGCGTGCCAGATCAACGTCTGACTTTGCATTTTTCACGGCCTCTTCAGCTGCGAGTTTGGCCGCATTGGCTTTTTCTTCATCCATGTCTTTGCCGCGCACTGCGGTGTCAGACATGACGGTGACGCAGTCGGGTTGCACTTCAAGAATGCCCCCAGCCACAAAAACAAACTCTTCGCCACCATCGGCCGTTTGAATGCGCACCGAACCTGGACGGATGCGAGAAATCAGCGGCGTGTGGCGCGGATAAATACCGAGCTCGCCCGCCTCGCCGGGCAAAGCCACAAAAGTGGCTTCGCCTGAGAAGATCAACTCTTCTGCGCTGACGACATCTACGTGGATGGTACTCATAGGATCTCTCAGATCTTCTTAGCTTTTTCGAACGCTTCGTCGATGGTGCCGACCATGTAGAAAGCTTGCTCTGGCAGGTGATCACACTCGCCATTGACAATCATCTTGAAACCACGGATGGTTTCAGCCAAGGTCACGTATTTACCAGGCGAACCGGTGAACACTTCGGCCACGTGGAAAGGCTGAGACAGGAAACGTTGGATCTTACGAGCACGGGCCACAGCCAGCTTGTCTTCAGGCGCCAATTCGTCCATACCCAAAATCGCGATGATGTCACGCAATTCTTTGTAGCGCTGCAAAGTGCCCTGCACAGCGCGCGCTGTGGCGTAGTGCTCTTCGCCAACCACCAAGGGGTCCAACTGACGGCTGGTCGAGTCCAATGGGTCCACAGCTGGGTAGATACCCAAAGAAGCAATGTCACGAGACAACACAACGGTGGAGTCCAAGTGAGCAAAGGTGGTCGCTGGTGATGGGTCGGTCAAGTCATCGGCAGGCACGTAAACGGCTTGGATGGACGTGATAGAACCCACTTTGGTCGAGGTAATGCGCTCTTGCAAACGGCCCATTTCTTCGGCCAATGTCGGTTGGTAACCCACCGCAGAAGGCATACGACCCAACAAGGCGGACACTTCGGTACCGGCCAAGGTGTAGCGATAGATGTTGTCCACAAAGAACAACACGTCTTTGCCTTCGTCACGGAAAGATTCGGCGATGGTCAAACCCGTCAAGGCCACGCGCAAACGGTTGCCAGGCGGCTCGTTCATCTGACCGTAAACCATGGCCACTTTGGACTCGTTCAAGTCTTTCAAGTTCACCACGCCTGAGTCGGCCATCTCGTGATAGAAGTCGTTACCCTCACGCGTACGCTCACCCACGCCGGCAAACACGGACAAACCGCTGTGTGCTTTGGCGATGTTGTTGATGAGCTCCATCATGTTCACGGTCTTGCCCACACCCGCACCACCGAACAAGCCAACCTTACCGCCTTTGGCGAAAGGACAGACCAAGTCGATCACCTTGATGCCGGTCTCAAGCAGTTCTTGCGAAGGGCTGAGTTCGTCATAGGCGGGTGCCTTGCGGTGGATCGATGCAGTTTGAGTTTGATCGACTGGACCACGTTCGTCGATGGGGCTACCCAACACGTCCATGATGCGGCCGAGGGTGGCTTTACCCACAGGAACGGTAATCGCCGCGCCCGTGTTTGTCACCATCAAACCACGGCGCAGGCCGTCGGAAGTGCCCAACGCGATGGTACGGACAATGCCGTCACCGAGTTGTTGCTGAACTTCCAGTGTCAGTGCAGTGCCTTCGAGCTTGAGCGCATCGTAGACCTTGGGCATTTGGTCGCGTGGGAACTCGACGTCCACCACCGCGCCAATACATTGAACAATCTTGCCTTGGGCTTGAGCCATTTTTTGCTCCAAAAATTAAAATCAGACAGCAGCCGCACCAGCAACGATTTCCGAAAGTTCTTTCGTGATCGCCGCTTGACGCGTCTTGTTGTAAACCAGTTTGAGTTCGTTGATCACGTTCCCAGCGTTGTCGGTTGCAGACTTCATCGCAACCATTCGGGCCGATTGCTCGGACGCCATACTTTCGGCCACGGCTTGGTAAACCATTGCCTCTACGTAACGAAGCAAAAGCTCGTCGATCACGACGTGCGCATCTGGTTCGTAGATGTAGTCCCAAGTTCTGTGGGCTTCATGCGTTTTCAGGTCTTCAGCCGACAAAGGCAAAAGCTGCTCGACCACAGACTCTTGCTTCATGGTGTTGATGAAACGTGTGTAGCAAAGCTGGACCGAATGGATCTCGCCCGCCACATATGCATCCAACAACACCTTGACGGGGCCAATCAGCTTTTCGAGATGCGGTGTGTCACCTAACTGCGTGGCATGCGCCACAACTTTGACACCCGAGCGTCCCAAGAAGCCTAAACCCTTGTTGCCAATGGCCACTGCTTGCGCTTTGTGGCCTTGCGCTTGCAAATCACGCAACTTGTTGGACAGCAAACGCAACACGTTGGTGTTGAGGCCGCCGCACAAGCCCTTGTCGGTGGTCACCACGATAAAGCCCACATCCTTGGCGGGGTTCAACTCCATGAAGGGGTGAACGTACTCAGGATTGGCCTTGCCAAGGTTGGCCGCGACATGACGAATTTTCTCGCTGTAAGGACGAGCCGCACGCATGCGGTCTTGTGCCTTACGCATCTTTGACGCGGCGACCATTTCCATGGCTTTGGTGATCTTCTTGGTGTTTTCCACCGATTTGATCTTGCCGCGAATTTCCTTACCTGCTGCCATGTTTGGCTCCTTGTGTCAGGTAGGGATTAAGCGAAGGTTTTCTTGAACGCAGTCAATGCTGCGGTCATTTCGGCCTCGGCGTCTTTGTCCATGGCTTTGTCGGCTTCGAGTTTGGCCAACAAGGCAGCGTGCTTAGCTTTGAGGTAAGCGTGCATTTCATTTTCAAAGTGCAGAACTTGTTTGACTTCGATGTCGTCCATGAAGCCTTTGTTCACCGCAAACAAGGTTGAAGCCATGATGCTGATGGACTGTGGGCTGTACTGCGCTTGCTTGAGCAATTCAGTCACGCGGGCACCGCGGTCAAGCTGCTTGCGAGTGGCTTCGTCGAGATCAGACGCAAACTGGGCAAACGCTGCCAATTCACGGTACTGCGCCAAGTCGGTACGGATACCACCAGATAAGTTCTTGATCAGTTTCGTTTGCGCTGCACCACCCACGCGAGACACCGAGATACCGGCGTTGATCGCAGGGCGGATACCCGCGTTGAACAACGAAGTTTCCAAGAAGATCTGACCGTCGGTGATCGAAATCACGTTGGTTGGCACGAAGGCAGACACGTCACCCGCTTGGGTTTCAATGATGGGCAATGCCGTCAGTGAACCTGTTTTGCCTTTGACCGCGCCTTTGGTGAAGGCTTCGACGTAGTCGGCGTTCACGCGAGCAGCGCGCTCAAGCAAACGGCTGTGGAGATAGAACACATCGCCAGGGTAGGCTTCGCGGCCTGGTGGGCGACGCAACAGCAAGGACACTTGGCGGTAAGCCACAGCTTGCTTGGACAGATCGTCATACACGATCAAAGCGTCTTCGCCGCGGTCACGGAAGTATTCGCCCATCGTGCAACCTGAGTAGGCTGACACGTATTGCATGGCTGCAGATTCAGAAGCAGAAGCGGCCACGACGATGGTGTATTCCATCGCGCCAGCTTGCTCCAAAGCGCGCACCACGTTTTTGATCGACGAGGCTTTTTGGCCAATCGCGACATACACGCAGGTCATGTGTTGACCTTTTTGGTTGATGATCGCGTCGATCGCAACAGCTGTTTTGCCTGTTTGACGGTCACCAATGATCAACTCGCGCTGACCACGGCCCACGGGCACCATGGAGTCAACTGACTTGAGACCGGTTTGCATGGGTTGGCTCACAGATTCGCGCGCAATCACGCCAGGCGCAACTTTTTCGATCACGTCAGTCATCTTGGCGTTGATCGGGCCTTTGCCGTCAATCGGCTGACCCAAAGCGTTCACCACGCGACCAATGAGTTCTGGGCCAACGGGCACTTCCAAAATGCGACCGGTACATTTGACAATGTCGCCTTCAGAGATGTGCTCGTACTCACCCAAGATCACGGCGCCGACCGAGTCGCGCTCGAGGTTCAGGGCCAGACCGAATGTGTTGTTGGGGAATTCCAACATTTCGCCTTGCATCGCATCTGAAAGACCGTGCACGCGAACGATACCGTCGGTCACCGACAAAACGGTACCTTGGTTGCGAACGTTGGCATCGGTGCCCAAACCTTCGATACGGCTCTTAATCAGCTCAGAGATTTCTGCTGGATTGAGTTGCATGACTCTTTCCTTCTTTCTTGTTAGGGCTGACAGGCATTAAGCCGTCAGCGCAACTTTCATTTGATCTAAACGGGCTTTGACAGAAGTGTCCAACACTTCGTCACCCACCACCACGCGAATGCCGCCAATCAGCTCAGGCTGCAAGGCCACAGAGACATTCAGTTTGCGAGCAAAACGCTTTTCGAGTGCCGTCTTCACATCAGCCAAAGCTGCTGCGTCGATGTCGAAAGCGCTGTACACCACAGCATCTGCCGAACCGCTTTGCGCGTTGACATGAGCGCGAAACTGCGTTGCCACTTCAGGCAATGCACTCAAGCGACCGTTGTCAATCACGGCGCGCAAAAAGTTTTGCGCAGCAGTTGGCAATTTGGATTTGGCAACACCGACGATCAAATCAAACACTTGGCTTGAGGTGACCTTGGGGCCCTCTGCAAATTCCAACAATTGGGCGTTTCCAGCGATAGCCGCAAGCTCTTCAAGCCATACAGCGGTAGCGCTCAGGTCTGAGGCCGAAGCCTTGAACAAAGCTTCTGCGTAAGGGCGGGCAATGGTGGCGAGTTCGGCCATGTTGTCCTCTTACAGCTCGGTCTTCAGACGGCTCAACAAGTCGGCATGAACACCAGCATTGACTTCCTTGCGGAGAATCTGCTCAGCGCCCTTCACAGCCAATGCGGCCACTTGCTCGCGCAGGGCTTCACGGGCTTTCACGACTTCTTGCGCAGCTTCTGCATGAGCAGCAGCCACAATCTTTTTCGCTTCAACCGAGGCATGGGCCTTGGCTTCATCGATCAAGTGTTGTGCGCGACGCTCTGCATCAGCCAACAAGGCTGTTGACTCATTGCGGGTTTCGGCCAGCTTGAGTTCAACCTCTTTGTGTGCATTGGACAGCTCAATCTTGGCATGCTCGGCAGCTGCCAAACCATGGGCTATTTTTTCTGACCGTTCGTCGAGGGCAATTGCGATGGGAGGCCACACGAATTTCATCGTGAACCAGACCAAGACCGCAAAAACGATCATCTGGACGAACAGGGTTGCATTGATACTCACGGCAACACCTTTCTTTTGGTAGTTGCGAGAATTACTTCAGGACGAAGGGGTTCGCGAATGCGAACATCATGGCAATACCAACGCCGATCAAGAAAGCAGCGTCGATCAGACCGGCCAACAAGAACATCTTGGTTTGCAATTCGTTCATCAATTCAGGCTGACGTGCAGCTGCTTCGAGGTACTTGCTACCCATGATGCCGATACCGATACAAGCGCCGACAGCACCCAAACCAATGATGATGCCAGCTGCGAGTGCTACATAACCGAGGACGTGTTCCATTTTGTTACTCCTAAAGAATGGATGAGAGAGAAAGTTAAGAAAAAACCGAAATCAGTGGGCGTCGTGGGCTTGCCCCACATAGACGAGCGTCAACATCATGAAGATGAAGGCTTGCAATGTGATGATCATGATGTGGAAGATGGCCCAAATAGAACCAACGAGAACGTGACCAATGGGAAGCAAGACGCCTGGCAAGGTGGCAGCAGCAGCGCCACCCATCAAGGCGATCAACATAAACACCAACTCTCCAGCGTACATATTGCCAAAAAGTCGCATGCCATGAGACACGGTCTTGGCCGCGAATTCAATCATTTGCATGACGAAGTTAACAGGCCAAAGTAGAGGATGAGCACCGAAGGGGGCGCAGAAAAGCTCATGCACCCAGCCGCCAATGCCTTTGATTTTCATGTTGTAGTAGACACAGACCAACAAAACAGACGTAGACATACCCAAAGTGGTGGACAAATCAGCCGAAGGCACCACACGCATGTAGGCGTGATGCGGATCGCCACCATTGGCGCTGTAGATCAATTCCCAAATCATGGGAAACAAATCAACGGGGAACAAGTCCATGGCGTTCATCAAGAAAATCCAGACAAACACCGTCAAAGCCAAAGGCGCAACCAGCTTACGGCTTTCGGCGTTATGAATGATGCCCTTGGCTTGGTTGTCTACCATTTCAACCAAGATTTCGACAGCAGCCTGAAAGCGACCAGGCGCGTGGGCCGTTGCACCACGGGCTGCACGCCACAAGAAGAAGCTGGCAACGACGCCTAACAACACTGACCAGAAAATTGAGTCAAGGTTGTAAACAGAAAAGTCAATGACGCCAGCCATCGGCTTGTTTTGCAGATGCGTCAGGTGGTGAACAATGTATTCACCAGCGGTCGGACCGTGTTCAACAGACATTCGTTCGCTCTTTTTTAAGTTGGGCTAACTGGGTAAAACACCTTGCGAAAGCCAAGCGCCACCCAATACACCTTCATTGTCACTACCAAGCCCGCCAACATGGCAGGCCAGCTTAAATCGCTGACCAGACGGGGCGCAGCAAAAAGCATTGCCACCGTCAAGCCTATCTTGACCATTTCCCATAGGAAAAAGCCAAATACTGCTGCACCTGCATTTAGCGCGGAGACTCGACTGGTCAAACCTCGCGCAAACAAAGCCGCCGGAATAATCACTGTCAATGCACCATAAAGTGAAGAATAAACAGCAGCCACCCGCCCCGATATCAACCACACCAAGCCCGCCACCAAGAGTCCCAGCAATGCCTGAACTCCAAGGACTCGCCAAATTGACAAGAGGGGCAGACGTTTTCGCAATTCAGCCACCTGTTCGGCGCTGAGGGGCTTAAACGTGTCTTCTACGTCTTGTTCTTCGGGCTGTATTCTGGTCATGTTTGTTTACGCCCAGGTTACACCCGTCATCTTTTCATCAATCAAATATTCTACGTGAAAACACATACGCTCCGTGGCGACTGCACCAAGAAGAGGATAATTTCCAGCATGACCAGCCCATCCATTCCATCCCAAAATACTGTCGCGGAGTCTCTGATCGAGTATCCAAGCCAGTTTCCTATCAAGGTCATGGGGCTTAAAGTTGACGGATTGGTTGATGCGGTGAGGGCTATTGCCGAGCAATTTGACCCTGCGTTTAATGTGGCCAACATTGAGTTGAGAGAAAGCAGCGGCGGTAAATATTTAGGTGTCACCATCACGGTAACCGCCACCAGCCGAGTGCAACTCGACGACCTTTACCGCACCCTTTCCTCTCACCCGATGGTCAAAGTAGTCCTGTGATTCATCACCTGGGCCTTGTGCCCTATCTGCACGCCTATCAGGCCATGCAGGATTTCACAGCGGCAAGAACGGTCGACACGCCCGATGAAATTTGGGTGTGTGAACATTTACCAGTTTTCACACAAGGTTTGGCCGGTCGCGAAGATCATTTGCTGGCCCCTGGCGACATCCCCGTCGTTTCAACCAATCGAGGGGGGCAAGTGACATTTCACGGGCCAGGCCAAGTGGTGGCTTACCCTTTGATTGACCTCAAACGTGCTGGCTATCACGTCAAAGAGTTTGTTTACCGCATCGAAGAAGCCGTCATTCGCACACTGAGCCACTTTGACGTGACGGGCCACCGTGTTTCGGGTGCACCCGGCATTTACGTGCGCTTAGATGACCCTCACAGCCACGCCGCATTGGCACAACGTCCGCAAAAAGACGGCAGCAAAGACCCAGACTTTTCGGGGCTGGGAAAAATTGCTGCACTGGGCATCAAAGTGAGCCGCCACTGCACCTACCACGGCGTGGCACTGAATGTGGCCATGGACCTAAGCCCCTACCAACGCATCAACCCTTGTGGCTATCAAGGCTTGCAAACCGTCGACCTTTCTACAATCGGCGTATCGGTCAGTTGGCAAGAAGCCGCTGATGTGTTGAGCCACAAGCTCGTTACTTTTTTAGCGCCCTAAACGTCAAAGGGCCATTCGCCATGTCTACCCCACCAAACCCCGTCGTGCGTGATGCGCAAACCGTCGAAAACTACAACGCCTCGGCCAAACAAAAAGCGGCCGCCAAGTTGTCGCGCATTCCTGTCAAAGTGGCGCCAAGTGAGGCACTGAAAAAACCCGATTGGATTCGCGTCAAAGCTGGCTCCCCCTCCACGCGTTTTTATGAAATCAAAGACATCTTGCGTGCCAACAAATTGGTGACTGTCTGCGAAGAAGCCAGCTGCCCCAACATTGGCGAATGCTTTGGCAAAGGCACGGCCACCTTCATGATCATGGGTGACAAATGCACGCGCCGCTGTCCTTTCTGCGATGTGGGCCACGGACGCCCTGACCCCCTCGATGTGAACGAGCCAGAAAGCTTGGCCAAGACCATTGCCGAGTTGAAGCTCAAGTACGTGGTCATCACCAGCGTGGACCGCGATGATTTGCGTGACGGCGGCAGCCAACATTTTGT
>JAIXRH010000129.1 GCA_027485285.1 Comamonadaceae bacterium | reverse complement strand
TGCAAGTGGGCCAAGTGCTGATGGTGCATGCGGGCGTGCTGCCGCAATGGACGGCGCAGCAAACCCTCGCGCTGGCTGGCGAGGTCGAGGCCGTACTGCGCAGCGACGACTGGGTGCACTTCATGCCACAGATGTATGGCGGCCTGCCCAATGTGTGGCGTGATGACCTGGCGGGTGCAGACCGCTTGCGCGTGATCGTCAACGCCCTCACCCGCTTGCGCTTTTGCGATGCTCAGGGCGCGATGGACTTCAGCGTGAAAGAAAGCGCAGACAAAGCCCCCGCGCACCTGCTGCCGTGGTTTGATGTGCCGGGCCGCTTGACCGCCGATGTGCGCGTGGCCTTTGGCCATTGGTCCACCCTGGACTCGGCCAACCGCCCAGACGTGGTGTGCTTGGACGATGGCTGTGTGTGGGGTGGGTGTTTGAGTGCGGCGAAGCTCGAAGCCAAAGACACGCTGCTGACTGTGAACGATGCACCTGCCTGGCAGCGGGTCAGCGTGACATGCCCACAGACCCTGGACCCGCTGGCCTGATCAAACTAATTTGATCCAGAGGGGCTGCTTAATTGCCCCTTCCAAGCTGCCACAGTTTCTTTGATGAGCTGAGAAACGATTCGACTGGCTTGTGTGAAATGTCCTTGTTTGGGATGGGCCAGCGTGACATAACGCTTCAGATCTGGCGCGATGACCTTGGCGGCTTGCAACTTCCCAGTGCGCAGTTCATCGTCAACAGAAAAAGGACCAAGCAAGGCATACATATGCGGGTTGGATGCGATGATTTCCTTTTGAACGCGCAAGGAATCCGCCTCCACTTCGGCCAGCAAACTAAACCCCTTGCTTTTTGCTGTTTCATCCAAGATCGACCGCCAATGCGAAGGACGTCTTGGCAAAACCAATGGCAGCCCTTCAAGACGTTTGAAGTCAACGGCATCTGGGTAGGTCAATGAAAGCCCTGGACACGACACAAGGTAGGTATTCGCCGTGGACAAGAGTGATTCATCGCTTCCCGTTGGTTTTTCATAACGAAACAAGATCGCCATATCAACCGCCCCGGTGTCCAACAGTGCATCTAATTCGCTGCCCTGGCCCTCCCGAATATTCAGTTTGATCTTTGGATACTCATGGTGCAAACGCTTGAAGATATGCGTCATCAAAGGATGTGCTGCTGAGGGAAGAACGCCAATCCTCACTTCTCCCATGGGTAATTTGGACGTTTGACGGATGTCAGAAAAAAGCTCATCGCTGTCTTTGAGCCACCCTCTCACACGCTGCTGCACATGTTCGCCAAATTCTGTCAATACAACCCCTCGGCCTGTTCTTCTGAACAGAGCACCGCCACAGGTTTTCTCAAAATCACTGATTTGTCTGCTGATGTGCGACTGAACGGTGTTTCTTTGCAACGCCACCTTCGTGAAGCTGCCAAGCTCAGCGACCTCGATGAATAGCCGTAAATCATTAATTTGCATGGTCACCTCTTCGTTATGCCATTTTAGGCATATCTGAAATCTCTGAATTCATTCTATGCAGATGGTGCGTGCGTCCATAAACTCGTCCTCATTGTTCACAAGCACCGATGGTCGGTGCCATTCATCGAAGGAAAAACAATGCGCTTTGTCAGTTTTGAAATTGCCGGTCAACAGTCCTACGGTCTCTGGAAAGATGAGGGCCACTGGATACAAGTCCCCCCAGCATTTCAAGTTGAGTACCCAGATTTGAAATCCGTCATTGCCGCCAACAAACTCGATGAATGTGAAGCCTTGATTCGCCAAAGCGGCAAAGCGGTGACTGCATCGCAAGCGCATCTGTTGCCTGTCATTCCCAATCCCGGCAAAATTTTCTGCATCGGTTTAAATTACAAATCGCACGTCGCTGAAACCAAACGCGCAGACAGCGAATACCCCGCCATATTCACCCGCTTTGCTGACAGCCTGACAGCACACAACGCACCATTACCTCGCCCCAAAGAAACTCAGCGCTTTGACTTTGAAGGTGAACTCGCCGTCATCATTGGCAAGGGTGGCCGCAACATCACCCAAGCACAAGCGTTTGACCACATCGCTGGCTACGCCTGCTTCAACGATGGCACAGCACGCGATTGGCAGCGCCACACACACCAATGGATTCCCGGTAAAAACTTTCCATTGACGGGCCCACTGGGCCCTTTCATGGCCACCAGCAAAGACATACCGGATGTGAACAAGCTGACCTTGGAGTCGCGACTCAATGGTGAAGTCATGCAGCATTCGTCCGTCGCTGACTTGATTTACACCTTGCCCGTGATCATCGAATACCTCTCTGGATTTACCAACCTCTCCCCCGGTGATGTCATCGCCACAGGGACACCCGGTGGTGTGGGCGACCGTCGCGAACCTCCTGTTTACATGAAGGCCGGTGATGTGATTGAAGTTGAAATCACTGGCTTAGGCACCCTACGCAACGTGGTTTCAAACGCCGCATAAAGGAATCACCCATGTCTGAATCAAAAAACTCTTTACGAATTGCCGTCGACATCGGTGGCACATTCACAGATATGGCTTGCTTTGACGAGTCAACCGGTGCAATTTCATTCGGCAAAGCACTCTCAACCCATGGCGAACTGGTCACAGGCATTCAAAACACCTTGGACGGTGCTGGCATTGATTTGAGCAATGGTTATCTGTTCTTGCACGGCTCCACCATTGTGATCAACACCTTGCTTGAACGTAACGGCGCAAAAACGGCTTTGCTGATCACGGAAGGCTTTCGCGACATTTATGAAATTGGCCGCGTCAACCGACCAGACGCCTACAACCTTTTCTTTTCAAAGCATGAGCCGCTGGTTCCGCGCTCCTTGCGTTATGAAGTGTCAGAGCGTTTGCGTGCAGATGGCTCTTTGCACAAGCCCTTGGATGAAGAAGCGGTGCGCCAACTTGCACGAGAACTGAAAGCCAAACACATTGAAGCAGTGGCCGTGCTGTTGCTGCATTCTTACCGCAACCCCGACCACGAGCGTCGCGTCAAAGCCATTTTGCAAGAGGAAATGCCAGGTGCGTTTGTGACCGCATCGCATGAGTTGTCGCAGGAGTACCGCGAGTTTGAGCGCGTCTCGACTGCCGTGGCGAATTCCTATGTCGGCCCGCGTGTATCAGAGTATCTTGGTGAGCTAGAGCATCACTTGAGCGACAAAGGATTTGAAGGCGACTTTTATGCCGTGCAATCCACTGGTGGCTTGTTCCCCGTGGAGCATGCGCGACGCGATTGCGTGCGCATGTTGGAGTCCGGACCTGCTGCGGGCGTGATTGGTGCGCAAGCGATTTGCGCCCAACTTGGCATGCCCGATTCCATTGCCTTTGACATGGGTGGAACCACGGCGAAGGCTGGGGTCATCAGTGAAGGTCGCCCCTTGACAACAGGCAGTGCGCTCATCGGTGGGTATGAGAAAGCCTTGCCTATTCAAATCCCGATGATGGACATTTTTGAAGTAGGCACGGGTGGCGGGTCAATTGCGCGCGTCGAGCTGGGGAACTCACTGCGCGTCGGTCCCCGCTCTGCGGGCAGCATGCCTGGCCCCGTTTGCTACGGTCGCGATGGCACCGAACCCACCGTGACAGATGCCAACTTGATTTTGGGTCGGTTGGATGAACACAACTTCCTCGGCGGCGAAATGCCCTTGTACTTGGACCGCGCGAAGCAAGCCATGGAAGAAAAAATTGCCCAGCCTTTGGGCTTAGATGCCACCAAGGCGGCAGATGGCATTTTGCGTATCGCTGTGACACAGATGTCTCATGCCGTCAAAGCGGTCACCACAGAGCGAGGTCTGGATGCAGGCAGTTTCACCATGGTGGTGTATGGCGGTGCAGGGCCACTGCACGCCTCTGCCATTGCACGTGAAATTGGTATCCGTAAGGTTTTGATTCCCCATGCGCCTGGCTACTTTTCTGCCTATGGCATGTTGTTCAGCGACTTGCGCTATGACTATGTGCGCTCTGTGTTCCGCCGCTTGGACAGCTTGTCATTTGATGAAATCGAGACCTACTACAAAGAAATGGAAGACGAAGGCCGTGCAGCCATTGGCGCTTCACAAATTGTTCCAGAAGAAATCACCTTTGAGCGTGCCGCAGACATGCGTTACGTTGGCCAAGAGCATGCCGTCACCGTCGACTTGCCTCATGCGTTTTTTGTCAGCAAAGACCGAACGGCGATCAAAAATCATTTCGACGACATTCACAAAGTTCGGTATGGCACATCTGCCCCCAAAGAAGCGGCGGACATTGTCAGCTTGCGAGTCACTGTACTGGGCCGCATGAAAAAACCACCTCGCAACGTCGTCGAGTCAGGTCAAGCCGCCCCCGATGCGAAAGCATTGCGCGCGCACAAGCCCGTCTATTTCCGCAGCGCAGGTCAGTTCGTTGAGACCGCCGTGTATCGACGCGATTTGCTCAAGAGCGGCAATGAGTTTCACGGCCCAGCACTGGTGGAAGAGCACGCCTCCACCACCGTCGTTCAACCCGGCGATAGCGTCAAAGTTGATCTGTACGGCAACCTTCAAATTTCTATCGGGAGTGACCGCTCATGAGCACGACACAAGCACAACACGCAAACGCACAGGCGGTGGACCCCGTCATCGTGGAAATCATCCGCAACGGCTTGTTTGCTGTGACTGAGGAGATGAAAACCAACTTGATGCGCACGGCCTACAACCTCATCATTTATGAAGCCTTGGACTTCACGGTTGGCCTCTTCACCAAAGAGGGCGATACCGTCTCAATCGGTTTGGGATTGCCGATGTTCATTCGCGGCATGTCTGAAACAGTCAAGTCCAAGATTCGCCACTTTGGTTATGAAAACATCCATCCGGGCGACATCTTGGTGACGAATGATGCCTACACCACAGGCAGCCACTTGAACCACTTCACATTCACGATGCCGGTCTACCACGACAGTGAATTGATTGGCTTTACCTGTTGCATGGCGCACTGGTTAGATGTGGGCGGCAGCTTGGGGCAAATCACCACCGATATTTACTCCGAAGGCATCCAGATCCCGATCGTCAAGTATCAATCGGCGGGCAAAGTGAACCAAGACTTGCTGGACATCATTGCCATGAACGTTCGCATGCCAGAGCGTGCGCTGGGCGACTTGCGTGCACAGATCACCGCCATCACCACAGGTGAGCGTCGATTCCTCGAACTGGTGCAACGCTACGGCAACCAAGATGTACAAGCGTCCATTCTTCAAATCATGGACGCCTCTGAAGCACTGGCGCGTCAAAACACACTGACCATCCCTGATGGTGTGTATGAAGCCGAATCCTTCATGGATGACGACGGTTTAGAAATTGGCAAGCGCATTCCCATTCGCGTCAAAGTGACCGTCAAGGGTGATGAGATGGAAATCGACTTGTCGGATGTCAGCAAGCAAGTCAAAGGCTTTTACAACTCTGGCTTCACAACAGGTATTGCGTGTGCGCAAGTCGCCTACAAGTGTTTGACCACCCCCACAGATTACCCCGTGAATGACGGCAGTTTCCGACCGCTGAAGGTCATCATGCCGATGGGCACGGTCATCAGTGCTGAGCGTCCCTACCCCATGCGTGTTTGGATGACGTTCCCAATGACTGTGATCGACACCATTTTCAAAGCACTCGCACCCGCCATTCCCCACCGCGCCATTGCGGGCCACCATGCAGATTTGGTGTTCCCCAACATTCATGGCATCTCGCCTGAAGATGGTCGCTTGTTCATTGTCGGCATTGGTCCATTGGGCGGTGGCTGGGGCGCCAAGTCCCGTGAAGACGGCGTCTCTGTCACGGTCTGTATCAACGATGGCGACACGCACAACAGCCCCACTGAGCAGCTCGAAGCGAAATACCCTGTGCTCGTGGAAAGCTACAAAATTCGTGAAGACAGCGCAGGCGCAGGCCAATTCCGTGGGGGCTTAGGCGCAGAGATGGTGGTGCAGGCCTTATCGCCGTTCTCTGTGACCACACGAATCGACCGCATGCATTGCAAACCTTGGGGCCTAGAGGGCGGCGGAGAAGCCGCTGGCAATGGCATTGCCATTCGCCACAAAGGTGAGTGGAGCTCAGAATTGCCCAACGCCAAAATCTTCAACGTGCGCCTAGAGCGCGGCGATGCCTACAAGATGCTTTCTGGGGGCGGCGGCGGGTTTGGCAACCCATTCAAACGTGATGCCAATGCCGTGGCGCATGACGCGCGCGAGGGCTATGTCAGTCGCGAAGCGGCTGAAAAACTCTACGGCGTGGTGTTGGATCACAACTTTGAAGTGAAACCATCTGAAACTGAGCAACTGAGAAGCCAAGCCCTTGCCTGAGCTACTTGAAATGACAGCATCCCAACAGCAAGCTGCTTACCTTTCCGGTCTTTGGAACCGGTTGTCAGGTCAGCACGTTGCCATGGGATGCTCATGCACGATGAGTGGCATGAGTGTCACGCTCGAAGATTTCGAGCTCGACATCGCAGACTATTTATGGGCAGAAAGTGAACGACTAGGCCAGACAGATGTCGTGGCTTTTTTGCTTGCACCAGGCCCGATTGCCTCACAAAATCAAGCCATTCGAAACATTTTGAGTCGCTTGGAAGATGACGAGGAAGTGAGTGAATCTGTGACTGATTGGTTGCTGCCACGTATGACAAAAACGATTGAGTCATATGCCAAGCTCCATGGCCCTGCACCTGAGGCCCCCTTATTTGGAGGCTCATCCGCATGGCGTCAAGGCTACAGAGATTAAGTAAGTGTGAGTTCTAAATTTAACTGGAGACAAACATGATTTCATTGACGAAGAAAATGCTTTCCATTGCATTGCTGACAGCCACAGCATTTGCAACTGCACAGCCAAAATTTCCAGATGGCACGATCAAATTGATCGTGCCATTTGCTGCGGGTGGTGGCGTAGACAATGCCGCTCGGTTGATTGCCAAGCAAATGCAATCCAATTTGAATGTCTCCATCGTGGTGGAAAACAAACCAGGTGCCAGCGGCACAATTGGCGGAAAGTTTGTTCAAACGTCCGCGCCCGACGGTCAGACACTGCTTTTCTCAGCATCCACACACGCTTTGACAAGGCTGGTCACGGCGAACCCGCCCTACGACCCGCTGACTGACTTTTCTTACGTGGCACGCGTGGGCGAAGCCCCCTTGTTGATGGTGATTGCACCCACATTGCCACAAACGAAACTGAAAGAAGTCATGGATTCGGTCAAGCAGAATCCAGACAAATGGACAGCTGGTTTACCCGCCTTGGGTGCGGCCAGTCATTTGGCCACCTTGATGTTTGCCAAAGAAGGCAATCTGAATCTGACCATGACCGCCTACAAAGGCACAGCCCCAGCGCTGACCGATGTCGCTGGTGGACACTCGCAAATTTTGATTGACTCCATCATTTCGCTGCAGTCCATGGCCAAAGCAGGCAAGGTGAAACCCATCGTCGTCACCTCTGCCAACCGAAGCTCTGTGATGCCCAATGTGCCCACCGCCGCTGAGAGTGGTTATCCAAAATTCGTCACCGAATCTTGGTATGGCATTTGGGCGCCCAAAGGCACACCCGATGACCGCGTCCAGTTTTTAAACAAGGCCGCCAATGAAGCGGTGCGTCAACTCACCAAATCAGGTGCATTTGAACAACTCGGCATTGAGCCCGTCGTAGAGTCCGTCGATGAATTCAAGAAGTACACAGGAAAGTACATCAACGAAAACGCAGAACTGTTGAAGGGTGCAGGATTCAAACCCGAGTAAAAACCCCCAAAAGCCCCCATGCATGGGGGCTTTTTTATAGCCCCACTCACAGGCTTTTTGGTTAATACTCAAGAGCTACATTCATCCATCCGTAGAGGACTTTCCATTACCATTCAGGCTCACTCAATGAGCACTAAATGGGTCTTAATTGGAACGAAATTAAATCCAGGGCATTGCTTTTCAGCAAAACCTGGGCTGATGCCAGCCACGAAGACAGCGAAGCCAAACCCTTCTGGATTGCCTTCTTTGAAATCTTTGGCATCACCGACAAGCGCGTTGCCACTTTTGAGCTGAACGTCAAAAAGCTCGGTGGCGCACAGGGCTATGTCGATTTGTTTTGGCCGGGCGTGCTGCTGGTAGAGCACAAATCACGCGGCAAAAACCTTGACGAAGCGGT
>JAIXRH010000126.1 GCA_027485285.1 Comamonadaceae bacterium | reverse complement strand
GTGTAGCAATAGCAATTGAGCACGCGCTGAAACTGCAAGCGCTTGGCGTAGTCCGCAAACTTCTTGCGGCTGTCGCGTTGGTCTAAATAAAAGCCGGTCTTGTGACCTTCTGCCACGTCCAACGACAGCTGCCAATCGTGCTCGCGCAGCACCACACCCGTCGCGCCCTCACCGCGCAGCCAACCAGTGACTTCGGGCAAGCCTTCGAGCTTTCGCACGTTGGCGTCTGAACGTTCGTAGAGTTTGGTGAGGCCTGTTTGTGCCAGCAGCTCATCGGCAATCACGTTTTTCCAGCGCTCGGTGCCGCACGACAAAAACGAGGCCACCAAGATGTCGTCATAGCGGTCCACGATGAGGCCAGGCAAGCCATCGGACTCGCCGTGAATCAAACGCACGCCGTTGCTTTGAATGTCAAAACGGCTGCGCGCTGCGATGGCGCGGGCAATGGAGACTTTGAAGAAAGAAGCATCAATGCGCTGCCCTTCGTCAAAACTCCAAATGCGCGCACGAATTTTCGACTCAGGGCTACACGATGCCCATCCAAGAAACTGACCGTCATTCGATTCCACGCGCACAGTTTCGCCTGCGTCGCCGCTGCCTTTGGCAATGGCACCGTCAAAAATCCACGGGTGGCGGCGCAAGGCAGAACGCTCTTTGCCTTCTCTGAGTTTGATTGTTTTCATTGACTCAATTGTCGTTTGAGTCGTTCGGGGTTTGGCTTGGACTTTGCGGTTTATTTCGCCTCGCCAACAAGGCCCAAGTCAGGGGTGGGGTAGGCGTTGAAGCGATTTTGGTGCGTAGCGACGCATGCGCCGATGCGCCTGACCCACCCGTGACTTGGGTCAGAGCAACACCAAAGAAGCGTTACTTCTTGCGAGCCCTCGGATGCGCCGAGTCATACGCCTGCGCCAAATGCTGAAAGTCCAACCGCGTGTACACCTGAGTCGTCGTGATGTTGGCGTGACCCAGCAACTCCTGCACCCCACGCAAATCTTGGCTGGACTGCAACAGGTGACTGGCAAACGAGTGGCGCAGCATGTGCGGATGAACAGGGGTGGACAAACCTGCTTTCAAACTGCGCTGACGCAAGCGTTGCCACACGGCTTGCGCAGTCAGGCGCGTGCCGTTGCGGCCAATGAACATGGCGGTTTGTTCGGCAGTGGCGGGTGTGAGACCTTGGTTGCGCACTGCCACCCAGGCTTGCATGGCTTCTCGTGCTTTGCCGCCCAAGGGCACGCTGCGGCGTTTGCTGCCTTTGCCCAGCACGTGGGCTTCGCCAGCGTCAAAGTCAATCCAGCCTTTGGCTTGTGCACCTGCTTGCACATCCAATCCGACCAATTCGCCCACACGCAGGCCGCAGCCGTACAGCAGCTCCACCAGTGCAGCGTCGCGACACTCTAGCCACGGGTCGGCGGTGTCGGGTGCGGCGTGGTATTCGGCCAGTTGCACGGCATCGTCCACGCTCAGGGCTTTGGGCAAGGGCTTGGGGGCTTTGGGGGCACGCACGTCTTGCACCGGGTTGCTGGTGACCAAGCCCTGACGGCCCAGCCACACATAAAACCCGCGCCAGCCCGAGAGAATGAGCGCAATGCCGCGCCCGCTGCGGCCGCCGCTGTGCATGTGCGAGACCCAGCGGCGAATGTGTGTGCTTTGTACCGCCTCGAGTGCCACGTTGGCTTCGGCTGCGTAGTCGCTGAGTTTGTCTAGGTCTAAGCCGTAGAGCGTGACGGTGCGATCTGCCAAGCGCTTTTCAAAGCGAACGTGGTCGAGGTAGCGTGCGACCAAGTCCATGTGCTTTGAATCCGCGTGTATCAACGAAGGTGAGAGAGTGCCGCGCTGGCCAAGTCGCCCATGCGTTCGATGATGGTGGTGCCCATGCCTTCGTAGTAGCGCTGCGGGTCGGGGGAGGCCAAGACCAACAAACCCATCACAGGCTGCTCAGCCGCGGTCTGCGGCGTGTCTTGTGGGCGCGTGGCACGCAAGGCGATGAAGGCCACCGACTGCGCGGCGGCTGGATCGGCCAGCCACTGTACGGCGTCGAAGTTGTTGTTGACACCCACATAGGGCTTGGACAACGACGCAGCAAAGTCTTTGACGGAGTCGATCACGCTTTGCGCGAAGGGCTCAATTTTGAAATCCTCGCGCACATCCCAGACCTTGATGGCGACTTGCGGCACAACAAAGGTGTGTTGAATTTGGTCGGCAATGGTGTGCGGCAAATCGCGTGCGTTGCTGGTCATCAGCAAAGTTTTGACCCAGCGCTGCATGCGCTCAATGAGCACCTCGTTTTCTGTTCCGTGGCGCATCATGTCCATCATGCGCAGCTCCAGAGCACGAATTTTTTCACGCATCATTTCGGCTTGGCGCTCTTGCAAACTGATGGCGCGGTGGCTGTGTGGACTGTTGAGCTTGACGGCAGACAACAACTCGGCATGGCGCTCAAAGAAGTCTGGTGTGTTCACCAAAAAGTTGGCAATGTCGTCTTCGGTAATGGGGTTCATGGCAGGGTTGGTCATAGTGTGTCCGGAAGGGTAATTTCGCCGCTGAAAACTGTGGTGGCTGGGCCGGTCATGCGCACCGATGTGTCACCGCCCTGCCACTCGATGGCGAGTGTGCCACCGTGGGTTTGTACGGTCACGCGTGGCTCCAGCAAGCCCCAGCGAATGCCGGTGACCACCGCTGCGCAAGCGCCAGTGCCGCAAGCCAATGTTTCGCCTGAGCCGCGCTCAAACACGCGCAAGCGCACCGTGTTGCGGCTGAGTACTTGCATGAAGCCTGCGTTCACGCGTCTGGGGAAAGCCATGTGGTTTTCAATCAGTGCGCCTTGCTGCAAAACGGGGGCAGTCGCCACATTGGCCACCACTTGCACGGCGTGCGGGTTACCCATCGAGACCACGCCCACGTTCACGACGTCGCCATTGCTGAGGGCCAGTTGCCATGTGTTGTCGTTCACAGCGGTGGCATGCGTTGCGACAAACGGCACTTGGGGCAAGTCAAACACGGGTGCACCCATGTCCACTGTCACTTGGCCGTCTGGCATTTCTTGCAAGGTAATGACGCCGCCATGCACTTTGACGCGCACCGTCGTTTTGTCGGTCAGTCCTTGCTCGCGCACAAAGCGCACAAAGCAGCGCGAGCCATTGCCGCACTGCTCCACCTCGCCGCCATCGGCATTGTGGATGACGTATTCAAAGTCCACGTCGGGCTGAGGTGCGGGGCGCACAGTGAGGATTTGGTCCGCGCCCACGCCGAAGTGGCGGTCGGCCAGGAAACGGTAATGAGCGGGCGTCAGGTGCAAACGCTGGGTGGTCTCGTCCAAGACCACGAAGTCGTTGCCGGCGCCCTGCATTTTGGTGAAGCGAATACGCATGCACTGATTATCGGGCACAGAGGCTGTCGATTTGCGCCTCCATCGTCAGTGCATAGATGGCATTGACTGCGCAGGCCTGGTCACCTAGGTTGACCTTGCCCACCCCACGAAAGGGCGGAGCATGGTCGCTAGGGATGAATTCAGTTATTCGGCTTTGATGTTGTTGTCTGCAATCAGCTTCGAATACTTGGCACTTTCAGATGCCAAGAAAGCCTTGAACTCATCTTGTGAAGTAGCCATGGCTTCCACACCCAAGCCAGCAAATCTTTCTTTGAGGTCAGGGTTGGCCATGATCTTGACCAAAGCAGCGTTGTAGGCATCAACAACGGGCTTGGGTGTGCCAGCTGGCAAGAACACACCCCACCAATTCACGGCAACCAAGCCTGGCAAACCTGCTTCTGCAAATGTGGGGATATCAGGCGTCATGGGAGAACGTTTGGCACTGGTGATGGCCAGTGCACGTAAACGGCCAGACTTGATGTGCTGGCTCACTGGCAATGCATCGGAGACCATCATGTCAATTTGGCCTGCCAACAAATCGTTCACAGCCAAACCGCCGCCCTTGTAGGGCACGCCTGTCATTTTGATGTTGGCCTGTCGCATGATCAACTCGCCACCCAAGTGGGCCATGCTGCCCGGGCCGCTGGTTCCGAAATTCAAACTGTCGGGCTTGTTACGTGCTGCTGTGATGAGATCGTTCAGGTTTTTGAAAGGCGATGCTGCGGGAACGGCCAAAATGTTGGGCCCAGTCGCTGTCAGTGCCACAGGGATGAAGTCTTTCTCCATGTTGTAAGGCACTTTGGTGATCAGTGGGTTCACGGCGGCAGGGCCTAAGTTACCCACCACAAAGGTGTAACCATCCGCCGGTTGACGCGCTGTGAACTCCATACCGATAGAGCCAGCAGCACCTGGCTTGCTTTCGATGATGACGGGTTGACCCCAATGCTCACTGAGCTTTTGCCCCATGATGCGAGCCATCAAGTCGGAGCTGCCACCCGCGGGATAAGTCACAACCAACTTCACAGGCTTATTTGGGAAGTTTTGGGCGAAGGATTGCGAACAAAAACAACTGACCAGCACAGCAAGGCCAGCATAGATACTCTTCTTCCAACGCAATGACAAAATTGAACTCATCAGGTGTCTCCTTGGTTTCATAGTTAGGGAATGTTGTTAGATCATTTGATCTCCAAGTTGCTATATTACAGAATCCAAACATTTTTTAATGAGTATTTACCCATGCTTCATGCCCCACAACCTGCTTCTCGTGCTGACCAAACTTTGTCACACAACATGAAATTGCTAGCCCACCATGAGCTTGCAGGCTTTGGTGGCTTGGGAGAAGGGATGTCGATGCAAATGACCTCCGACGGTCGTCGCATCTTGTGGCTAGCGCATGAGTCAGCACCGAAAAACTTTTCGGGCGTGGATGTAACAGACCCCACAAACCCCAAACTGATTGTGCAAACCGAGTTGCCGCACATGAAACTGCGCTCCAACTCGTTAGATGTGGTTGGCGACATCATGGTGGTGGCTTACCAAGCCAGCACCGTGGGCATCAAACCCGCAGGTGTCGATATCTTTGATGTGAGCACACCAGAAACACCGCGTTTGCTGTCACATTTCGACTGCTCAGGCCCATATTCACGCGGTGTACATGCCGTCTGGTTTGTGGACGGCAAATACGTGCACATGTCCTCGGGTGCATCTGACTTCCAACCGCGTAACCCATTGGACGATCAGTTCTACCGCATCCTCGACATCTCTGACCCCACCAAGCCTGTCGAAGTGGGCCGTTGGTGGTATCCCGGCACACGCGAGGGTGATGAGGCGCCGCCTCCACCCAGATTGCCCAAACAATTCGACACAGGCTTTCGCACGCATAACACCAATGTGTTTCCCGAGCGTCCTGACCGAGCGTTTGTAGGCTACATCGACGGCGGCGCTGTGGTGCTAGACATCTCAGACATGAGCAACATCAAGGTGGTTTCTCAGTGGAACCACTCCCCACCCTTCAATGGGTTCACGCACACGGTACTCCCACTGTTCGATCGTGGACTGTGGATCGTGAGTGACGAATGCGTGCAAGACAACGGTGCAGATTGGCCCAAACTGGTGTGGGTGGTAGACGCACGCAACGAGGGGAACCCAGTGCCGATCGGCACCTTTCCAGCACCTTCTTTTGAAGCCTTCGCCAAACGTGGCGGCAGATTTGGTGCACACAACTTGCATGAAAATTTGCCAGGCCCCACCTCATTTCGCTCAGACACCATCATCGTTGGCTCGTTTTTCAATGCGGGTGTGCGTGTGTACGACACCAGCAATCCATACCAAGTGCAAGAGATTGCTTACTTTGTCCCCGGCGCGCCCAAGCTGTCGCCCGCAGGTGCGATTCAACTCAATGATGTGTACGTGGATGACCGGCGTATCGTCTACACCGTGGACCGTTTCACGGGCGGTTTGTACATTCTTGAAATGAACATTTGAACGGGAGCGCTGTGACTTGGTCGCGTGACGCTTTGGCAGGAAAAATTCCAGTGACCTTGGTCACTGGATTTCTGGGCAGCGGAAAAACCACCCTCATCTCCAAACTGTTGTTGCATCCTGAGATGCGACGTGTTGCAGTCGTGATCAATGAAGTGGGTGAGATTGGGATTGACCATGACTTGGTCACCATGTCGTCAGAAAACATCACGTTGCTGGCGAATGGCTGCATTTGCTGCTCGGTACGGACCGATTTGCAAGAAACCTTGCGTGATTTGTTTGCTCAACGTCGCGTGGGCGAGGTGTTTGACTTTGACCGCGTGGTTGTAGAAACCACGGGCCTGGCAGACCCCGCACCCGTGGTGCAAACACTGGCTAGCGATACCCTGCTAGAGGCCCACTACCGCTTGGATGGTTTGATCACACTGGTCGACGGAGTCCATGGTGCAGGTCAGATTCAACAGCAAACCGAGGCCATCAAACAGATCGCGATTGCCGACAAGATTTTTATCACCAAGTCTGACTTGGCGGCTGAGGGTGACATTGACACATTGTCTGGCTTGATACGTGATCTGAATGCGCAGGCCCCAATCGCTTTCATCCACAACGGGGAGGTTGCACCTTCCGAATTGACCGATTTAGGGCTGTCCAGCGCCCGCGCCAACGACAACACCCTGCGCTTTTTAGGCGAGTCCTTAGATGCCACAAACGCACCGCATGAAGGTGGGCGCTATTTGGGGCAAAGGTCTCCCTCTCACGACGCAGCTGTGCGGACCTTGTCATTGCGATTCGACCAACCCTTTGCCTGGGCTTCTTTCACAGCGGCACTTGAGTTGCTGACTACTTTGCGCGGGCCCGACTTGCTTCGCATGAAGGGCATTGTGAATGTGGAAGGCGAGCCCGTGGTGGTGCAAGGCGTGCAACACATCTTTCACACACCCGTGAAGATGGACAGATGGCCCAGTGACGATCGAGACTCAAGGCTTGTGTTCATTGTTCGCCACATGGAGGCTGATGTGATTCGTCAATTGTTCCAAGCCGTTGGCGCAGTCTCGCAAGGAAAAGTATCCATATGACATCTTCCAACACAAACCATCAGATTCCTTTGCGGAAAATTGGGTTTGTAGGGCTTGGCATCATGGGCAGCGCCATGGCTGAGCATCTGTTGAATTCAGGGTTTGCGGTTGTCGGATATGACATTGAACCAAAAGCCCGAAACCGCTTGAAGAGTTGGGGTGGCAAGCCACTGGGCAGCGTTCAAGGTGTTTTACAACACGCCGATATCATCATCACGTCGCTGCCCAGTGGCCAAGCACTGAAAACCGTCACGGATGAGATGGTTCTGGAATTTGCCGGCGACAAGGGGCTTCAAAAAGTACTCATTGAAACAAGCACGCTGCCCATTCAAGACAAAGAGGCCTGTGCTAAAAAACTCAAGTCTGTTGGCATCGTGGCCCTGGACTGCCCGATCATTGGCACGGTGTCACACCTCAAAAATCGCTTGTGGACCATTTATGCAAGTGGCCCCAAAAAAACTTACCAAGATGTTCTGCCACTTTTACGTGAGTTCACCGACGACACCCCCTATTTGGGTGCCTACGGCAGTGGCACAAAAATGAAGCTTGCAGCAAACCACTTGGTGGCCATCTATAACGTGGCATATGCCGAATCGGTCACCTTGGCTCGAAAAATGGGCTTAGATCCGCGTGACGTACTTCAACATTTTGGCAACAGTCCCATCTTAGGCACTGGTGTCATGCGCTCACGCATGGCCATGATGGTGGAACGCAACTACGCGCCACCGACGATGAAAGTAGAGGTCTGGCAAAAAGACATGGGCATCATTGGTGACCTCGCCAAAACGCTCAATTGCCCTACCCCGCTGTTCTCAGCTTCAGCCGATATTTATACGGCCGCCATGGCTCAGAATTTGGCCCTCGAAGACACCGCTGCAACTGCAGAAGTACTAGCATCTATGGCGGGAATCAAACCGCTAAGAAATCCATAACATTTTTATCTGGAGAAAACCTTGACTCATCTTTCACTCAACCAAGCGAACCACATCATCCAAGAAGCCTGCAAAGCCGCGCGTGCTGCCAACTACAAACCCATGGGCGTCGCAGTGCTTGACGCGTCTGGGCATTTGATCGCGTTTGGCCGTGAAGACGGAGCGAGCATGTTCAGATTTGATATCGCACGCGGCAAAGCATGGGGCGCGGTGGGCATGGGCGCATCAAGCCGTGTTTTGGCGGAGCGCGCCAAAGACAACCCCAATTTCTTCATCACCTTAGCGGCCACTGCAGAGGGTAAATTTTTACCTCAACCAGGCGCGGTCTTAATCAAAGACAGCCATGGCCATATTCTGGGTGCAGTTGGCGCGAGCGGCGGGACTGGGGATGAGGATGAAATCATTTGCGCAGCAGGCGTTCATGCCGCTGGCTTTGTGACCGAATAATCAACAGGAGTGCACATGACATTAGTTTTTCCAGCCAGCCCCACAGTCACGGTGCCGATTCTGGGCGAATCCGCACAGATGCCGATCCATCGTATTTATTGCGTGGGCCGCAACTACGAAGATCACGCCAAAGAGATGGGTTTCACAGGACGTGAACCGCCCTTCTTTTTCATGAAGCCAGCTGATGCGCTGGTGGTGGTGCATGAAGGCACAACAGGTGACATGCCTTACCCGTCGTTGACATCCAACTTGCACCATGAAATTGAACTTGTAGTCGCCATTGGTAAAGCAGGCAAAAACATCAAGGCGGCAGACGCCATGGAATACATCTATGGTTATGCCGTGGGCTTAGACATGACGCGTCGCGATTTACAAAATGACATGAAGAAACAAGGCCGCCCTTGGTGCATCGGCAAAGCCTTTGACTTCAGTGCGCCCATGGGCCCGATCACACCAAAGGCTCACGCCGGCAATATTGAACATGCAAGCATCCAACTCACCGTCAATGGCGATGTTCGCCAAAAAAGCAGCATCGAAAAGTTGATTTGGAACATCAGCGAAACCATCGAGCATTTGTCTGCAGCTTGGCAACTTGAGCCCGGCGACTTGATCTTCACGGGGACACCCGAAGGCGTGAACGCCGTCAAATCAGGCGACGTGATGGAGGGCTCAGTGGCTGGTCTTGCCACTCTCAAAGTGCACGTACGATAAACACCCGTTACAGCTGAGGCAGCGGCATCTTGGCACCAGCAGGTGCTGGGGTGCACGCCCCGTTCATGAGCACGGAGAGCATGGTGTAGTAACCCACGATGCCCAACAAGTCGACGGCCCCTTGCTCGCCCAGATGCGTGATGGCCTGAGCCCACGTGTCATCGTTAATTTTTTTGTCCACCAACGACTGAATACAAAATTCATAGACGACTTGCTCATCCGCTTGGATGAATGCTGGTTTTTGATTCAAACCAATCGCCTGAACAATGGATTCGCTGATGCCTTCACGAATCGCAATCGGCGCGTGAATGGCCCACTCCACCTCTTGCGACCAATGGCGACCTGTGACCAATATGGCCAGCTCTGACAAGCGCATTCCAATGGCGCTGCGGTATCGCAGATATTCACCCATGCGTTGCGCATGGGTACACAACTCGGGACTGCGAAGCAGTGGAACAAACGGCTCGATCAGACCTCCACGCGGGCCGCGGATGATTTCATCTGCGCACGCTTGCTGCTCTGGATTCCATTGCGATGGGGGGATGAGGGGTAAACGATCTTGGGTCATGCTGAGTTTTCTTGAAATACTGATTGGTGCCCATAGCGGCCCAAGTCAATGGCCGTTTCATGAATGGCTTGATGTTGACGCTGCGCCATCGGTTGGGTTTGTCCATCCGGTGACTTGACATAGCTACCTAACCAACGCGCACGCTGAACGGCTGATTGTCCTGCAGGCAAGCGGACTTTGCCATACGCTGCAAGTGCAGTTGCATTGGCTCCGTGGGTGCGAATCGCGTCGGCAAGTGCCACTGCATCTTGCGACGCTTTTGCAACGCCCATGCCAATGTGCGGGCGCGCCACAAATGACGCATCTCCCATCAATGCCACGCGTCCAACATTCACCGTGTCAGAGGCCACATCAAAGATGGGTTGGAGAAAAGGCTGTGGGGTTTTTTCAAGAATCTCTGCAAACTGCGGTGACAACACTCGCCGCGCCTCTTCGCGCACTTTGGCCAACTGTCGCCAATCCACTTTGTGCGGTGGTATTCCAAGAGGATAGTGCACACCGTCCGCATCTGTGAGCAAAGCTTGTAACTCTTCACCCTGCGCGGCTGGGCGATACCAAACAAAGTTGTAAGCGCGATGTCCACGGGTGGTGTCATTGTCTGACCCTGCCACTGGATAGCCAATGATTTGTTCTTCGGGCGGCACACAGAACCCAAAGTAATCAAACAAGGTGGTGAGGGTAAGACTCGACAACAAAGACTCGTCGCACACACCGCGCCAAGCAATGTAACCCGCGTATTCAGGTTGGACTTGCGGAAACAACTGCTGCCTGACATTGGAGCGAATGCCATCACTCGCGATCAAAACATCGGCTTGCCATGTGGATGCTTTGCCATCGGTGGTGGCAAGGACGTGGACGCTGTTGTCTCGCTCCTCAATGCGCGTCACCGTCACGCCTTGGTGGTAACGATCTGCAGGAAAAGCGCTTCTCAAGATTTGATACAAGCGACTCCACGAAGTCAGCACTTGGGGCATATCGAATGCAATCAAGCTTTTGCCTGATTGATCCAACAAGACACGTCCCGGCACTTCGACTCCGAGAGTGGCTTGCACATCAAGTCCTGCGCGCTCAAGCGAACTGACCAACACATCGTGCGAAACGATGCCAGCACCACGCCCGTTCATGGAGCCTTTTACTTTTTCTAAAACCTGAACGTCATGACCATCTTGATGCAACATGTTCGCAACGAACAAGCCTCCCAAGGAGCCCCCAATTACCAGAATACGTGCCATTAAATAACGCCTTAATCCGTCAGTGCTTGTTTTTCAGCAAAGGGGTAATTCAACTCAACAACGATGCCATTGGGATCCTCTAAAAAAAGCTGATGTAAACCTAGGCCTGGCACATCACGCCGCCGCGGCTCAACCGCCTTCAATTGCAAACGCTTGAGCATGTCCGACAAACCCGTTGCAAAAAACGCCACATGATCCAATGCGCCGCTGCCCTGCAATTGCTGCGTATCACGATCGCCCAAGTAGCCAGACAAGCCTGAGCTGTCTTTGGGATCAATCCCAATGATGTGAACTGCTGCATTTGCATAGTCAGTCAATGGCCCTTGATAAAGCCAATACCCTGGAAATGGAAAGTCAGGTCTTGGACCCACTTGCAAATCTAGAACCGAGACATAAAAGTCTTTGGTCGCAGCGAGGTCAAGCGTACGAATTGAAAAATGATTCAAAGACAAAGTCATTGTTTTCCCTTTTTGCGCGAAGCAGTTTTCTTTACCGTCACTTTTTGGGACATTGAAGACATTTTCTCCAACACATCAAATACAGCAGCTGTGTCACTGCCTTCATGACCCATGCCCATGGCGGCGTTGTAAAGCGGTATTGTTGCTGCAAACAAAGGCGCAGGCACCTGGGCGTCTTCTAAAGCTTGCGCAATCAACTTCATGTCTTTTTGCCACACCGAAACTTTCATGGTGGCTTCTTTCCATCCTTCGTTTTCCATCATTGGACCTCGCACCTGCAACATGCGAGAACCCCCTGCACCATCGCTCAGCACCTTGACTGCCGTACTCGGCTTGATACCCCATCGCTGCCCCAGAAGCAACGCTTCAGCAGTGGAGACATTGTGGATAGCCACCAACAAATTAGCCATCAACTTCATCTTCATGCCATTGCCAAATGCACCTAAGTTGAAGTGTGCTTTGGAGAAGCCTTCGAAAACAGGCGAGAGACGTCGAATATCTGAGGCGGGTCCGCTGGCATAGACCGTGAGATCTTTGCGTGCGGCCTGAGCGCCGGTACCTGACAACGGGCAGTCGAGCAAGATCACCCCTTTCTTTGCCATCACATCACGCGCAGCTTCTTTGTCTTTGATGTCCAAGGTACTGGTTTCAATCACCAACAAACCTTTGCTTCCTGCACTGGCTAGGACGCTGGCTGTTTCCATTAACGCGCGTGGGCTGGGCAACGATGTAATCACCACATCGACCGATTGCACCAAATCAACTGCATCCTTGCTGACATAGCCGCCAGCGGCTTTGAAGAGTTGTCGCGCTTTGGCTGAGGGATCAAATCCATGAACCTCAAAACCAGCTTTCATCAAATTACCAGCCATGGCCGAACCCATGATGCCTAGGCCTAAAAACCCAATACGTTTAAACGCTGTGACAGGCGCAACAGGTGTATTCGTTTTGATAGGCTTGACTATTTTCTTGGTGCTCATCTGATCTCCAAATGTTGTAATAAGTTAAACTAGTTTATAGATAACTAAAACTTGAAGGAGACACGACGGTGACAGCCAAAGCCAATTCAACACATGCAGCCGTGAAAGTCGGCCTCGTCGGCTACGGATGGTGGGGGAAAACCATAGCCCGCCAACTTGCCAACTCTTCATGGCTCGAACTGTCAGCCGTTGCTGAAGTCGACGACAAAGTAAGGTTGGCCATGCCTTCTGACCCAGCTCTTGCTGGTGTTGAGGTTTTCGATTCACCCGAACACCTGATGGCGCATCCCGGCTTGGAAGCCGTTATTTTGTGCACGCCGCACCAGCAACACGCCAACCAAATGATGTCTGCGGCCCATGCTGGCTTGCATATTTTTTGTGAAAAACCTTTGTGTCTCACGCTTGCCGATGCCAAACGTGCCGTGGCACAGTGTCAAGACAAACAATTGGTTTTGGGCATTGGACATGAACGTCGTTTTGAGCCTGAAATCATGGCCATGCGCCAACTCATTGCCGATGGTGCCTTGGGCGAAGTCTTGCAGATTGAAGCCAATTTCAGCCAAGACAAGTTTTTCGCTCTCCCCAAAGACAACTGGCGCCTCTCCAACAAATTCGCACCCGTTGGCCCATTGACCGCCACGGGTATTCATTTGGTAGATCTGAGCATCGCCGTGTTGGGCCCTTGTGAATCTATTTGGGCACGCTTAGCCACACTTGGCTCAGACTTTGAGAATGGTGACACTTTGGGCATCATGATGGGTTTTCCAAATGGCGCAAATGCCATGATCAGCGCTGTGTTGGCAACGCCATTTGAAGGTCGCTTTGCAGTTTATGGCTCCAAAGGTTGGATTGAAATTCGCGATCGCACCCACCCTGAAAATCCAACCGGTTGGGACATCAAAACCGTTCTCCGAGGGAAAGAGCCTGTCACCAGATTTGCCTCACCCCACCCCACTGTGTTGGCCAATTTGGAAGCTTTTGCCAAAGCCATTCGCCATGTCGCGCCTTACCCCGTGACAACCCAAGAAATGTTGGCAAATGTGGCAGCCCTTGAAGCCATCATGACATCTGTTCAAACACGCGGCTTGGTCCAAGTAGCTGCTCCACATCTGTCATAAATTGGATGGCCACGAAGAAAAAAAGCGCTCCAAAAACGTCAGCCCCTGTCACTGTGAGGCTGAGCGGCGCAGAGCGTGAAAAACACATTGCGCAAGAAGCTGTTCGTTTTTTTGCAGAAGTCGGTTTTGGTGGCGACACCCGCGAACTAGCGAAGCGCTTGGGTGTGACGCAATCGCTCCTCTACAAGTATTTTCCAAGCAAGGAAGCACTGATCAATCGGGTTTTCGAAGAAGTCTATCTGGGCAGATGGAACCCCTTTTGGGAGAGTGTCGTGCGCGACCGTAAGATCCCACTAGAAGAGCGTTTGACGCGCCATTACATCGAATACGCAAAAGCAGCACTGACCCGTGACTGGGTTCGAATTTTTATGTTTTCTGGACTGCGCGGTGAGGACATCAACCGGCGATATTTGGATATCTTGCGTGAGCGCATTTTGGTCCCCATGGCCATTGAACTTCGTCATGAATTTGGGCTGCCAACCATTGACGAAATTCCCATCAAAAGCAATGAAATTGAATTGGTGTGGAGCATCAATGCGCGGGTGTTTTATTTTGGCCAACGGCAATGGATTTTTGACGTTCCCATTGAAGATGACCTTGATGATCTCATCCGAATGACGATTGAACATTTCATGGCAGGCGCACGGGTAGTCATGCCAAGATTATTAGGGGTCACGGCTGTCACTAAAAAGTCGCGCTCGCGCCTGAAGTAAGGGAAAACACCAGTTGATCCAGATCATGCGATCACGATAAAGTGATCACATGAACACCAAGCATCCATTTGACCGTTTAGATTTCCGAAAAGCCCTTGGTTCTTTCGGCACTGGCGTCACAATCGTCACCACAAAAGCCGCAGATGCCCGCTTGGTTGGCGTCACTGCCAACTCGTTTAGCTCTGTCTCATTAGAGCCACCCATCGTGCTGTGGAGTTTGCAAAAAACATCGCCTAATTTATCCGCTTACGACGACTGCGGCCGTTTTGTGATCAACGTCTTAGCACTTGCACAGATCGAACACTCCAAGCGTTTTGCCAGCCCAGTGCCTGATAAATTTAACGGCGTGGACTACACCCTCGGCATTGAAGGCCTTCCCTTACTCAAAGGATGCGCTGCAACTTTTGAATGCCGCACCATTCAACGCTTAGATGTGGGGGACCACATTTTGTTTTTGGGTCAGGTTGAAGCTTACCAACACCTAGACCAAACCGCTTTGCTTTATGTGCAAGGTCGCTACGCGCAAAGCGCTAGTGCTGAATTGCACACAGCTTAATTGATTCAAATTTTTAGTTTAAACAGGAATTCATATGACCATGAAATACAGCACCTTCATGATGCCCTTGCATCCACCAGGACGCAACGTGACAGAATCTTTGCAAGAAGACAGAGAGGCTGTGATCTTGGCCGACCGTTTGGGCTTTAGCGAAGCTTATGTGGGTGAGCACGTCACTGACGCAGCAGAAACAGTCACTTCTTGCATGATGTTTTTGGCGTCGCTCGCCACAGAAACAAAGAATATCAAGCTGGGTACAGGCACCATTAACTTGCCAAATGCTCACCCTGCAGCCGTCGCAGGGCAAGCCGCGATGCTCGACCATTTACTCAAAGGTCGCTTCATCATGGGCATCAGCCCTGGCGGATTGATGTCTGATGTGGAAGTGTTTGGCAACCTCGGCAAAGACCGAAATGCAATGTTTGTTGAGAGCATCAACACGATTTTGAAGATTTGGGACTCCGAGCCGCCTTACAACATCGAGGGTCAGTTTTGGAACATCTCCGTCGAGAAAACCATGGTTCCTGAGATCGGTCAAGGCTTCATCATGAAACCTTACCAAAAGCCTTACCCACCCATTGTTGGCACTGCAGTCGCGCCTTACTCCCAAGGCGTCACGGAAATGGCAAAACGTGGCTGGGGACCTATTTCTGCAAACTTCCTCTTACCTGAATGGGTCAAAACACATTGGCCTAAATATGTCGAAGGCCGCGAAGCAATTGGCGCGGTAGCACATCCCTCTGAATGGCGAGTTGCCAAAAGTATTTTTGTGGCCGATGACGAGGCCACCGCCAAGAGCTACGGGTTAGAGCAAGATGGCCCCTATCACTTTTACTTCAAACAGCTGGGTCGAAAATTGGCCGGTGGGGGGCGAGGCAATCTATTCAAAACCGATCAAAGCATGCCAGACAGCATGCTGACGCCTGAATACCTCACCCAAAAATTGGTGATAGCGGGCACCGTCAATTCGGTGGTTGATCAAATTTTGGCGTTCCGTGAATTTGTGGGTGACTTTGGTAACTTGGTCTATGCCTGCCATGACTGGGTAGACCCAGCACTGGGCAAGCGCTCGATGGAGCTTTTCGCCACTGAAGTCATGCCACGTGTGAATGCCGCCATCGGAAAATAAAACGTAGGCGACTGCCTTCTTGCGGCTGACTGGCAAAGTGGTCAGTCACCCGTTCGGTCTTTTCTAAGCTCTTCAGTCTGAGGTTCTCATGTTCTTTACTTGCTCACCCGCATGCGTCGACCCGACACACCACCATACTGCAGCCGAACGCATGTCTCGAACGAGCGTGGCCACCAGTCAAGCAGCGACGAAAGCACCTACCAAAAGTCGGCTTCAAGTTGCAGCCAAGTCGAGCACTCAAAAGACAGTTCGAAACAGCAAAGGAAAGCTGAAAGTTGTGGACGTTCACTGCCATTATTTGAATCCGGTTGTGAATCAAAAAACAGCACATTTGAATGCAGCGCAATATGACCCCACCGTCATTTTTGCGAACGACTTGACGAATGAAACCAACGTCAAACAGATGAAAGACCGTGCGCCAAAATTAATGGGCATAGATGTGCGTCTGAAAGACATGGATCGAATGGGTGTGGATATCCAAGCTGTTGCCCCAGCGCCATACCATTACTTTTATTTCACAGAACCTGCTTACGGCGCTGAACTTGCGCGCGAAGTGAACGAGGGCATTGCCAATGTGGTGGCTCAGCATCCTGATCGATTTGTGGGGATGGGCTCCGTGCCTCTACAAAATGCAGAACTTGCAGTGAAAGAGCTGGAATACTGCGTGAAAAAACTGGGACTGCGTGGCGTTGAAATCAATACCAACGTGAACGGTTTGAACTTGACCGATCCCACTTTAGGTCTCGAGAAATTCTTTGCAAAAGCAAATGAGCTCGGCATTGTGGTGTTCATGCATCCTTTGGGTTACACCCAAGGTGAGCGCTTGCGTAACCACTACTTCAACAACGTGATTGGCAATCCCCTTGAAACCACGGTGGCAGTCAGTCACTTGATTTTTGATGGTGTTGTGGCACGTTATCCAAAGATTAAATTCTTAGCTGCCCACGGCGGTGGTTTCTTGGCTCACTATTGGGCACGCATGGACCATGCTTGGCGCGCTCGTCCGGATACGCGCACAGTCATTAAGAAAAAACCGTCTAGCTATTTGGAAAAGTTTTACTTTGACAGCATCACCTTTGATCCACGCATGCTCAAGCAATTGATTGACCGCTACGGTGCTGACCACGTGATGCTGGGCACAGACTACCCCTACGACATGGGCGAAGACGATCCACGTGGCTTGATTGCTGGCGTCAATCGCCTCAGTGCGGCTGACCGTCGACTGATTGAAGGTGGCAACGCCATGAAACTTTTCAAAATCAAGTAACCGATTGAAAGCGAAGTTCACATGAAAATCGCCCTTCTTGGCGCCGGCCGCATGGGTAGCGCCATGGCCGAACGTTTACTCGATCAAGGTCATTCGTTGACGATTTGGAACCGAACGCCCGGTAAAACTCAAAAGCTTTTGGATCGCGGAGCGCATTGGGCAGATACCCCTGCACAAGCAGTGGCAGACTGCGAAGCAGTGTTGTCAGTCCTCACCGATGCCAACGCCATAGAGCAAACTTACTCGGGTGCATCCGGCGTTTTAAGTACAGACATCAAGGGCAAACTATTCATTGACATGAGCACGGTGCGTCCCGTGACCCAAAGGGACCTCAGCGTCAAACTCAAGCAAGCAGAAGCCCACTTTGTCGAATGTCCTGTAGGCGGCACTGTTGGTCCTGCGCGTGATGGCAAGCTGCTGGGGTTAGCAGGCGGCACAGAAGAAGACTTTGCACGAGCCAAACCCTTGCTAGAGCAACTCTGCCGCCGCGTGGAGCATGTGGGCGCTATCGGTGCAGGTGCCAGCATGAAGTTGGCAATCAATCTGCCTTTGCTCGTTTATTGGCAAGCTCTGGGTGAGGCCCTTGCGCTCGCAGCGCCAGCCGGTTTGAGCCCAGAAAAAGTTATGGACATTTTGTCTGACACCTCTGGCGCACCTGCCATTTTGAAAATGAGAACCCCCGCCATTGTCTCTGCCTTGCATGGCGAAGATTTAGGTCCGGCCCACTTCAATATTGACTCTATTCGCAAAGATTTACGCACCATGGTTGAGGAGGCGAGCGCATTGGGGTATTCATTACCGACAGCCCAATCAGCGCTGACCGCTTTTGACCAAGCCTCATCTGCCGGATTAGGTCATAGTGATGGCACGCAACTGGGCGCTTGGTGGATCAAGCACGCCAAGCATTAAGCATATTTAAACCATTTAGCAAGTCATTCCACATGACCACGATCCAGCATAACCATTGCTCAATCACCCTCAAAGGCTCTCCTCAGGCCTTTTTGCTGCATGAGTTGCGAGAGCAATGTTCAGACTCATCTGTGCGTTTTGGATGTGGCAGCGGGCATTGCGGTGCTTGTACGGTGTTGGTGGACGGGGTAGCACAGAACTCTTGCAGTCTTCCTGTTTGGGCTGCGGAGGGTCACCATGTGCAAACCGCTCAAGGCTTACCAGACCACCCAATTGGCCGCATTGTGTTGCAAGCATTCATAGATGAACAGGCCGCACAGTGCGGCTATTGCGTCAGTGGCATCTTGATCCGCATCACCGGTTTGCTTCAAAAGCAACCGGATGCAGACGAGGCACTCATTCAAGAAACATTGTCAAAGCATCTATGCCGTTGCGGCGCACACACGCGTATCTTGCGAGCTGTGCGTTTGGCACAAAGAAATCTTCACCATGTCAGCCCTCTCACCTAGTTTGATCACTGCGCCCATGGCGCACCAGTGGCTTCGGTTGACCGATGCGGGTCTGTTTGAACTACGCACAGGCAAAGTTGAACTTGGACAAGGCATTTCAACTGCACTTACACAGATTGCATGCAATGCACTAGGCGTCTCACCTGAACAAGTTCAATGGATAGCAGGCGATACGGATGTTTCGCCCGATGAAGGATTTACCGCTGGCAGTCAATCCATTGAGGTAGGCGGTCAAGCATGGCATCACGTGGGCAACATCGTGCGCAGTCATTTTGCGCAAGCGGCTGCGCAGCGTTTGGCCTGTAGCACTGGCGCGTTACGCTTGAAAGAAGGTGTCTTTCAAGCACCGTCTGGTGAGGCAGTGTCTTACCAAGAATTAGCCCAAGCGGAAAACAACGCATGGCAAGCATTGCGTGTTGATTGCGAGACTGCAAAGCTCATCAATGTGCCCACCGATCCCGTCGTGACCAAGCGTGACGATTTGTGGCTCAAATTCACTGGCGCAGGTTTTATCCAAGACCTTTGTTTGCCCGACCTGTGGCATGCGCGTGTCTTGCGCGGGCCTCATCCAAAGAGTCGGCCTGTGATGGTTGACATCCATTCGCTTGAAAGTTTGCAGGGTGTAGATCGCGTTCTGATCAAACACCATTTCATCGCTTTAGTAGGCCGAAAAGAAGGCCCATTGATCAAAGCGCATGCGCAAGCAAAAGCGCTCACAACTTGGTCTACGCCTAATTTAGAGAATGATTCAAACGCTGAGGTTCTCCTGCCGCAACTATCTGCGGTCAGCCAAATGGTGGTGCACGACAAGCCAACTCCTAGTCATGACACGCCCGCGCACCTGACCTTGCAGCGCCGCTATTCACGTCCTTACATTGCCCATGCGTCTATCGGCCCTGCATGCGCGCTGGCACAGCCGACTGATCGCGGAATTCAGGTGTGGTCCCACTCGCAAGGCGTTTTCAAACTGCGCGACCAAATCGCGCAAGCCTTGGAACTTCAAGCCGAGGACGTTCGTGTTCAACACGTACCAGGCGCTGGTTGCTATGGCCACAATGGCGCAGACGATGTCGCGTTCGACGCTGCATTCATTGCACACACCTGGGGGCTGAACATTCGAGTGCAGTGGAGTCGGGAAGACGAAATGACCATCTCACCCATGGGCTCTGCCAGCCTCGTAGACATTCGAGGCAGTGTGGACAAAGAGGGTCGCATCTGCCAATGGCACACCCAAGTTTGGTCTCATACGCATCTGAATCGTCCAGGCTGGGGGAATGGCATACAACTCTTAGGCGCATGGTCTGCTTTGGAAAACTGCCCTCAACCTACGCCCAAAGACGTCCCACTGCCCACCGGTGGTGGTTTGCGCAATGCAATACCTGCTTATGATTTAGGTGAGCTCAGCATTCAGCACCATTTCATTGAGGCATCCCCTGTTCGGGTTTCTGCACTGCGGTCATTGGGTGCACATGCCAATGTTTTTGCGATTGAATCATTCATGGATGAGATCAGCGAAGCTCTCCAGATCGATCCTGTCGCATTTCGACTGAAGCACTTGAGCGACCCGCGTGCACGGCATGTGATTGAAACCGTTACACATCGTGCCAACTGGCAAGCACGTGGCGAAGCTGGGTCAGGCCATGGTTTTGGTTTGGGCTACGCACGCTACAAAAACAAAGCTGGCTATTGCGCTTTGGTAGCGCATGTCGAGGTGGCCGAACGTGTGAAAGTGCGCAAGGTTTGGGCTTGTATCGATGCTGGCGCAATTGTTCACCAAGATGGTTTACTCAACCAAATTGAAGGCGGCATCTTGCAAGCCATCAGTTGGAGTTTGCATGAATCTGTGCACTGGAATGAAAATGGCATCCGCACGCATGACTGGGAAAATTACCCACTGCTGTCATTCAATGACGTGCCAGAGCTAGACATCCACTTGGTTGATGCCTCCGAACATCCAAGCCTTGGCAGCGGCGAAGTGGCCACCGGCCCCTGCGCGGCCGCTATAGGCAATGCCGTAGCACATGCGCTCGGAATTCGAGCTCGGCACTTGCCGCTCAACCCAGAACGCTTGATGCAAGCCATTGAACAAGCCAGCGATTAATTTTTTACTCACCCCTCAAGGACACCCTTATGAAAGCAAACATTCACGGCATTGACGTGCACTACGAAGTGACAGGCAAGGGCCCTTGGTTAACCTTGTCTCATTCGTTGGCCGCAAACCTCGGCATGTGGGACGCACAACTAGACTTGCTGAATCAACACTTCACCGTGCTGCGCTATGACACCCGAGGCCATGGACAAACGCAAGACACAGAAGGCCCTTACACGCTTGAGCAATTGGCGGATGATGTGCATGGTTTGCTCAAGCATTTGGGCGTTACGCGCACACATTGGATTGGTTTGTCATTGGGCGGGATGATTGGTCAGGTGCTCGCCATTCGACACCCTAACGTCTTGGACCATGTGGTCATTGCAGACAGCACTGGCAAAGGCGCGCCCAATGCGGTCGCCATGTGGGGCGACCGTGCAAACCTTGCCCGCACTCAGGGCTTGGTTGCGCTGGTTCAGCCTACTTTGTCACGCTGGTTCACGGACCCTTACCGCGACACTCATCCAGCCGAGATGGCGCGCATTGGCCACATGATTGAAACCACGTCCATCAATGGTTATGCAGGCTGCTGTGCTGCGATCTCAACGATCTATACACACGACGGCCTTCAAAAATTGCACCAACCCGGATTGGTCATCGTGGGTGATCAAGACCAAGCTACGCCGCCTGCCATGTCAGAGCAAATCCATGCGCATTGGCCAAAGTCACAGTATGTCGTCCTCAAAGATGCCGCTCATTTGTCAAACATCGAACAAGCCGCAGCCTTTAACAAGGCAGTGATGGCATTTCTGCCTAGTCAGCCGCTTGCTCAAGCCCCGAGCCAAAACTAAACACACCTTGGCGCATCAAGCGGGAAAACTCAGCCTCCACCAACTCCCGCACCAAGGTCAGGGCCAGGTTGGGGCTTGATTCCAATCGCGTGGCCAAGACCAGCATTCGATTGAGCTGCACGCCTGAAATCTCAGACATGACGATTTGTGGATGCAAATCGATAGCTTTAAAAACAGACACAGGCATGATGGTGGCCCAGCGTCCACGCATGAGCAATTCACGAATCGAATCAACCGAATCGATTTCAGCTTGCACATTCAATTGCTTACCCAAGGCCAACATTTGTCGATCAATGATGCCCCGGTGCAAACTCGTCATCAGCAGTGGAATGCGTGTCAACTGATTCACCGACACGACTGGACCCACCCGCATCGCCACATGCGACACCAAGGCAAATGGCTCGCCCAGTAAGGGCTGCAAAGACAGCGCCCTTCCTGTGCCTGGGTTGGTCACGATCGCCATATCGATCACCCCCTTTTCAAGCCAATCCATCAAGGCGGGGGTAAACGCTTCTCGCGCGCTCAACTCAATGCTTTCAAGGGTGTTGAAGCAGTTCTCTAACAAGCCGGGCAACAACACGCGCGCCAAGGTCGGGGACGCCCCCAATGTCACCTTGGATTGCCCTAAATGTTGTTCATGCGACAAGCGTTGTCGCAGCCGGAGGGACTCTGCAAGGATGCGCTGCGCAGACTCATAAAAAGTGACGCCGGCCTGCGTCAAACGCACACCTCGCGGCATACGCTGCAGCAAGGTGATACCCATCTCAGATTCAAGCTCACGCATTTGACGCGTCAAAGCGGACTGTGCAATGGGAATGGCAGCCGCTGCAGCCGTCAAACTTCCAGCATCCGCAATGGCAATGAAATAGCGCAATGTTCGTAAATTCATGCTTGTCACCCTTTGGATCAATCACACAATGATATGGCAGAGCAAAAATCTGGCATTGGACATTACTTAGCCCTCCTTTTAAGCTAGCACCGTTTCCTATATCCAAAAAGCATAGATATCACCCACAAATGCCACAAGCCATGAAACTCAAAAAACCTTTACACGTTCAGCTCGCTCGCCCCATTCTTGCAACAGCCATGTTTTGCATCGCAGCTTTGTGCTCAGCACAAACCGTCTATCCGCAAAAGCCCATCAAGATGATCATTCCTTTGGCCGCAGGCAGTGCTGTAGACAATGCTGCGCGTGTCATCACCATCAAGATGGCTGAAAACATGGGTCAAGCATTTGTGATCGAAAACATAGCTGGCTCATCGGGCCTCATCGGTGCAGAGCGGGTAGCACGCGCCGCACCTGACGGCTACACCATCGGGGGTTACAACGACAGCGTGTTGACCATGGTGCCCCACATGATGGCCAAAATGCCATGGAACGCCCTGACCGATTTCGAACCTATTTCTTTGGTGGGAACCATCGAATGGGGCATCGTCGTCAAGGCCGATGGGCCTTACAAAACTTTGGCTGACTTTGTCAATGCAGCCAAGGCGAACCCTGGCAAGCTCAACTACAGCTCTGGTGGCAATGGCAGCCCCCAGCACATCGGCATGGCCTTGGTTTTAAACAGAGCCAATGTGGACATCAGTCACGTTCCCTACAAAGGAGCGACCCCTGCTGCAGTTGCTGTCGCCTCAGGAGAGGTCGATGCGGCCATGCAAGGACTCGGGACAGTCACGGCGCTGCTTCAAGCTGGCAAACTTCGCTTGCTCGCGGTTTCGACTCAAGCGCGACTGCCCCAATACCCTAATGTTCCCACCTTCAGTGAAGCCGGCATGAAGGACTTCACGTTCAATTCATGGTTCGCCATGGTGGCGCCTGCTGGAACACCCAAGCCCATCGTTGACAGACTCAGCGACGAGGTACGTAAAGCTCTGAATGACCCCACCACAAGAGAAAAGTTGCAAGCTATTGGTGTCACACCACGCGGAACTACACCCACAGAGTTTGGCATTGCAACGCGCAACCAATACGAACTGTATCGAAAGCTCATCCAAGACAAAGGCATACGCGCTGAGTAAAGAAACCCGCATTGACACCTATGAGCACCCCCACACATTACTCCTTCAATGAACTGCAACAGTTCATACAAAATGCACTGTCAAGCCAAGGGTTACCTTCGGAAGATGCGCTGAAAGTCTCCCAACTGATGGCAGAAGCCGACTTGCAAGGCTCTGACGGCCACGGCATTATTCGATTGCCGCAATACATCAAACGCATCAAAGCTGGGGGCATCAACAAGCACCCAAAAATTCGTGTCGTGCACGAACGCTCCGCCATGGCGGTCGTAGATGGTGACAACGGCATGGGCCATTTGGTGGTGTCACATGCGGTTGATTTGGCAATTGAAAAAGCCAGTGAAGCTGGTGTGGCTTGGGTCAGCACACGGTTCAGCAACCATGCAGGTCCTGCCTCGCTGTACTCACGTCGTCCGCTACAACACAACATGCTCGGCTTGTACTTTGCGGTGGGCAACGCCAACCATTTGCCGCCTTGGGGCGGCATGGACATGCTGCTGTCCACCAACCCGATTTCAGCAAGCATCCCCACGGCAGAGGAACCACCTGTCGTGCTCGACATGGCCACCACAGTGGCGGCCTACGGGAAGGTAAAAGCCAAAGCCAAACGCGGCGAAATGATGCCCCACGGCTGGATGATCGACCGTCAAGGCCAGCCACTGCTAGACCCCAACAAATCAAACGATGGCTTTTTGTTGCCGATTGGTGAACACAAGGGCTATGGATTGGCGTTGATCGTGGGCTTGCTAGCTGGCACCTTGGGTGGTGCAGCCATGGGGCGCGATGTGATCGATTTCAACGCCGACCATGTGAGCGTGACCAACACAGGCCAAGCCATTTTGGTCATCGACTTGGCAGCCTTTGGCGACCCTGAACACTTCAAACACGAGGTGGATCGTTTGGTGCGCGACATTCGCAGTAGCGAACGCCTTCCAGGCGTTGAACGCATTTGGTTACCGGGCGAGCAAAGCCACGAAAAACGTGAAAGATACGCCACTCAAGGCATTCCCGTCGCACCCACATTGGTCGCCGAGCTCAATGCCTTGGCAGCAGAGTTGGGCATAGACCCGCTCACCCACGCATAAACACAAACATATGATCACCTCCTTCAACCCTGCCACAGGTGAAACGCTGGCCACCTTCAACGCTCACGATGATGCATACATCGAGCAAACCTTGGCACAAGCCGATCGTGCGCAAAAAAAATGGGCGGCTTTGTCGCTGTCTGAGCGTCTGCCTTTCTTGCTCAATGTCGCGAAAACCTTGCGTCGCAACAAAGAGTCACTGGCCCGCATCATCACCCTCGAGATGGGTAAACCTTTGAGCGAGGCTGTGGGTGAAGTCGAAAAATGCGCATGGAACTTTGAGTACTACGCCGAAAGTGCGCCAAGCTACTTAGACGACCTGATCATCCCCAGTGGCGCGACCGACAGTCGCGTGGTGTACGACCCCTTGGGCTTGATCTTGGCCGTCATGCCTTGGAACTACCCATTTTGGCAGGTCATGCGTGCAGCAGCGCCAGTGCTCGTGAGCGGCAATGCCTTGGTTTTGAAGCATGCCAGCAACGTGCCGCAGTGTGCCTTGGCCTTAGAGAATGTGTTCAAAGAAGCAGGTCTACCCAGCGGTTTGTTCAGCACCCTGTTGGTTGGGGCTGCCAAAGTACCCGCGCTGATCAAAGACCCACGTATTTCAGCGGTGACCTTTACCGGATCAACCCCTGCTGGTCGTCAAATTGCAAGCACTGCCGCCGAAGCGCTGAAGAAACAAGTACTGGAGCTGGGCGGTTCTGACCCATTCATCGTCTTGGCAGATGCCGATGTGCAAGCTGCAGCCACCGTGGCTGTCAAAGCACGATTCCAAAACACAGGGCAAAGCTGTATTGCGGCCAAGCGTTTCATTGTTGAATCAGCCGTGGCAGACGAGTTTGTGGATGCCTTTTGCGCCATCACGCGCCAACTGGTCGTGGGCGACCCCTTGTCTGCCGACACCACGCAAGGCTCCATGGCGCGTTTGAACTTACGTGACGAACTTCACGCACAAGTGCAAGCCTCGGTCAAGGAAGGTGCGCGACTCTTGATGGGTGGAAACCCCATTGCAGGTTCGGGCGCTTTCTACGAGCCTACGGTGTTCGACCATGTTTTGCCCGCCATGACGGTGGCACGTGAAGAAACTTTCGGCCCAGCGGCTGCCATTTTGCGGGTCAGCAATGCGCACGAAGCCATTCGCATCGCCAATGACAGCCCGTTTGGATTAGGTGCAGCTGTGTGGACGCAGGACATTGATTTGGGTCATCGCTTGGCACACCAAATTCAGGCCGGTGCTGTGTTCATCAACGGCATGGTGGCCTCTGATCCGCGTCTGCCATTTGGTGGCACCAAAGCCTCTGGCTATGGCCGTGAATTAGGCATGTTGGGCTTGCACGAATTCACCAACATCAAAACTGTTTGGCGCGGGCCTTCCCGCACTTGAAAGGAAATTTATGAAACACGCTGTTCTTCGACCCGATGAAATCAAAAGCCACGACCGGGGTGGTGGTGCGCGCACCACGCCTCTGGTCTTGCCATCCATGGGGGCAAGCACCTTCATCAATGGCATCACAGAGTTTGCTCCCAGCACTGCCATTCCATTTCATAGCCATAACTGTGAAGAAAGCGTGATGCTTCTCTCAGGCCATGCGTTTTTGGACATTGATGGTGAAGTGCATGAACTCAAGCCTTATGACACCACGTTCATCCCGCCCAATGTGTCACATCGCTTTCGCAACCGCTCAGATTCAGAGCCTATGAAAATTTTGTGGACCTACGCCTCTGTCAGCGCAACACGTACCTTGACCGACACTGGCGAGACGCGTCCGATCACAGCGGAACACAACAAATAAATCTGAAACCAAGGAGCAGATCATGGGACTACGTTTTCTTGAACACTTACTTATCCTCACGCATGACCCGGATGGCACGCGGGACTGGTTTTGCGAAAACCTTGGATTCAAAAACGGCTACCACCCAGAGTTTGGTTTTCCCGTTTACTGGCTGTACATCGGTGATCAGGATGTGATTCACATTGGCAAAGCACGTCACTCCACCCACCAAGACACCTACTTGAAAACGCCCTCCGATGTCGCAGGCTTGGACTATTCGGCAGCAGGCGCGCCTGGCTCGGGCCGCATTGACCATTTGTGCATCAACTGCGATGGCATGGAAGAGTTTGTCGAACGATTAAATAAAAACGGAGTTGAGTTCAGTGAGCGCAAGGCACACAACTCCAACCTGTATCAACTCTTCATGCGAGAGCCCATCAATGGCATCAAAGTTGAGCTCAACTTTGCCTGGGATGAGGCGGTTCGCATGGGCCGTGTACCCGAGTGGACAGACGACGGCGCCAACACCAAGCCCGTCGACGATGTGATGCTTGCCAAAGACGCACCTGTCAAAGTTTCTACCTTCAACTAAAGAGAAAAATCCCATGAAAGCAGTCCGCATTTACGCCGCAGGTGGCCCTGAAGTTTTGAAAATCGAAAACCTCGAGCTGCCTGATCCGGCACAAGGGGAAGTTCGCATCCGCCACACTGCAATTGGTTTGAACTTCCAAGACATCTATGCTCGCTCAGGCCAATACCCTGCACCCATGCCTACAGGTTTGGGGACAGAGGCAGTGGGCGTGGTCGAAGCGGTGGGCCAAGGTGTCACTGACTTCAAAGTAGGTGACCGCGTTTGCTATGCCAGTGGCCCCGTGTTGGCTGCTTGTGCCACCCACCGCAACTACCCTGCCGCACGCTTGCTCCATGCGCCTGCGCACATGCAAGACGAACAAATCGCTGCCTCCTTGCTAAAAGGAATGACGGTTGAATATTTGATGCAACGTTGCTACCCCGTCCAAAAGGGTCAATTCGTCTTGATGCACGCTGCTGCTGGCGGCGTGGGCTTGTTGGCAGGGCAATGGGGCAAGCATTTGGGCGCCCACATGATTGGCGTGGCCGCAGGTCCCGAGAAAGTCAAACTCGCCCTGGCCAACGGCTATGACTATTGTCTCGACCGTTTGACAGACGACATTCCCGCACGTGTGAAAGAAATCACCGGTGGTGTTGGCGTTCCCGTGGTGTTCGACTCAGTGGGTAAAAACTCATTCGACCAGTCACTCAACAGTTTGGCGCCACGCGGCTACTTTGTATCCTTTGGCACCACCACCGGTGCGCCGCCACCAATGCCTGCGAGCACCCTACAAAAAATGGGTTCCTTGTATTTCACACGCCCCACGCTCGTGACCTACACCGCATCTACCGAAGATCTGCGTCACTCGGCAGCGGCCGTGTTCGACTTGTTTGCCAAGGGTGCTTTGAAGATCACGATCAACCAACGCTATGCGCTGGCCGATGTGGCCAAGGCACACGCAGATCTTGAATCAGGACGGACCAGTGGTTCAAGTGTGCTCATCCCTTAAATTTTCCACAACGATAACCAGGAGACAACCATGATGAAGACAAAACTCAAAGCCACCCTGTTGGCAGCTGTCATTGGCACCTTTGGCATGACAACAGCTCAAGCGGAAAACATCAAATTACGTATCGCGTCTGGTCACCCCAACGCCAATACCTACGTGAACTTGATGCAAAACTTTTTTGTCCCTGAAGTGACTAAACGCGTCGCTGAACGCACACAACACAAAGTTGAATTTGTCGAGGGCTATGGCGGCTCAATGGTCAAAGTGTCTGACACCTTGGAAGGTGTGCAATCGGGCATCGTGGACATTGGTGGCTACTGCTTCTGCTTTGAGCCCTCCAACCTGCCTCTGCATGCTTTCCAAGTGATGCTGCCTTTTGGCACGATGAGCCCAGAAAAAAGCGTCAAGCTGGCACGCACCGTTTACAACAAAGTGCCCTACATGTCGCAAGTGTTTGAAGATAAGTACAACCAAAAGTTGTTGGCATTGATTGCTGACAACGGTTACAACTTGGGCACAACCTTTGAATGGGATAAGGTCAGCGACCTGAAAGGCCGCAAACTGGCTGGTGCAGGTTTGAACCTCAAGTGGCTTGAATACGCTGGTGCAGTGCCTGTGCAATCTTCATTGCCCGAGGCGTACACCTCGATGCAAACTGGCGTTTACTTCGGCTGGATCATGTTTCCCTCCGGTTGGGTGAACTTCAAGCTGAATGAAGTGGCCAAAAACTACACCGAAGTTGGTTTTGGCTCAATTTCATGGCATGGCATGACCATCAACAAAAACAAATTCAACCGCTTGCCTAAAGACGTGCAAGACATCATTGTTGAAGTCGGCAAAGAATTTGAAGCCAAAACCGGCACTGTCAATGAAGAGAACTACCCCAAACAATTGGCACAGCTCAAAACCTTGGGCGTGAACGTCAAGACGGTGCCGGACAGCGTGCGCGTTGAGTGGGCAAACTCTTTGAAAGACTGGCCGCAAGCCCAGGCAGCTGACTTGGATAAACAAGGTTTACCAGCAACGTTGGTCCTAAAAACCACGCTTGAAGAGTCTGAAAAAATTGGCCACAAGTGGCCTGTGCGCTACAGCATCAAGTGATGCCAGAGCGCTGACATCAAAACGCACTTTTACGCCCCTAACACAAGGCCTCTCCAATGGATTCTTTGAAAAAAATAAACGATCAATTAACGCGGGTTTTGCTGGTTTTTGCAGCCGTCCTTGCTTTTTTGCTCTGTTTCTTGGTAGTAGCCGACGTGCTGGGGCGCGTGGTGTTTAACAGCCCCGTCAAAGGCACGACTGAAATCGTGTCTTTGTCAATCGTGGTGATTTGTTATCTGCAAGCAGGTTTTGCCATTCGTTCGGGTGGCATGTTGCATGTGGACATGTTTGTCAGCAAAGCAGGACCACGTGGACAAAGTTTTATGTCAGCCATCGCAGCTTTGGCGGGGTTCGCCTTCTTTGCTTTTGTGTGTGCCGGCAGCCTGGAAGGGGCTGCACATGCTTGGACCTCGAATGAATTTGAAGGCGAAGGTGCTTTGCGCGTCCCCGTGTGGCCCGCACGCTTTGTATTGGTGCTGGGCACCATGATTGCATCATTCAGTTATTTGCTGATGTTTATTGAAGACGGCATTCGTGCCATTCGCGGCCAAGCGCCCGCACATACCTCAGCAACACACTAAAGGATTGCGATGTACGACGTTACCGACATGATGCTTTTGGTTGGCACACTGCTGGCCTTGGTTTTTTCAGGCATTCACATTGCCGTTGCCCTGGGTTTGGCCAGCATGCTGGGCATCTACTTGCTCACCGAAGATTTCTCCACCATGTTGAGCTTCGTCTCCAACACCAGCTACGAGGCGCTTCGCGACTATGTGTTTGCCGTGATTCCTCTTTTCATGCTGATGGGAGAATTTTTAGCCAAATGCGGAGCAGCCAGCGATTTGTTTGCCCTCATCAACCGCTCCACGCGTTGGGTACCGGGTCGCTTGGGCGTGGCCACCGTATTGGCCAATGCCGTCTTCGCTTTTGTAACCGGGGTATCAATTGCTGCCGCCGCAGCCTTCTCAAAAATTGCTTATCCCGAAATGCGCCGCTACGGCTATGAGCGCCAGTTTTCTCTGGGATGTATAGCTGGCAGTGCCTGTTTGGGCATGCTCATCCCCCCTTCTGTTTTGATGATTGTGTGGGGCGTGCTGACCGAGTTGGCCATTGGCAAATTGTTCATCGCTGGCATCCTTCCCGGACTGATCGTGGTGACCTTGTACATCATCTACATCATTTGGGTCGCCGTCACGCAGCCGCATCGCGTCGGCGAAGGCGATAACTTGCCCGCTGCTCAAAAAGCGGCACGTGACTTGCACGCACAGCAACCTGAGCAAGACTTGCGTACGATTTTGTGGAGCACGGTGGGCATCCTTGCGCTGGTTATTTTGGTGCTAGGAGGCATTTGGCTGGGCGCTTTCACCCCCACTGAGGGTGCGGGCGTTGGCGCCACACTCGCCTTGATTTTGGCAGTCGCACGCGGCATGAAAATGAAAGAAATGCTGGAAGCTGTGATTTCTGTTGGACGAACATCGGCACCGCTGCTGCTTTTGCTAGTCACCGCTCAGCTTTACTCCCGCGTGCTGTCAATGACAGGGGTTACAGGTGCTGCCAAAGATTTCTTCTTGGCCTCTGGCTTATCACCCTACGCCATCTTGGCATTGATGATTTTGGTTTGGTTCATCTTGGGTGCACTGATCGACTCGATCTCAATCATCTTGCTGACCGTGCCAGTTTTTGCGCCCATTGCTGTCGCATTGGGCTTTGATCCCATCGCTTTCGCAATCATTGGCATCTTGGCCATTGAAACAGGACTGCTGACGCCACCTTTCGGGATTTTGGTCTTCACGGTCAAAGCGGCGATCACGGATGAAAAAGATCTAAAGAACGGGGAAATCTTCCGAGGGTGCGTGCCCTATTGGATTGCACTGCTCACCGCCATTCTTTTCATCATTGCCTTCCCCGAAATCGCAACCTGGCTGCCTAACTTAGGCAATGCTGTGGCGACTTCTTAACTTTCAAAAGGACCTTAAAAATGGCTGCTTATTGGCTTGCGCGATCCTTGATTCATGATCCAGTGGAATACAAAAAGTACACCGATCAGGTTCCTGGAATTATTAAAAAATACGGTGGCAAAGTTTTGGCACGCGGTGGTCGCTTTCAAATCATGGAGGGGCCGGAAACATTCAAGCGCTTTGTCGTGATTGAATTTCCATCCCTAGAAGCTGGCGTCACGTGTTTTGAATCGCCAGAGTATGTGGCTGCGGCCGCTTTCCGCCGTTCAGGTGCAGGGGTGGTAGAAAACGTCATTCTCGAAGCCGGAGAGGCCACGCTTTGATCGCAAATCTCAGTGAGAAGTGCAGCGGTTGAATCGCAATAAAAAACGCTGAACGTGAAAACGTTCAGCGTTTTTTTACAAGCCACAGCAGATCAATAAGGCACTTGCTTGCGATACCAATTTGAAATTTCTTCACCTGTTTGAATCACCACACCAGCGCGAGACTGGATGTGGTCCAACAGCTTTTCAAAATACCCAATGCGGTGTGCGACACCTGTCACATAAGGGTGCACGCTGATGGCCATGACACGCGGAATGGTTTCGCTCTCTTGCCAAAGACGCTCGAACTGATCAATTCCGCGAAGCAGCATTTCTTCAGATCGGTTTTGCTGCAACAGCATCATCGGAATGTCATTGATCTCAACGGTATATGGCACAGACAACACGGGTTTAGGCTGTGCGTCCAACCAGATGGGCTGGTCATCCAACACCCAATCTGCCACATATTCAATGCCCGACTGAGACAAGCAGTCAAGGGTGTGATCGTCCTCGGTGAGACCTGGACTCTCCCAGCCTACCGGTGCTTTCCCTGAAAAGCGCTTGATGGTGTCGACCGTGGCTTGAATTGCCTCTTGTTGATTTTCAAGTTTGTGCATAGGGCCTTGCACAAAACCATGCCCCATGATTTCCCAATCTTTCTTCAGCGCTGATTCCACAATGCGAGGATAGGAGTCGCACACAATGCCGTTCGTTGCCATCGTGGGCACGATGCCACGTTGATTGAGGGCGTCATAGATGCGCCAGAAACCCACACGCATGCCGTACTCATGCCAAGCCCAATTGGGCACATCTGGCAGCAGCGGTTGTCCCATGGGAGGGCTCAACACCGTGCGAGGCATCGCTCGCTCAATACTCCAGTGCTCCACATTCACAATGAGCCAAACCCACATGCGACCGTTGTTGGGCAACTGCAACTTGGGTCGATCCACGATGGCTGAATAAGGTGCTCGCGCGCTGATCAAAGACTTCATGCATAACTCCTGTGTGAGATAACTTGAATATTAACGAGACTGTGATGCGAGCCCTGCCACCTGCGCGACTTGCTGAGCCATGCCAACCAAGCGTGCATCGCTGTGTGCCAAGCCGAGCAATGAAATACCAAGAGGCGCACCCTGGTGATGCGCCAGCGGAAGGCTGATTTGTGGAAAGCCGCATACACCAGCCAAACTGAGTAACTTCAAACTTGCAGCACGGTAATTTTCTAAATCTGATTCGGGCTGTTGCACCAGCGGTGCGCAGTCTGGCATGGTGGGCAACACCAAAATACCATCTGCCCCCAATGTATGGGTCAAATGAAGCTTGATCTTCTCTCGCATCGTTTGCGCATGGTCATGTTGCTGCTGCGTGACTTGGCTCGACCACTCAAACCGTTGTGCCACGCCGGGTCCAAGCAAGGGTTGGTAGCGACGAATAAACTCCCCATTCACCTGCCATGCTTCCCAGCCTTGGGTATGACGAAATGCCATGGTGAGTTCATCAAAAGAGGTGTTCAGCACATTGGCAACTTCTATTTTTCCAAATGCCTGTTCTAGTGCATCCAGTGCAGGCTTCAACGCGGCTTGCACGCCAGGGGTCAACAAGTCCCAAAACTCTTGGCCCAAGATCAAACGCGCAGTTTGGGTCTTGCAGGGTTCAGACAACACCAGCTCAGAAACACGGGTAAATACATCCACATCACGCGCAAACCATCCGGGCGCATCTAGGCTGGGCGCTAATGCATGACTTCCCGACATATCGAAACGTCCATGCGTAGGGCGTAAACCAAACAACCCGTTATGACTGGCAGGCGCACGAATAGAGCCCCCCGTGTCAGAACCCAATGCAAAATCGCACAGCGCATTGGCCACGGCAGAGGCCGAGCCTGAAGAAGAGCCGCCACTCAAGCGCTGAGGATCTGCGCCATTGAGTGGGGCGCCAAAGTGTGCGTTTTGGCCGTTGAGCGAAAAGGCCAACTCATCCGTGACAGTTTTACCAACACACTCCGCACCCGCATCTAAAAACCGCTGAACAAAGGGTGCAGTCCTTGTCTTGATGCCAGACAAGGCAAGCATGTGCGGCTGACCTGCGCTGGTGGGATAGCCCGCCACATCAAACAGGTCTTTGACCCCGAAAGTCAAACCCGCTAAAACGCCCTGTGCCGCATGCGCAACGGGCGTGGGCGGGTAGGGCATGAAGGCTTGAAAGTCATCTTGTTGAATTGACATGGCTCTACATCCTCAAAAATAAAACACGTCACGCGCACTCCAAATGAGCTTGAGTGAAATTGCAAAAAGACCCATCTGAATCAAGCGAAAAAACAAGACATCTGGAATTTTTTTGGTTAACACTGCACCTAAAAAAGTGCCGCCAATGGCGAATGGGATCAATACCAAGGCATCCGTCATGGCAGCCATGTCGTAGGGCCGCAAATTTTGATAAGGCAATACTTTGGCAAAGTTGATGGCAGCAAACACCAAGGTGGACGTCCCAGCAAACACTGTCTTTGACAATTGCTGGGGCAACACATACACCTGATAGGGCGGTGCTCCTGCGTGGGAAATAAAGCTGGTAAATCCTGACAAAGTGCCCCACAACAAACCCGGCAACAAGGTGGGAGGTTTGGGTAACCCTGCTGGTTTTTTGCGCAGCCATGTGTTGAGGCAAAACAACACGCCAATGAGGCCAATCAAAAGCGTCACCATCTGTTCGGGAATCATCGACGCCGTGAGCCATCCCACAAAGACGCCAAAAACACCAGCAGGTATCAGCACCTTCAAATTCCAAGGGCTGAAATTTTTTCTGTACAACCAGACACCCACAGCATCTGAAATCACATAAATGGGCAGCAACAAAGTCGCTGCCTTGATGGGCGACATGACCAGTGACAAGATGGGAACCGCCAACGTTCCCGTTGACGGCAAGCCCCCTTTTGACAAACCGACCAGAACAGCGCCTAGCGCGGCATATGGCAAATAAGCCGAGTCAAAGAATAAATCAAAGTTCACAAAACCTTCAAACGCATCAATCAGCCTTGATGCCGTTGTCTTTCACAACCTTGGCCCAAATGGCCATTTGCTTGTCAATGAAAGCACCTGCTTGCGCGGGGGAGCCGCCCATGATGTCAATGCCTTGTGCATCCAACTTCTTCGCAATTTCGGGGTTCTTCAACACTTTGTTGAGCTCTTCGTTCATGCGTTTGACGATCTCGGGTGGTGTTTTGGCGGGAGCCAAAAGAGCCCACCAAGCCGGCGCTTCAAAACCGGGGTAGCCGTTTTCTGAAACAGTGGGCACGTTGGGCAAATCAGCCGCACGCTTGCTGGTGGTCACGGCGAGTGGGCGCATACGACCGCTGTCGATATGAGGCTTGGTCACAAAGACCGACGCAATCGACAAAGGCACGTGACCCGAAATGGCATCGCTCATCAAGGGACCGCCGCCTTTATAAGGCACGTGTGTCCATTCCAAATTAGCATCTCTGCCCATCAAAGCCATGGCCAAGTGCCCCAAACTGCCGTTGCCGATACTGCCAAAACTCACGTTCTTTTTGGCCTTGGCGGCATCCACCACGTCTTTGAAAGTTTTGTATTCTGAGTTGACGTGCGTGGCCAGCACCATGGGGGATGTGCCCACCAACACCAGCGGTGTCAGGTCTTTTTGGGTGTCGTAAGGCAAGTTGGGGTTAAGGGCGGGGTTCACACCGTGCGTGTCAAACACGACAGCGAAGGTGTAGCCATCGGGGGCCGACTGCACGACTGCCGCAGTGCCAATCGCGCCTGATGCGCCACCCCGGTTTTCCACAATGACGCTTTGTCCCAACTGCTGCGACAAGGGCTGCGCAATGATGCGGGCCACTTGGTCCACCGAACCACCAGGTGGGAACACAGCCACCAACTTAATGGCTTGCTTGGTGGGCCATGCTTGCGCGACAGCCAGTTGGGGAACGCTAAGCGCGGCCAAAGTCAGCGCGAAACCAAGGGCAGTTTTGAATGTGCGTCGTTGCATGTAATTCACTCCAGTAAAAATAGCTAAGCCAAATTGTGATTCCAAGCCTACAAAAAATCCATGCGGCTTTTACGCAAGGGTAAACACTAGGTAGGTCTAGGTAGGCCCAGTCTCTTCATAATAGGCAAATGCCACGTTCTTCCCAACTCGTACACCCACCCCGTCAATCCACCTCGGCCTTGGCGCAACGTGCGGGCTGGCTGGGCGGCAAAGAGGCGCGCTACCTGGCGCATGAAGCGCCATTTGGTGAGCTCGCCCTGACCTGCCCCGATGGGCAAATGCTGCACCACCTCGACTGGGTGACCGACCAGCCAGTGCTGTTGCTGAAAAACGTGCAACGCCTCACCGCCCCCAATCCTGGTGTGATGACTGGCCCAGGCACCAACAGCTATCTGGTGGGTGACCCCGATACGGGCTATGCCGCCATCGACCCTGGCCCTGCAGACCTCGAACATTTAGACCGCCTGTGGCGAGCCGCTGGCGGCAACATCCGCCACATCATTTGCACCCATTCGCACCCCGACCACTCGCCAGGTGCTGCGCCGCTGCAAGCCCTGTGCGAACAACATGGGCACAAGCCCCCCATTCTTGGCCTCGCCTCGCACGCCACGGCGCGAGCGCACAGTGCGTTCACCCCCGATCGCGAACTGACCCATGGCGAGCGGCTGGTGCTGGCAAGCCATGGCTTGCCAAGCGACATCACCCACACCTTGCGTGTGGTGCATACACCTGGCCACGCAGCCAACCACCTGTGCTTGGTGTTGGAAGAAGACGGTTTGTTGTTCAGCGGCGACCATGTGCTCAACGGCAGCACCACCGTCATCGACCCGCCCGATGGCAACATGAACGACTATTTGAGTTCACTCGATGCCTTAATTGCCGCCTGCGAACAAGACCAGATCAACTTCATCTTTCCCGCGCACGGCTATGTGCTGGGCAATGTGTGGGGCGAGCCGCACGATGCGCGTGCCTGCATCAGCCACCTCAAAGCGCACCGCCTCAAACGCGAGGCCAAAATTTTGAAGGTGATGCAACAACACCCAGAAGGCAGCATGGACGACTGGGTCAGCCATGCCTATGACGATGTGCCGCCCCGACTGTGGCCTGTGGCCATGCGTTCACTGTTGGCCCATGTAGAGCGTATTCGCAGCCTCACCAGTTGATGACATCTGAGTCATCACACATTCGAATGACGCAGACGTCACACACGCCCAGCCGTGCGCTGTTTAACGTTGGCGCATGCCAGCGATCAACCAAAGAAACTGTCAGCCTTGCACCGCATGTTGCGAAGGCTGGCTTGACATCCAACACCCCATTGCCAAAGCGCACCTAGGTGCCGCTTGCACGCACTGCACTGGCCAAGGCTGCGGCATTTACAACGAACGGCCCCAAAATCCCTGCCAAAGTTTTCACTGCGCATGGCGACAAGAAGGCTCGCTCTTGCCACAGACCATGCGGCCCAACTTGTCCGGCGTGATCGTGATGACGGACCAACTGCAATGGCAAGGTGAAGATGTCATCGTGGCTGTGGCCACTGGGGCACGCATCCCAGCGCGGAGCTTTCACTGGCTTTGTAGTTTGGCCCACCTCACCTCGCGCCAGCTGGCGGCGGTGGAGTTCGACCGAGACGTGCAGGGCTTCAACGGGGACTTCAATCTACGCACAGTGGGCCCTGAAGAATTCAGACCGGCCATGGAAACCTACTTTTCACAAAAAGGGTTCATGGGCACCCATGTCGCACACCAACGCCGCGTCATCGACTTGGTGGCGCATTAACCGTTCATCTTGTCTTGCGTGGCCAAAAACACCCGCGCCACACTGGGTGAGATTTGCGTCCACGCCTCCTCGCTCATGTGTGAAGGCTTGTGTTTGCTATAGCTGAGCTTGGTGTCTTTCAAATCGCCATGCATGGCAAACACGACGCAGTTGGTCGTGCCAGGCGCGTTGACCACCCACATCGCACCATCAAATGCCGACTCGATGCGGTCCACATACACATCGCGGTAAGCGCTGAAGCGGTGCAGGTTAGCCACGGCCACGCCGCCCATGTTGAGCACACGGCGACAGTCTAAATAAAACTGCGGCGAGCACAGCTGCTCAGGCATGCCGTGTTGATCGAACCCGTCCACAAACACAACATCAAAGGTTTGCTCGGTCTGCGCCATGAAGTGCGCCGCGTCCATCTTCACCACTTGAAAGCGCGCATCGTCATCAGGAATGCAAAAGCTTTGGCGCAGCGCGATGACATGGGGATTGATCTCCACCACCGTGGTGTGCGCATGGGGTAAATGTTTGTGACAAAACTTGGCCAGCGAGCCGCCACCCAAGCCCACCATCAAGATGCGTTTGGGCTGTGGCTGAAACAACAACACGCCCATCATCAAGCGCGTGTATTCAAACTGCAACTCGTCGGGCCGCGCCACGCTCATGCAACTTTGAATGTCGATGTCTGAAAACAACATCGACTTGGCCGTTGCCGTTTCTTGCACGACAGGTTTTTCAAAATGCGCGTCAGACGTGATGCGTGACATCTCGGTCTTTCAAAATGAGGCATGCATCAGCCAAAGCCAAGGGCAACCGTCTCAAAGAAAATAATGGTGTGAAGCTCGCCGATACGCCGGATTCTGTGCACGCGGGTTGCCCCACGCGTGACCGTCATTAATCTGGGCCGAGGGTCACCCACTCGGCTCGGTGCTACCTACCCGCCAACTCAGCGGACCGCCTCAACGTTGGCCTACTTGGTATTGCTGCGCGTAGAGATTGCCCGTTTCACCCGAACTCAATCGGCTCGTCTCTGTTGCTCTGATCCTCACCTCACGGTGGAGAGGTGTTACCTCTTACGCTGTCCTT